>NZ_JBXUHX010000005.1:14282-223565 GCF_058148845.1 Pantoea sp. RCC30.1 | reverse complement strand
GCGGGAATAGCTCAGTTGGTAGAGCACGACCTTGCCAAGGTCGGGGTCGCGAGTTCGAGTCTCGTTTCCCGCTCCAGTTTTAACATCACCCCTGTATCAGTCCGTTTTACGGCAGTTTAGGTTGCGTGATTTTTGATTGTTTCCTGAAGGTTATCCACAGCACGATACCCCATCATCTGCGCCCGTTACGGCGATCTGTAAATTGTTTTTGAACAGAGTTATCCACAGCCTTGTTCTTTAACCGAAGCGATAGCCTCATTATTAAATAAACACAACTTTTACATAAGCTGTTGATATTTATATCCATGAAAATATTTCAATTTGTTATTTCGCAGTAAAATCAGCGTTGTTGCAGTTGAATGACAACAGCTTTTTATTTTTATTCACAGCATGTGGAAAACGATAATATGCGCCAGGGCTGGTCAATCACGCATCACGCGGCAAACCCTTCTCTACTGCACGGACTAGCCGCTTCTGCTGGGCAGGCTGCACTTCAACCACGAGTTGCTTGCGTTTCTGCTGCTGCTGCGTAATTGCCCACAGAATATGTTCATCCAGTAGTTCGCTCTCACCCAGTCGCTGTTCCAGCACCTGAACAACTTCGGGTGACCAGGGTGCATTACCCAGCGCGACGGCAATATTACGCAGCCAGCGTAAATGACCAATGCGGCGAATCGCTGAACCTTCAGTGATGCGTAAAAACTTTGCTTCATCCCACTGAAACAGATCGACCAGCTCCGGCGCATGTAACGCGGCTCGCGGTGAAAAGTCACTTTCGTCACTGAGTTGTCCATAGCGATTCCACGGACATATGAGCTGGCAGTCATCACAGCCATAAATCCGGTTGCCCATCAGCGGACGAAACTCTTCCGGGATAGCACCTTCCAGCTCAATGGTGAGATAGGAGATACAGCGCCGGGCATCGACGACGTAAGGCTCAACGATAGCGCTGGTGGGGCAGATGGTCATGCAGGCGACACAGCGACCACACTGCTCCTCCTGCGGGGTATCTAACGGCAGCGGAATATCGATCAGCAGTTCGCCAAGGAAAAACCAGGAGCCGGCTTCCCGGTTCAGTATCAGCGAATGTTTGCCAGTCCAGCCGAGTCCCGCTTTGGCCGCCAGCGGTCGCTCAAGCAGCGGTGCTGAATCCACAAACGGTCGGAAATTCAACTCGCCACAGTGCTGCTGGATCATTTCTCCGAGCTTTTTCAGTCGATTGCGTAATACTTTGTGGTAATCACGACCTAATGCATAACGGCTGACATAGCCCAGTTGGGGATTTTTCAGCGTGCTGGCAAAGGCAGCTTTGGCCGGAAGGTAGTTCATGCGAACGCTGATGACGCGCAGCGTGCCGGGTAGCAGCTCATGAGGGCGCGCCCGCATCATGCCGTGTCGCGCCATCCACTCCATCTCGCCATGATACTGCTTGTCCAGCCACGCCTGCAGGCGCGGCTCTTCTGCACTGAGATCGGTATCGGTGATGCCGACCTGCTGAAAGCCGAGATCCAATCCCCACTGTTTAATCTGTTGTGCGAGCTGATGAAGATCGAGAGGGTATGACATGAGTGACCAGGATTCGAAGAAAAACAGCCGAAGTTTACCATATTCTGTCTGGCCTGCGCAGGCCGTGGCGCAGCTTGAGCAACAGGGAGCCGATACGCTTGGGATTACGCTGTATGAACTAATGCTGCGTGCCGGACAGGCCGCTTACGAGCATCTGAATGCGCACTGGCCTGAGGCCAGCCACTGGCTGATTCTGTGCGGTCACGGCAACAATGGTGGCGATGGCTACGTGCTGGCGCGGCTGGGGCAGGCGGCTGGGAAAACCGTTACGCTGCTGGCGTGCGAAAGTGAAAAAGCATTGCCGGAAGAGGCGCAGCGTGCGCGGGAGACATGGCTGGATGCGGGCGGTGAAATTCATGCAGCCGATGCAGCCTGGCCAGAGCAGATCGATGTGATTGTCGATGCGCTGCTGGGAACCGGCAGCAATCGTGCGCCCAAAGAACCCTATGCCACCCTGATCCAGCAGGCAAATGCCCATGCAGCACCGATACTCGCCATCGATATGCCTTCCGGCTTATCCGCCCGCAACGGCACTGCGCCAGGCGAGGTGATTAATGCCAGTCATACGCTAAGTGTGGTCGCACTGAAACCGGGTCAGATCACCGGCAAGGCGCGAGACTATATCGGAAAGCTTTACTATGCCGATCTCGGCCTTGCCGCTTTTCTGGCGGGCGAAGCGGCGCCCATCGCGCGATACGATGCCAGCGCATTAACCCGCTGGCTAAAACCGCGTAAACCGACCTCGCACAAGGGAAGTCACGGCCGGCTGCTGGTCGTCGGGGGCGATGCCGGTACCGCTGGCGCAGTGCGAATGACCGCAGAGGCTGCGCTACGCAGCGGCAGTGGGTTAGTGCGAGTACTTACTCACAAAGATAATATTATTCCGATTCTTACCGCCCGACCCGAAGTTATGGTCGATGAACTGACTGATGAACGGCTGACGCAGGCGCTGGAGTGGGCCGATGTTATCGCGATTGGGCCTGGTCTGGGTCAGCGGGAATGGGGAAAGCGAGCGCTAAAGCAGGTCGCGGGCAGTGAAAAGCCGATGCTTTGGGACGCGGATGCGCTTAACCTGCTGGCAATCAGTGCTGAGAAACGTCAGAATCGCATTATTACGCCGCATCCTGGCGAAGCGGCGCGTTTGCTGAATATCGAGACCAGTGAAATTGAGAGTGACCGCTTACATGCAGCGCAAACATTGGCGCAGCGTTATGGTGGCGTGGTGGTTTTGAAAGGTGCCGGTACGCTGATTGCCAGCGAGCAGGGCGAAATGGCCTTTGCGGATGTGGGCAATGCCGGTATGGCCTCTGGCGGTATGGGCGATCTCCTGAGTGGTATTATCGCCTCGCTGGTGGGTCAGAAACTGACGCTGTTTGATGCGGCCTGTGCTGGATGCGTGGCTCATGGTGCAGCGGCCGATGCCGTGGCTGCAGAACGCGGTACACGCGGTATGCTCGCAACTGATTTACTGGATCTGCTGTGGCAGTTTGTTAATCCTGAGATGAATAAAGAAGCATGAAGACCTGTGTTATCTCTTTGCCCGATGAGGCGGCTACGCTCAGTTTGGGCGCTCAGCTGGCGCGCGCCTGTGGCAGCGCGGCAGTGATTTATCTCTATGGCGATCTGGGGGCGGGTAAAACCACCTTCAGCCGCGGCTTTCTGCAGGCGCTGGGCCATCAGGGCAACGTGAAAAGTCCCACTTACACCCTTGTTGAGCCTTACACGCTGAACGACCGTACGCTCTATCACTTCGATCTCTATCGCCTTGCCGATCCCGAAGAGCTTGAGTTCATGGGTATCCGTGACTACTTCAGCGGCGATGCCATCTGTCTGGTGGAATGGCCGCAGCAGGGAGCCGGTTTTCTGCCGTCGCCCGATCTCACCTTAACGCTGCGTTATGTGGGTGAGGCGCGTGAAGCGGAGCTGACGGCACAATCCCCGTCGGGACAGCAATCGCTTGAACACGTTGATCAGGGCAGGGATCAGGCATGATATCACGGATGAAAATAGCGCTCGTATCCTTGTTGCTGCTGGTCTGTACGCCCCTTTTTGCCGCCACCCTGTCCGATATCAAAGTGGCCAATGGCGACAGTCAGGCCACCATCACCCTGAACTTTGCCGGACAGCCGGTCTATGCGTTCTTCCCTCTGCACAACCCAAATCGTGTCGTGCTTGATGTGCGCCAGAGCGGCGTGGTTCAGGGGTTACCGCTTAACTTCAGCGGCGAAAATATCGTAAAGCGGATTCGTACCAGCACGCCTAAAGATAAACAGAGCGTGCGGCTGGTGTTTGAACTGACACAGGCGGGGAAAACCCGGGCGGCCACCCAGCGCAATGGCAACAGCTACAGCGTGGTCTTCACCATTACCGGTAAGGCGCCTGCTATTACGCGCAGTGTGCCTGCGCCGGTCTCGGCCCCGAGGCCTGTGCCAACCCAGAGTGCCGACGCGATTAACCCGTTTAATTCCAATCCAGTGACGTCCGTGACCAGCACCGCCAGCACCGTGCGTCCTGGTCGTGCGATCAGCCAGAATGACACCGTGATTGTGGCGATTGATGCCGGACATGGCGGCCAGGATCCGGGCGCTATCGGGCAACGCGGACTAAAAGAGAAGAACGTCACGATTGCGATTGCCCGTAAACTGCGGGTGCTGCTGAACAACGATCCGATGTTCAAAGGCGTGCTGACGCGTGATGGCGACTATTTTATCTCAGTCATGGGCCGCTCCGATGTGGCGCGTAAAGCCAATGCCAATGTACTGGTGTCGATTCACGCTGACGCCGCGCCGAGTCATGCGGCGACCGGTGCATCGGTCTGGGTATTATCCAACCGTCGCGCGAATAACGAGATGGCTAACTGGCTCGAGCAGAAAGAGAAACAGTCTGAGCTGCTGGGCGGCGCAGGGGACCTGCTGGCGAACAGTCAGGCCGACCCTTACCTCAGCCAGGCGGTACTTGACCTGCAGTTTGGTCACTCGCAGCGTGTTGGTTATGACATCGCCCAGAAAGTATTGCAGCAGCTGCGCAGCGTAACGTCGCTGCATAAGCGTCTGCCTGAGCATGCCAGCCTTGGCGTGCTGCGTTCACCGGATATTCCTTCTTTGCTGGTGGAAACCGGCTTTATCAGTAATTCCTCGGAGGAGCGACTGCTTGGCAGTAGCGCACACCAGGATAAGATTGCGCAGTCGATCTACAGAGGTCTGCGCACTTATTTCCTGGCGCACCCGCTACAATCCATCCCAAAGGAGGAAAACCGGCCGCTGGGCTCGTCGCCAGTGGTCAGCGTAGCCAGTAATCCGGCGACCGGCGTGACGCAGTATACTGGTGTCACCCAGCGTCATACGGTGGCGCGAGGTGAGACACTCTCCGGCATTGCCGCGAAGTATGGCGTCAGCATGGACACCCTGCGTGAAATGAACACGCTGAAACGGGATGTGGTCTGGGTCGGACAGCGGCTGAAAGTTCCGGCCAGTGCGTCTGCCAGTCGGACCACGCGCGCCGCGCCACGCGGTATGGTGCGCCATAAAGTTGTGGTCGGTGATTCGCTGACCGGCATTGCCGCCCACTACGGCGTCAGCCCAAAAGCGATAATGCAGACCAATAACCTGAAGTCGACCAACGTCATGTTGGGGCAGAACCTGAAAATTCCTGCATCCTGATTGTTTGCCCGGCCGTTGTGCCGGGCTGCCAGCTAAAAGGAAAACCATGCCGATTCAAATTTTACCGCCCCAGCTGGCAAACCAGATTGCGGCGGGTGAAGTGGTTGAGCGTCCTGCATCGGTTGTCAAAGAGCTGGTGGAGAACAGCCTGGATGCGGGCGCAACACGCATTGACGTGGATATTGAAAAGGGCGGCGCAAAGCTCATCCGCATCCGTGATAACGGCTGCGGTATCGTGAAAAGTGAGCTGTCGATGGCGCTGGCCCGACACGCCACCAGTAAAATAGCCTCACTCGATGACCTGGAAGCAATTATGAGCCTGGGTTTTCGTGGTGAAGCGCTGGCCAGTATCAGTTCTGTCTCTCGCCTGACCTTAACCTCACGGACCGCCGATCAAACCGAAGCCTGGCAGGCTTATGCGGAAGGGCGTGATATGACGGTGGCGGTTAAACCGGCGGCGCATCCCTGTGGTACCACGCTGGAAGTGCTGGATCTCTTTTACAACACTCCGGCACGCCGTAAATTCATGCGCACTGAGAAAACCGAGTTCGGTCATATCGACGAAGTGATCCGTCGTATTGCACTGGCGCGTTTTGACGTTGCGATTTCGCTGAGCCACAACGGCAAGATGATGCGCCAGTATCGGGCCGTCAGCGAGGAGAGCCAGCGCGAACGGCGTCTGGCGGCGATCTGCGGCACTACCTTTATGCAGCATGCGCTGCGAATCGACTGGCAGCATGACGACCTCTCGCTGCGCGGCTGGGTCGCCGATCCGGCCGGTTCGCGTCAGGTCACCGATCTGCAATATTGCTACGTCAATGGCCGTATGATGCGTGACAAGCTGATCAACCACGCTATCCGCCAGGCGTTTCAGACCCAGCTTCAGGATGACCAGCAGCCCGCTTACGTGCTCTATCTGGAGATCGATCCGCATCAGGTGGATGTCAACGTTCACCCGGCAAAGCATGAAGTGCGTTTTCATCAGTCACGCCTGGTGCATGATTTTATTTATCAGGGAGTGGTCAGCGCCCTTCAGGCGATGGCGTCAACCACCTTGCCCGCGCTGCAGGCCGAAGAACCCGCGCCGCGCTGGCAGCCAGAAAATCGTCAGGCGGCCGGGGGAAATCATTTTGCCCAGCCTGCGGCGTCCGCCAGTGAGCGAAAACCCTCAGCGCCCGCGCGTGAAACGCAGCCCGCAGCGGCACCCGCCTGGCAGAACAAAGAGAATGTTTATCGTCAGCGTGAAGGCGCGGTTTATCAGCAGCTTCTGAAAACCCCCGTCAGCGCCACACCGCCACTTAAAGCCCGCGAGCCGGCAACGCCTCTGGCCGACAGGCCCTCGCCGCTGGCCGCGCATGCACAGAGTTTTGGTCGGGTGCTGACGGTGTTGCACAATCACTATGCGCTGCTGGAGCAGGAACAGAAGTTAATGCTGATGGCGCTGCCGGTTGCGGCGCGCTGGCTGAAACAGGCGCAGCTTGAACCGGGTGAAGAGGGACTTAAACCGCAGCCGCTGCTCATTCCGGTACGGCTGAAAATCGCCCTGGATGAACGACAAGCAGCGAAAGAAAATAGCAGCCTGCTCAATCAGATGGGTATCGATCTCCAGAGCGACGGCGACCACGTGACCCTGCGCGCGGTGCCTTTACCGTTACGAACACAAAATTTACAAATCTTGATTCCTGAGCTGTTAGGCTATCTCGCCCGGCAGCAGGATAACTCTGCGACGCAACTGGCCCAGTGGCTGGCGCGGCGTCAGGAAACAGAGTTCTCCGACTGGAATCACTCACAGGCGATCAACCTGCTGGCAGAGCTTGAACGGCTTTGCCCACAGCTGCTGAAATCGCCGCCTTCAGGCTTATTACAGCCCATAGAGATTGAGAGCGCGGTTAACGCGTTGAAGCATGAGTGAACTAAACCAGGCTGGCCGGCCAAAGGCTATTTTTTTGATGGGACCCACGGCTTCTGGCAAGACTGCTTTAGCCATTGAGTTGCGTAAGCAGTTACCAGTTGAACTAATCAGCGTTGATTCTGCCTTAATCTATCGTCAGATGGATATTGGCACGGCGAAACCGTCGGCTGAGGAGTTAGCAGTGGCGCCCCATCGTCTGCTCGACATCCGCGATCCCGCCGAAGCCTATTCGGCAGCGGAGTTCCGGCGGGATGCTTTAGCAGAAATGGCGGAAATCGTTGAAGCCGGACGAATACCGTTGCTTGTTGGTGGAACCATGCTCTACTTCAAGGCGTTACTTGAAGGATTGTCGCCGTTGCCCTCGGCCGATCCCGACGTTCGTCAGCAGATAGAGCAAACGGCGCGTGAAAAAGGCTGGGATGCTTTACACCGCCAGCTGTGTGAAATCGACCCGGTTGCCGGCAGTCGTATTCATCCGAATGATCCGCAGAGACTTTCGCGAGCACTGGAAGTTTTTTTTATTTCGGGTAAAACTTTAACGGAACTGACAAAAACATCCGGTGAAGCGTTACCCTACGACGTGCACCAGTTTGCCATCGCCCCCGCGAGCCGTGAATTGCTGCATCAGCGCATCGCGTTGCGTTTTGAGCAGATGTTGGCGTCAGGATTTGAAGCGGAGTCTCGGGCCCTTTTTGCACGAGGTGATTTGCATACGGACATGCCTTCCATTCGTTGTGTCGGCTATCGTCAGATGTGGTCTTATTTATCGGGCGAAATCGATTACAGCGAGATGGTTTATCGGGGAATTTGCGCAACCCGGCAGCTTGCTAAGCGGCAGATGACCTGGTTACGCGGTTGGGAAAATGTTCACTGGCTTGACAGTGACGAGCCCCGGCTGGCGCGTGATACAGTGTTACAGGTTCTTAGTGCGAAGCATGGGTGATTGTGTACAATTGATGGGTTATCGTGCGCAAATTTTTACGCAGTTTTTTCGAACCATAGGTTCTACTAGCAACAAACAACAAGCATATAAGGAAAAGATAGAATGGCTAAGGGGCAATCATTACAAGACCCGTTTTTGAACGCACTGCGTCGTGAACGTGTTCCGGTTTCGATTTATCTGGTTAACGGTATTAAGCTGCAGGGTCAGATTGAGTCATTTGATCAGTTCGTAATTTTGTTGAAAAACACGGTAAGTCAGATGGTTTATAAGCACGCCATTTCTACCGTTGTTCCTTCGCGCCCGGTTTCTCACCATAGCAATAATACCGGTGGCGGCAGCAACAATTACCATCATGGCGGCAGCAACACGACTGCACAGCCACAGCCACAACAAGACGGTGATAACGCAGAATAACGCGTCACCGTACAGCCAGGAACGGAGAACAAAGGTTTTCCGTCCTGGTCTTTTATTTAGCGAGGTTATAGCTTGTTTGACCGTTATGAAGCCGGTGAGCAGGCCGTACTGGTACACATCTGGTTCTCCCAAGACAAAGAAGTAGAAGATTTGCAGGAGTTCGAAACCCTGGTCTCTTCTGCTGGCGTTGAGGCGCTGCAAGTGGTTACTGGCAGCCGTAAAGCGCCACATCCCAAGTATTTTGTCGGTGAAGGAAAGGCCGTTGAAATTGCCGATGCGGTAAAAACAACTGGAGCATCGGTCGTATTATTCGATCATGCCCTTACGCCCGCTCAGGAAAGAAACCTCGAGCGCCTGTGCGAATGCCGGGTCATTGATCGCACCGGTTTAATCCTGGATATCTTTGCCCAACGCGCACGTACCCACGAAGGTAAATTGCAGGTTGAGCTGGCACAGCTACGCCACCTTGCGACACGTCTGGTACGCGGCTGGACTCACCTTGAACGCCAGAAAGGCGGGATCGGTTTACGTGGTCCGGGTGAAACGCAGTTAGAAACAGACCGTCGCCTGTTGCGCGGACGTATCAGCCAGATTTTGTCTCGTCTTGAGCGGGTTGAGAAACAGCGTGAGCAGGGACGTCAGTCTCGTGCAAAAGCGGACGTGCCAACGGTTTCGCTGGTGGGGTACACCAACGCCGGTAAATCGACCCTCTTTAACGCCATGACCTCTGCCAACGTCTTTGCCGCAGACCAGCTGTTTGCGACACTCGATCCCACACTGCGTCGTCTGAATGTTGCCGATGTCGGGGACGTGGTGCTGGCGGATACGGTCGGCTTTATTCGCCATCTTCCTCACGATCTGGTTGCCGCTTTTAAAGCCACGCTGCAGGAGACACGTCAGGCGACGCTGTTAATGCACGTGATCGATGGCGCTGACCTGCGCGTCACAGAAAATATCGCAGCCGTGGATGCCGTACTGGAAGAGATTGAAGCAGACGAAATCCCGACGTTACTGGTGATGAATAAAATCGATATGCTCGACGGATTCGAACCGCGTATCGATCGTAACGAAGAGAATCTGCCGATTCGTGTCTGGCTTTCCGCCCAGACCGGTGTTGGCGTTCCGTTGTTATGGCAGGCGCTTTCAGAGCGTCTTGCGGGTGAAATTGCCCAGCACGCGTTACGTCTGCCACCGGAAGCGGGGCGTCTTCGCAGCCGTTTCTATCAGTTGCAGGCGATTGAGAAAGAGTGGAATGAAGAAGACGGCAGTGTAGGATTGCAGATACGTATGCCCATCATTGAGTGGATGCGTTTATGTAAGCAGGAACCGTCGCTGACCAGTTACATTGTTTGATATTGCCCAACGCATTTACCTTAAAAATTGAAGATTGTCGCATTTTCGTTGCATGCCCTAATACGCAGGATTTACCGGAGTATTTCGGATTTCAGCAAGGCGGCAACTGAGTGAATCCCCGGGAGCTTACGTAGGTAAGTGACTGGGGTAAGCGAAGGCAGCCAACACCGCTGCAATCCGAAAGATGAAGGGTAAAAATCGTAATTACAATAAATGGAGTAGAAACATGGCGTGGAATCAGCCCGGAAATAACGGACAGGACCGCGACCCGTGGGGAAGCAGCAATAATCAAGGCGGCAACTCTGGGGGGAATAAGGGAGGACGGGAATCCGGGCCTCCTGATCTGGATGATATCTTCCGTAAGCTGAGCAAGAAGCTTGGTGGACTGGGCGGTGGCAAACAGAGCGACAACGGTCAGCGCGGCTCCGGCAGCGGTGGCAAAATTGTTGGCATCGTGGCTGTTGCTGCTGTAGTCATCTGGGCTGCAAGCGGTTTCTACACTATCAAGGAAGCAGAACGTGGCGTGGTGACGCGCTTCGGTAAGTTCAGTCACCTGGTCGAACCGGGTCTGAACTGGAAGCCGACGTTCATTGATCAGGTGCGTGCGGTTAACGTTGAATCGGTGCGTGAACTGGCCGCTTCTGGCGTCATGCTGACCTCGGATGAGAACGTTGTGCGCGTCGAAATGAACGTGCAGTACCGCGTGACCGATCCTGAACGTTATCTCTATGCTGTAACCAGCGCAGATGACAGCCTGCGTCAGGCGACTGACAGCGCGCTGCGTGGTGTTATTGGTCGCTCTACCATGGACCGCATTCTGACTGAAGGCCGTACCGTGGTGCGTAGCGAAACCCAGCGTGAAATCGACGAGACAATTCGTCCTTACAACATGGGTGTCGCGGTAGTGGACGTCAACTTCCAGGCTGCCCGTCCGCCGGAAGAGGTTAAGTCTGCGTTTGATGACGCGATTGCTGCACGTGAAAACCGTGAGCAGTACGTCCGTGAAGCAGAAGCTTACGCCAACGAAGTTCAGCCTCGTGCTAACGGTAGGGCGCAACGTATTCTGGAAGAGGCGCGCGCGTACAAAGAGCGTACCGTTCTGGAAGCGCAGGGTGAAGTGGCGCGTTTCGCCAAGATTCTGCCGGAATATAAAGCCGCACCTGAAATCACCAAAGAGCGTCTTTATATCGAAACCATGGAGCGTGTGCTGAGCCATACCCGCAAAGTCCTGGTTAACGATCGGGGTAACAACCTGATGGTGCTGCCGCTGGATCAACTGATGCGTGGCACGCAGGCTGCACCGGGTCAGAGCGGCCAGAAGGGCAGTAACAGTTCTTCGCTGCCGGCTATGTCCGATCGCAGCGCCAGCCGCAATGACACGTCGTCATACAGTCCGGACAACATCATGGATCAGCGTCGGGCAAATGCTCAGCGCAGCGACAGCCAGCGCGAAGGGAGAGAGTAATCGATGCGTAAGCCAATAGTATTTTTGATCATTATCGTGCTGGTGGCGCTCTATGCGTCGCTGTTTGTGGTGCAGGAAGGTGAGCGAGGCATTGTTCTGCGCTTCGGTAAAGTCCTGCGCGATGGCGAAAACAAACCGCAGGTATTCGCGCCGGGACTGCATTTTAAGATCCCATTCCTGGAAACGGTTAAAACGCTGGATGCACGCATTCAGACCATGGATAACCAGGCCGATCGCTTCGTCACTAAAGAGAAGAAAGATCTGATCGTGGACTCCTACATTAAGTGGCGTATCAGCGACTTCAGTCGCTACTACCTGGCGACGGGTGGCGGTGATGTCTCTCAGGCGGAAGTGCTGCTGAAACGTAAGTTCAGTGACCGCTTACGTTCTGAAATGGGTCGTCTGGATGTGAAAGATATCGTAACGGACTCACGTGGTCGCCTGACGACTGATGTACGTGACGCGCTGAACACCGGTTCAGCAGGCAGCGATGATGAAATCGCAACTCCTGCGGCGGATGACGCCATTGCCAGCGCAGCGGCCCGTGTCGAGCGTGAAACCAACAGCAGCGAGCCAGCACCGAATCCGAACAGTATGGCGGCATTAGGTATTCAGGTAATGGATGTGCGTATCAAGCAGATCAACCTGCCGACCGAAGTGTCCGATGCGATCTTCAACCGTATGCGTGCTGAGCGTGAAGCAGTAGCACGTAGCCAGCGTTCGCAGGGTCAGGAAGAGGCAGAAAAACTGCGTGCTCAGGCCGATTACCAGGTCACCCGTACTCTGGCTGAAGCCCAGCGTGAAGCGCTGATTACACGCGGTGACGGTGATGCGGAAACGGCGCGGTTGTTTGCCGATTCGTTCAGCAAAGATCCGGACTTCTACGCCTTTATTCGTAGCCTGCGTGCCTATGAAAACAGCTTCAATAGCGATCAGGATGTGATGGTGTTAAGCCCGGATAGCGACTTCTTCCGATATATGAAGGCGCCCTCTAACGCGACCCGTTAAGAACTGATATAACCTGTGGGCCGACAATGTTGTCGGCCCTTTTTTTTGGGTATCAGAATGAAAACAAGCATCTGGATGGCGCTGGCGCTGGTATTAGTGCTGGAAGGGTTGGGACCGATGTTTATGCCGCGCGCCTGGCGACGCATGATCCTGACGATGACCCGCTTACCCGATCGCCTGCTGCACCGCTTTGGTGGAGGACTGGTGGTGGCTGGCATGGTGATTTACTGCATGCTCAGCCTGCGCGGCAACCTCTGAACCCAGATTCAGACCGGCTAAATTGTGCCTCGTCGCGCCATTATCCCCAACATGTTGTAGTGATCAAAACTCAGGCAAAAAAGCGCGCAATCGTATGCTAAAAGTGCTGAAAACCATGGGATCAGATGGTAGAATCCTTTTTTAAGCAATCGGTGATTTTGAGAAATGGGTAAGAACGTCGTCGTACTGGGCACCCAATGGGGTGACGAAGGTAAAGGTAAGATTGTAGACCTTCTGACTGAGCGCGCGAATTACGTTGTGCGTTATCAAGGCGGCCACAATGCGGGCCACACGCTTGTCATCAACGGTGAAAAAACCGTTCTCCACCTGATCCCTTCTGGCATTCTGCGCGATAACGTCACCAGCATCATTGGTAACGGCGTAGTGCTCTCTCCTGAAGCCTTAATGAAAGAGATGAAAGGCCTGGAAGCGCGCGGGATTCCGGTACGTGAACGTCTGCTGATTTCTGAAGCCTGTCCATTGATCCTGCAATATCACGTTGCGATGGATATGGCACGTGAACGTGCCCGTGGTGCCAAAGCGATTGGTACTACCGGACGTGGCATCGGCCCTGCTTATGAAGATAAAGTCGCTCGCCGTGCACTGCGCGTCAGCGACCTTTTTAACAAAGAAACCTTTGCTGCCAAGCTGAAAGAAGTCGTCGATTTCTACAACTTCCAGCTGGTGGAGTACTACAAAGAGCCAGCTGTCGATTTCGATAAAGTGCTGAATGATGTGATGGAAGTCGCTGACATCCTCACTGGCATGGTGGTTGACGTCTCTGAACTGCTGGATGTCGCGCGTAAGCGTGGCGATCTGATTATGTTCGAAGGCGCGCAGGGTACATTGCTGGATATCGATCACGGTACCTATCCGTACGTGACCTCATCCAACACCACCGCAGGTGGCGTCGCAACAGGTTCAGGTATTGGCCCGCGTTATGTCGACTACGTGCTGGGTATTGTGAAAGCTTACTCAACCCGCGTTGGCGCAGGCCCGTTCCCGACCGAGCTGTTCGATGAAACCGGCGAATTCCTCTGTGCGCAGGGTAATGAGTTTGGTGCGACCACCGGTCGTCGTCGTCGTACCGGCTGGCTGGATGCGGTGGCGGTTCGCCGCGCGGTCCAGATCAACTCCCTGTCAGGTTTCTGCATGACCAAGCTGGACGTGCTGGATGGCCTGAAAGAGGTGAAGATCTGTGTGGCTTATCGTATGCCTGATGGCCGCGAAGTGACCACCACGCCACTGGCGGCAGAGAACTGGGAAGGCATTGAGCCGATCTACGAAACCCTGCCAGGCTGGAGCGAGACAACGTTTGGCGTCAAGACGCTGGAAGGTTTGCCTCAGGCTGCGCGTGACTACATCAAGCGTGTGGAAGAGGTAACGGGTGTGCCGATTGATATCATCTCAACCGGCCCTGATCGTAGTGAAACAATGATTCTGCGCGACCCGTTCGACGCGTAATCATTCAGGCCGGACGCTGTCCGGCCCTTGTTTTTCCATTCTTTGATGCCACTTAACCTCCCTTCGCTTGTCAAACCTTCTGCTGGCTTAAAAAAGCGCACGGCCAGACAGACTCTGGTTTATCATCGTAGCTAATCGAATGGCGATCCGATTTAATCCTGGCATCAATCACAGGGCGAATAAGGTCATGCCGCGCCTGAAGGTTCACTGAGGTTACTGTGCAGCTCACGAGTTTTACTGATTATGGCTTACGGGCACTGATTTATCTGGCATCGTTGCCGGAAGGTCAGCAGACCAATATTACGGAAGTGACGAACACTTATGGTTTGTCCCGTAATCATATGGTCAAAATCATCAATCAGCTGAGCCGGGCGGGCTATGTCGCCGCAACGCGTGGTAAAAACGGGGGCATTCGTCTGGGTATGCCAGCTCGTCAGATTGTCATTGGCGATGTGGTACGTCAGATGGAACCACTACAATTAGTGGATTGTGCGTCCTGTTCCATCACGCCAGCCTGTCGTCTGAAGCAGGCGTTACATGATGCGGTGCAGCGATTTTTGCAGGAGCTGGATAGCTATACGTTGGCAGATCTGGTCGAAGGAAATACACCACTTTATGAGATCATCTTGTCCAGATCGCCGGTGGAAATAAATATTAAATGACATCGGAGGAACCGCTATGTCAAAAGATCCTTTTCAGGATAGAGAAGCTGAAAAATACGAAAACCCTATTCCGAGCCGTGAATTTATTCTGGCTCTGTTAGAAAAACGTGAAAAACCGGCCAGCCGCGAAGAGCTGGCTGAAGAGATGAATCTGCAGGAAGAAGAACACCTTGAGGCGCTGCGTCGCCGCCTTCGTGCCATGGAGCGTGATGGTCAGCTGGTGTTCACCCGCCGTCAGTGTTATGCCCTGCCAGAACGTCTTGATCTCCTGCGCGGTAAAGTCATTGGCCACCGCGATGGCTACGGCTTCCTGCGGGCAGAGGGTCAGAAAGATGACCTCTACCTTTCCGCAGAACAGATGAAATTCTGTATGCACGGTGACGTGATCCTGGCGCAGCCGCTGGGTGCCGATCGCAAAGGCCGCCGCGAAGCCCGCGTGGTCCGTGTGCAGGAACCCCGCAACAATCAGATCGTTGGCCGTTACTTTACCGATGCCGGTGCCGGCTTCGTGGTGCCGGACGACAGTCGCCTGAGTTTTGACATCCTCATCCCGCCTGAAGAGACGATGAATGCCCGCATGGGTTCCGTGGTGGTGGTTGAGCTGGTCCAGCGTCCGAACCGTCGCAGCAAAGCGATCGGTAAAATCGCTGAGATTCTGGGCGATGATATGGGCACCAGCCTGGCCGTGGATATGGCGCTGCGTACGCATGAAATCCCTCACACCTGGCCGCCGGAAGTGGAAGCTCAGGTCAGCAAGCTGAAAGAAGACGTTCCGGAAGAGGCCAAAAAAGGCCGCGTCGATCTGCGCAAACTGCCGCTGGTCACGATTGATGGTGAAGATGCCCGCGACTTCGATGATGCTGTCTACTGTGAGAAGAAGCGCGGTGGCGGATGGCGTCTGTGGGTGGCTATTGCCGACGTGAGTTATTATGTTCGTCCTGGCACGCCGCTGGATGACGAAGCGCATCAGCGCGGCACCTCAGTCTACTTCCCGTCGCAGGTTGTTCCGATGCTGCCGGAAGTGCTGTCGAATGGCTTATGTTCGCTTAACCCGCAGGTCGATCGCCTCTGTATGGTGTGCGAGATGACCATTTCGACCAAGGGTAAACTGACCGGCTTCAAGCACTACGAAGCAGTGATGAACTCCCATGCGCGTCTGACCTACAACAAAGTCTGGAACATCCTGCAGGGCGACAAAGAGCTGCGTCAGCAGTATGCGCCGCTGGTCAAAGACCTTGAAGAGCTGAATAACCTCTATCATGCGCTGGAAGCAGCCCGTGAAGAGCGTGGCGGCATCTCGTTTGAAACGGAAGAGGCGAAGTTCATCTTCAACGCCGAGCGCCGTATCGAACGTGTTGAGCGTGTTTCACGTAATGACGCCCACAAACTGATCGAAGAGTGCATGATCCTGGCGAACATCGCCTCGGCACGCTTCGTTGAGAAAAATCAGGAACCGGCGCTGTTCCGCGATCACGATCGCCCGACTGATGAAAGCATTAAGAGCTTCCGTACCGTGCTCAACGAGCTGGGATTGAGCCTGCCTGGCGGCAACAAACCGCAGCCAATCGACTACGCGGCGCTGCTGAAGCAGGTTGCCGATCGTCCTGATGCGGAAATGCTGCAAACCATGCTGCTGCGCTCGATGAAGCAGGCTGTTTACGATCCGGAAAACCGCGGTCACTTTGGTCTGGCGCTGTCGTCCTATGCGCACTTTACCTCGCCGATCCGTCGTTATCCGGATCTGACGCTGCACCGCGCCATCAAGTATCTGCTGGCGAAAGAGCAGGGTGAAGGCAAGGGCCTGGTACAACGTGCCATCAAGTACCTGATGCCAAAAGATAAAAATGCCAAAGATCTCACCACGGCAACCGGCGGCTATCACTACGAGATGCCGGAGATGCTGCAGCTGGGTCTGCACTGCTCCCTCACCGAACGCCGCGCCGATGAAGCGACCCGTGACGTCGCCGACTGGCTCAAGTGTGACTTCATGCAGGATCAGGTCGGCAACGTCTTCAACGGCGTCATTTCCAGCGTTACCGGATTTGGCTTCTTTGTCCGCTTAAGCGATCTGTTCATCGACGGTCTGGTCCACGTTTCAACGCTCGACAACGATTACTACCGTTTTGATCCGGTAGGTCAGCGTCTGATCGGTGAATCTGGCGGTCGCACCTATCGTTTGGGTGACACGGTTGAAGTGCGTGTTGAAGCGGTTCATATGGACGAGCGTAAAATCGACTTTGCCCTGATCTCCAGCCAGCGTCAGGTGCGTGGTGAAGGTAAAACGGCGCGTGACCGTGCGAAGCGTGACGACAAAGCCCCAACGAAACGCCGTCGTGATGCGAGCAAGAAGTCTAACTTCGAGCCGGACGCTGCGTTCCGTGGTGACAAGGGCAAGCCCGCCGCTGCAAATACCGAGAATAAAAGTAAAAACGTCTCGGAAAAAACCCGTAAAATCGCCGCCGCCACCCGGGCGAAGCGCGCCAGAAAAAAGGCGCAGCCTGACTGATGCGCGCACCCGCCCTTTCTCCTGAGATAGGGCGGTCATTCATTCTTTTCCAAACACTGAGCAGATCGATGAGCGAAATTATTTTTGGTATCCATGCCGTGCAGGCGCTGCTGGAACGTGACCCACAACGTTTCCAGGAAGTCTTTATCCTCAAAGGCCGCGACGATCGTCGCCTGCAACCCCTGGTCGCCGCGCTGGAAGCTCAGGGTGTTGTGATTCAGCTGGCCGAGCGCAAATGGCTCGACAGTCAGGTTGAAGGCGGTGTGCATCAGGGTATCGTGGCGCGGGTGAAACCGGGTCGTCAGTATCAGGAAGGCGATCTGCCGGATCTGCTGCAGAGCCTGGAGAAACCGTTCCTGCTGGTACTGGACGGAGTCACCGATCCACATAACCTGGGTGCCTGCCTGCGCAGCGCCGACGCAGCGGGTGTGCACGCGATTATCGTACCGAAAGATCGCTCTGCTCCCCTGAATGCCACCGCCAAAAAGGTGGCCAGCGGCGCGGCAGAAAATGTGCCGTTGATCCGCGTCACTAACCTGGCGCGTACCCTGCGTCTGCTGCAGGAGTATAATATCTGGGTGGTCGGCACCGCAGGTGAAGCTGACCATACCGTCTTCCAGAGCAAAATGACCGGCCCGATGGCGCTGGTGATGGGCGCGGAAGGGGAAGGCATGCGTCGTCTGACCCGTGAGCATTGCGATGAGCTGATCAGCATTCCGATGGCGGGCAGCGTCTCTTCGCTGAATGTCTCGGTCGCGACCGGCGTCTGCCTGTTTGAAGCGGTGCGTCAGCGCAACGCCTGATCCCCGATGTGATCCTCGCCACAAATTAGTTTCTGTACCAGGCATAACTGCGCGTCATTCGTATATACCCAAAGAATTTCGGGTTGCATTGAGGCGGCAAGAGAACGAATCCCGATGAGCTTACTCAGGTAAGTGATTCGGGTGAGTGAACGCAGCCAACAAAAATGCAGCTTGAAAGACGACGGGTATACTTACTGAGTGACATCCGTGAGGAGTGGTTATGACCTGGACAACACACACCGTTTTTAATCAGCCTCATCCTCTGAGCAACAGCAACCTGTTCCTGTCTGATACGCCGCTGAGCGAGGCTCTGTCACGCGAAGGCGCCGGATGGGATCGGGAATGGCTGGCGTCGGTTGGCCGACAGCTGGGTAGCGCCGAGTCGCTGGAGCTGGGCCGGCTCGCTAATGCTGAGCCGCCTGAACTGCTGCGCTACGACGCCCGTGGCGAACGCATGGATGAGGTCCGTTTTCACCCCGCCTGGCACCTGCTGATGCAGGGCGTCTGCGCCAGTCGCCTGCACAACCTCAGCTGGCAACCTACAGTACGTGAACAGGCCAGCGTGGCGCGCGCTGCCCGCTTTATTCTGCATGCGCAGGTTGAAGCGGGCACGCTCTGCCCGGTGACCATGACGCACGCGGCCATTCCCCTGCTGCAGACTTATCTGCCCGCTGCATTTGAGGGCTGGCTCGATCCGCTGCTCAGCGATCGCTACGACACCCATGCCCAGCCCGGCGACCAGAAACGCGGTCTGCTGATCGGGATGGGCATGACGGAAAAGCAGGGCGGCAGCGATCTGCTCACCAGCACCACCCACGCCGAACCGCTGGGCGCGCGCGGCGCGGGTGAAGCCTACCGGCTGACCGGCCACAAATGGTTCTTCTCTGTGCCACAGAGCGATGCGCATCTGGTGCTGGCTCAGACGCCCACCGGATTAAGCTGCTTCTTCCTGCCGCGTCTGTTGCCCGACGGATCACGCAACGCCATCCAGCTTGAGCGGCTCAAAGATAAGCTGGGCAATCGCTCCAATGCCAGCTGTGAAGTGGAGTTTCGCGACGCGACCGGCTGGCTGCTCGGGGAGGAGGGCGAAGGCGTAAGGCTTATCCTGAAGATGGGCGGCATGACGCGCTTTGACTGCGCGCTCGGCAGTCACGGCCAGATGCGGCGCGCCTTCTCGGTGGCCGTCTGGCATGCTCATCAGCGCCAGGTGATGGGGAAAAATCTGGTAGATCAGCCGTTGATGCGTCAGGTTCTGGCCCAGCAGGCGCTGCAGCTGGAGGGGCAAACCGCGCTGCTGATGCGGCTGGCTCGCGCCTGGTCACACCCAGCAAAACCGCATGAAGTCACCTTTGCACGCCTGTTTACGCCAGCGGCAAAATATGAGATTTGCAAAGCGGGAGCGCCTTTCGTGGCGGAGTCGATGGAAGTACTGGGGGGCATCGGCTATTGCGAAGCGAGTGAGCTGCCGCGCCTCTATCGGGACGTGCCGGTCAACAGCATCTGGGAAGGATCGGGTAACGTGATGTGTCTTGATGTCCTGCGCGTGCTCGCCCGTCAGGCAGAGGTTACGGAGATGCTGAGTCAGGAGTTTGAAGCGGTGAAAGGGAGTAATCGTCATTTCGATACGCGCTGGCGTCAGCTGCGTCTGAGGCTTAGCCACGTTCCCGAAGAGCAGGCGCGCGAGGTCACCCGCACGCTGCTGCATCTGGCGACGGGCGCTCAGCTGCTGAAATATGCCGAACCCCCGCTGGCGGATGCATGGTGCCAGCAGTGGCTCGACCAGCGTGGCTCACGCCCGCTTGAGTCCGCCATTACCGATCGTTTACTGGACCGCGCCTGTGGCAGGTGATGCACTGTAAAGAATCGCACTTGCGTACCAGAGGCCAGGCATGACTGTCTCGCTCAGCATCACAATCTGATAGTAAGCTGCCCCGGCCTGATTGGCCTGGGCGGCAACTGCCCGCTGGGCGTCATCCGGTGAGCCGTGCACGTTAACGGTAATATTACCCAGCTTCGGCAAGCCCCCACTTTGCGCCCGTGAAATCTCCTGCGCCTGTTGGGTTGGCGCAGGAGGGGCTTTTGGCGTGGTCTCAAGCGCGGAACAGCCTGCCAGCAGCAGGCTAAACACCAGTAAGTAAGCGTAACGCATAGCAAAACTCCTCTTCAGGACGAAACATTAAGTGTATGCCATCGACCTGAATGACGTCAGGATTTAAGGCTGAATACGCTGACCAGCTGGGTCAGGTGATGCCCTTTATCACTCAGGTTCTGCGCGCTGTTTTCCGCCTGTGCCACCAGTTCGCTGTTCTGATGAGTCGCCTGGCTAATCTGGTTCATCGCAATATTAACCTGGCCAATACCCGCCGCCTGCTCCTGCGCCGCGACGTTGATCTCGCCCATCAGCGCCTGCACCTGCTCGATGTGGGTCACAATGTCGGTCATCGCATCGCGCGTCTGCTCAGAGAGCTGGTGGCCCTCTGCCACGTTGCTGATGGAGGTCGCAATCAGCCCATCGATCTCTTTGGCAGCCTGCGCGGAGCGCTGAGCCAGCGCTCGCACTTCTGCGGCCACCACGGCAAAGCCACGGCCCTGTTCACCGGCACGCGCCGCTTCAACCGCAGCATTCAGCGCCAGGATATTGGTCTGGAAGGCGATCGACTCAATCACGTGCGTGATATCCGCAATGCTTTGCGATGAAACCTTAATGGCTGACATAGTATTGACCGAGCGCACCACCGTCTTGCTGCCGTGACTGACGATATCGCTGGCTTCGGCCACCAGTGACATCGCCTGACGCAGGCTTTCGGCGGTGTGTTCAACCGTGGCACCAAACTGCTCCATGCTGGCGGAGGTCTGCTCCACGCTGCTGGCCTGACGCCCGATCTGCTCGCTGATGTTATGGCTGCTGGCCGCGATGGTATCCGTGCCGTCGCTGATCTCCTGCGCCGCGCCGCGCACCTGACCGACGATTTTCTCCAGACCATCGCCAATGCCGTTAATCGCAGTGATCAGCTGGCCCACTTCGTCGCGACGGTGGGTGTCCATATGGACCTGCAAATTCCCGGCGGCATACTGCTCCGCCAGATGGATCACCTGCTGCAGCGGACGGGTAATCGCCCGACGGCAGTACCAGACAAAGCCCAGAGCAAAGACCATCACCAGAACCAGTCCGGTAATCAGGAACAGGTTACGGCTGTGCGTAATCGGAGCCAGCAGGCTGTCACGGTTAACTTCGCCGGTGATCACCCAGTTCCAGTCCGGCAACTGCTGCCAGGCCAGAATCTGCATCTCACCCTTGATTTCCACCTGCTGCATACCCTTTGGCTGCGTCAGCAGCGGCTGCATTGTCGCGTCATCCCAGACGGGTCGTTTCCCTTCGTTATGCTGATCGAACAGATACTCTCCCTGAGTCTTACCGGGTGTACCGTTGAGCACAAAGAAATGACCGCTATCACCCAACTGACGTGCCAGGATTTTTTCACGCATCAGCGCATACTGCTTATCAATGCCAACGCCGACAAACAGGATGGCAACAACTTTGCCACTCTCATCTTTTATCGGCTGATACTGTGTGATGTAGCGATGGCCGAACAGCGTCGCCAGCCCCCGGTAGACTTCGCCCTGGCGAACACTTTTCCAGGCGGCGCCGCTGCGGTCAAGCTGCGTACCGATTGCGCGACTGCCATCCTCTTTTTTCAGCGAGGTGGAAATACGAATAAAATCATCGCCGTCGCGCACGAAAATGGTCGCCACCGCGGCGGTGCGTTCGGTGAAATCATCTACCGCGGTCTGGTCGAGGTTCAGTGTTTTTAAACCGGCGCGCAGAACCGGCGTCGAAAAGGTGCCAACCTGTACCCGTGAGCTTTCATCCAGGCTAAAGCGCTTAGGCAGGAAGCTGGTAAACAGATCGGTGTAGTGAGCCACTTCCTCGGAGAGGGTAGCGTTGAACATGGTGGCCATTTCACTGATGCCCTGCACCTGATTGTGCATATCATCGATGGCGAGATTTTCCAGCTGGCGCGAGGCGTTGTGGCTTTGAGTCAGTGTCAGTACCAGCAACAGCAGCGCAACGCTGAGAGACGTCAGTACAGACAGCTTAACTCCAAGACTCAGTCCGCTGAGAGAGAGACGCTTCATAAATTACCTTTGATCAAGTTAGGGGAATACACGATCAACGGCAGAGTGGGGAAAAAGTTTAGTGTGAAATCTTATTACTGAGCGCAGCGGGAAATTTCGCAAATTAACCCGCAGAACGTAGACTTGATCGGTACGCCCTGCCTCTTCAGGAGAAATCATGATTGAACTCACCACAGAAACGCTGGCCGGTATCGAATGCCTGCACGCCACGCCTGCCGGATTACGGCATCAGCCACTGCCCACCGTGCTGTTTTATCACGGTTTTACCTCTTCAAAAGAGGTCTACGCCTACTTCGCCGTGGCCCTGGCGCAGGCGGGATACAGGGCGGTGATGCCGGATGCGGAGCTGCACGGCGCACGTTATCACGGTGATGCTGATGCACGACTGGGCCGCTTCTGGGAGATTCTTAAACAGAACATTGATGAGCTGCCGCTGCTGGAATCGGCGCTGCGCGCTGACGATCTGATCGCCGGCGAGCGCTTTGCGGTGGCGGGCGCGTCGATGGGTGGCATGACGGCACTCGGTGCGATGGCGAGATATCCGCACATCCAGAGCGTCGCCTGCCTGATGGGATCGGGCTATTTTATGCAGCTCAGTCAATCACTGTTTCCGCCGCTGGTGGCCGTCACCCCTGCGCAGAAAGCGCAGTTTGCGGCCCGTATGGCCCCCCTGGCGGACTATGATCCCTGCAACCGTCTGGAAGCACTGGCAAATCGTCCGCTGCTATTATGGCATGGCGAAGCGGATGAGGTCGTGCCCTGGGCGGAGAGCGTCCGGCTGGAAAAGGCGCTACATGACAACGGGCTGGCGCAGCATCTGACCTCGCTGTCGGAAAAACAGATAGGGCATAAGATCACACCCTCCGCCCTGACGGCGCTGGTCAGCTTTTTTACCCAGCAGCTATAAACAATGAACGGGCGGAGAAGGACTCTGCCGCCCGTAAACTTACCGGCACTTACCAGAACGCAGACGCGTTTTCTGCGGCGCTGGCAGGCGCTCTGACCGGGTTTCTTTCCGGTGTATCCAGCCGGTTAACGTAGACATAACCCGATGCCGCTTCGCTGCTGTGACTTCTCATCTGCTGCGCACAGTCAGCATGGCTGGCAAGAGCGGGTGGAGACAGGAAGAGACCCAGTAAAGTGGCGATGACGAACGTTTTCATGCCCGACTCCTCACTTCAGGGAACACACTCTGAGCGACGCTACTAAGCGAACCGTAACGTCTTTAATCAGTTTAGCGACTGAGCATATTATCGCCAGGTCGTCCGTCCGAACCTCTTCATCAGCGTTTTTGAACAAACCCTGATTAACTCGCTGTATTCCCATCATTAGCACAAAAAGCCACGGTATCTGGCACGACGCCTGCGATTTGTTTAAATGTGCGCTTGAGTTTAGGGGCCGCCGCCAGTATGATTACGCGTCAATTTTTCAGCCGCATTCTCAGGCTGTGTCCCACAAATGCTCGTCACAGCGAACCTTTGTGGGACACAGCCTATAACGTTCCTTGCTTCCATGGGCCGCGGTTGACCCCGACAGGAGGCTGAATAATCCGTAAGGAGCAATTTCGATGCGTCATTACGAAATCGTATTTATGGTTCATCCTGACCAGAGCGAACAGGTTCCTGGCATGATCGAGCGTTACACTGGTGCTATCACTGGTGCTGAAGGCACGATTCACCGTCTGGAAGACTGGGGCCGCCGTCAGCTGGCTTACCCGATCAATAAACTGCACAAAGCGCATTACGTTCTGATGAACGTTGAAGCGCCGCAGGAAGCGATCGATGAGCTGGAAACGAACTTCCGCTTCAACGACGCCGTTATCCGTAGCATGGTTATGCGCGTTAAAAACGCGGTAACTGAAGCATCACCGATGGTTAAAGCGAAAGATGAGCGTCGTGATCGTCGCGAAGATTTTGCTAACGAATCCGCTGATGAGTCAGATGCTGGGGATTCTGAAGAGTAATCCATCGTGACGGTCAATCGACTTCGCCTGTCAGGCACTGTGTGCAAGACACCGGTTCGAAGAGTTAGCCCGTCAGGAATTCCTCACTGTCAGTTCGTGCTTGAGCACCGCTCAGTGCAGGAGGAGGCCGGGTTTCACCGGCAAGCCTGGTGTCGTATGCCTGTTATTATTAGCGGCAGCGCCCATCAGGTGATTACTCAACATATAACGGTCGGCACGCAACTCACACTCGACGGTTTCATTAGTTGCCATCAGGCAAGAAATGGCCAGAGCAAAGTGGTGTTCCATGCCGAGCAGATTGAATTGATAGATTCTGGAGACTAGCCTAATGGCACGTTATTTCCGTCGTCGCAAGTTCTGCCGTTTCACCGCGGAAGGCGTTGTTGAGATCGATTACAAAGACATCGCAACGTTGAAAAACTACATTACCGAAAGCGGTAAAATTGTCCCGAGCCGTATCACCGGTACTCGTGCAAAATACCAGCGTCAGTTGGCTCGCTGCATCAAGCGTGCGCGTTACCTGTCTCTGCTGCCGTACACTGATCGTCATCAGTAATCGGCAACTGTCCATTAACGACTTTAAGAGGATAAGGTAATGCAAGTTATTCTGCTTGATAAAGTAGCAAACCTTGGCACCCTGGGTGATCAGGTTAACGTTAAAGCGGGCTACGCTCGTAACTTCCTGGTACCACAGGGCAAAGCTGTTCCTGCTACCAAGAAAAACGTTGAGTTCTTCGAAGCACGTCGTGCTGAACTGGAAGCCAAACTGGCTGACGTTCAGTCTGCAGCAACTGCACGCGCTGAGAAAATCAATGCACTGGGCACTGTAACCATCACGTCTAAAGCAGGCGATGAAGGTAAACTGTTCGGTTCAATCGGTACCCGCGACATCGCTGATGCAGTTACTGCAGCAGGCGTTGAAGTCGCTAAGAGCGAAGTTCGTCTGCCGAACGGCGTTCTGCGCACTACCGGTGAGCATGAAGTAAGCTTCCAGGTTCACAGCGAAGTCTTCGCTAAACTGAACGTGAAAGTTGTTGCTGGTTAATCCTGATTAACTGAGCACGACATCAACGCCGGCCCTGTGCCGGCGTTTTTGTTTTTATGCCTTTCTCCAGGCGCTGCTCGCATTACTGCGCGCGAATAAAGCTACCATCTGGCTGACGTGTAAACAGCACCGGGCCGTTTGCGCCATCCACTGTCAGACCGGTTACCACACCCTGCGCATCCTTACGGATTTTAACCTGCTGACCACTTTTCAATGAGCTAAGCGGTTGATCATTGCCTTCTACCCGCGCCATCGCAAACACATCATTGACCGGCAAACTGTTGTCACGAAACAGCTGTGCCAGCGTCTGACCGGAGGCGATGGTCAGGTTGCGCCACTCGCCCTGAGAATCGGCTTTTGGCGTCTGCTGAGACGATGAGGATGAAGGCTGGCGGGCAGTGTTGTTTTCATAAATATCCGCCTGCATGGGCACCTCTTTCTCCGCTGAAGGCGTAACCGACTGCTCGACCGGATAGCGCAACGTGCTGGCAGGCCAGAGAAACGCCACCAGCATCACCAGCAATGCAGCCACAATGCCACGACGGTGCGGCGCAGGCAGCGGGTCCATCCAGCGAATGTGGTCGGTAAAATGCCAGATACGCTGAAGCCATGTCGGCAAACGGGATGACGTGTCTGAAGCCATTCGGGGTTCCTCCTCTCCGGCTGTGTGCTGTGGCCTGCGTGCGGCCAGCCAGGTCTGTAGCCGGGATGCCATTTGTTTTGCACGCATCCTGCGGCGTCGTGGGGCAATCTGGCCCATGTTTGCTCTCTTATTCAGGTGCTACAGACGGGATGATCCCCATCGATAGTTATAGTATGGGCAATACCGGCGCGAAGTGCCTGCCAGCATTGATAAATTTGACGGCTCTATTGTTTCTCTTTCAATCACAAAAGTCATCTGCGACGCAGGGCATTTTACGCCAGCGGCCTGCGCTGCTATGCTGCCGGTTCGAATTTATCCGAGAATGAAAGGAACGAAGATGACTACCCCTTCTTTCGACAGCGTCGAAGCACAAGCAAGTTACGGTATTGGTTTACAGGTTGGCCAGCAGTTGCTGGAATCTGGTCTGCAGGGTCTGCAACCAGAAGCACTGCTCGCGGGTCTGCGCGACGCGCTGGAAGGGAACTCGCCGGCCGTACCGGTTGATGTGGTTCATCGCGCACTGCGTGAAGTACACGAACGCGCTGAAGGCGTGCGTCGTGAGCGTACCGAAGCCATGGCCGCAGAAGGTCAGGCGTTCCTGCAGGAACATGCGCAGCGTGAAGGTGTGAGCAGCACCGAGTCAGGCCTGCAGTTCAGCGTCATTACTCAGGGCGAGGGTCCAATCCCATCACGTCAGGATCGCGTACGCGTTCACTACACCGGCAAACTGATCGACGGCACCGTGTTCGACAGCTCAGTTGCCCGTGGCGAACCGGCGGAATTCCCGGTTAGCGGCGTTATCCCGGGCTGGATAGAAGCACTGACCCTGATGCCGGTTGGCTCAAAATGGGAACTGGTGATCCCACAGAACCTCGCGTATGGCGAGCGCGGTGCGGGTGCCTCTATCCCACCATTCAGCACCCTGATGTTCGAAGTCGAACTGCTGGAAATTCTGTAATACCCGAGCGCTGCAACCACCCCGGTTGCAGCGTTTTCTCCCGCCTTACTTCTGCTGTAAATTCACCTGCCACAGAGCAAAGCCAATCGCATCTGTCCCTTTGGGCTGAAGCGGATATTGCGCATGCTGCTTAATAAACCCGGTCGCCTTATCACCCGGTGCCGTTTCAAACTGAATATCGAGCGGGGTTGATGAGTTAATCGGAGCCAGACGCCAGTTATTGTCCGCCTTCGGCTGGACTGCGCCATGCGCTTTGGTTTCTGCGCTGATGTAGGCTGCTACCACCGAACGGTTCTCATCTGGAGAGGCAAAGGCGATGTACTTATCCCCGGTGCCGGCAAACTTGCCGCCGTAAGCGCGATAGTTATTGGTCGCCACAAGGAACGTCGCCTGCGGATCGATGGGCTTACCCTGCCACGTTAGCTGACGGATACGCGAGGCGTCAGGATGGATCAGCTGACACTCCGCATCGTAGCGCGCGGGCTGGGTCACATCGATCTGGTATTTCACCCCATCGATCACATCGAAGTTATAGGTGCGGAAATCCCAGTTGATCAGCGACTGCGTTTTGGTGCTGTGCGGATCGATCTGGTTAAACTGGCCTGCTGAACACTCCAGCCACTCTTTCACTTGTGCTCCGGTAACTTTCATCACCACCAGGGTGTTGGGATAGAGATAGAGGTCAGCCGCGTTACGGAAGGTCAGCGCGCCTTTCTCTACTTCGACATAGCTGGAGGGATCGTTCTTACGTCCGCCCGCTTTAAACGGGGCAGCAGCAGAGAGCACCGGCAGACGGCCCAGATCCGGATCGCCCTGAATGAAATGCTCCACGTAAGCGCGCTGGGCATTATTGACAATCTGCACCGTCGGATCGTCCTGTACCAGCGACAGATAGCTGTACATCACGTCAGCGGACTTGCCGATGGGTTTTGCCACAAACTCCCGCGTAGCGCGGTGATCGTCAGCCAGAACTTTCACCAGCGCCGGATCCTCCGCCGCCAGCGATTTCTTCGCAGCGGTATCGTAGATTGGCCGCGCCTCTGCTTTGCCGCTGCTCACCTGCCAGCGTCCGCCCTCATTGTTCAGCACCAGATCGACCACGCCAAGGTGATCGCCCCACATGCCCGGCATCACCGCCGGAATCCCGTTCAGGGTGCCGTTGGCGATGTCTGCGCCCTTGATGTCAGCAAACTCCTTGCTGGGGAAGACCGCATGCGCATGACCAAACAGGATAGCGTTGATGCCTTCCACCTGGCTGAGATAGTAAACCGAGTTCTCCGCCATCGTGTGATACGGCTCGCTGCTCAGGCCGGAGTGGGGAATAGCGATAATCAGATCGGCACCCTGTGCGCGCATCTCAGGCACGTAGTGCCGAGCTGTTTCGGTGATGTCATCGACCCGCACCTTGCCCTGCAGATTGGCTTTATCCCAAACCATGATTTGCGGTGGCACAAAGCCGATATAGCCAATCTTCAGGGTCTGCGTTTTGCCTTCGCGATCAACCACCGAAGTGGATTTGATGATGTAGGGGGTAAACAGCGGTTTGCCGCTCTTCACATCAATCACGTTGGCATTCACATAGGGGAAACGGGCGCCTGCCAGCGCTTTTTTCAGGTAGGGCAGACCATAATTGAATTCGTGGTTACCGAGGTTGCCGACAGCGTAATCCAGCGTATTGAGCGCCTTGTAGACCGGATGGATCTCACCCTCACGTAATCCTTTGGCCGCCATGTAGTCGCCGAGTGGGCTGCCCTGAATGATGTCACCGTTATCGACCAGCAGGCTGTTTTTCACCTCCTGACGTGCGGCGTGAATCAGCGTGGCGGTTCGCACCAGACCAAACTTCTCGGTTGGCGTGTCCTTGTAGTAGTCGAAATCCATCATATTGCTGTGCAGATCGGTGGTTTCCAGAACGCGCAAATCCACCGTCGCGGCCTGGGTGGCGACGGAAACACTCAGGGCCAATAACATTATTCCGGGCTTAAACATGCTTGCTCCTGCTGCAAATTAAATTCAGGCTCTCAAAATAATGTAAAAGCATGACAGATAGTCATTTTAAATCGTGATGGATATAACGTTTTGGCGCATCGGCCAGCGGCTGATTCTTATACGATAAGGGCCCGGGGGTGTCGGCGTGGCGATAAGCGAATAACTATGATATTGATATATCTATAAATTGAATTGCTGAAGTCCCTCTGTATGGGCACTTCAGGCGGAACTGCTAAAATGTCACTATCTGACGATGAGCTGATCCGGTAGCAGACAGACACAATGAGGTGAAAAATGTTAGAGCAAATCTGCCAACTGGCACGCGAAGCAGGCGACGCGATTATGCAGGTCTATGACGGTGCCGCGCCGCTTGACGTTTCTCACAAACTGGATGATTCGCCGGTGACCGCCGCGGATATCGCTGCGCACGAAGTAATCCTCGCTGGCCTCAAAAAGTTAACGCCTGACGTCCCTGTGCTGTCAGAAGAAGATCCACCAGCCTGGGAGGTGCGTCAGCACTGGCAGCGCTACTGGCTGGTCGATCCGCTGGATGGCACCAAAGAGTTCATCAAGCGTAACGGCGAATTCACCGTCAATATTGCGCTGATTGAAGAGGGTAAGCCGGTGATGGGCGTGGTCTATGCGCCCGTGCTGGACGTCATGTACTCAGCGGCAGAGGGTAAAGCGTGGAAAGAAGAGGGCGGCGGTCAGCGTGAACAGATTCATGCCCGTGACGCGCGTCCTCCGCTGGTCGTGGTCAGTCGCTCACATGGCGATGACGACGAGATGAAAGAGTACCTGAAGCAGTTGGGTGAGCATCAGACCGTTGCGACTGGCTCCTCACTGAAGTTCTGCCTGGTGGCGGAAGGTAAAGCCCAGCTCTATCCCCGTTTTGGGCCAACCAACATCTGGGATACTGGCGCGGGCCATGCCGTGGCGATGGCCGCGGGTGCGCATGTACATGACTGGCAGGGCAAAACCCTGGACTACGCGCCGCGTGAATCCTTCCTGAATCCAGGTTTCCGCGTTTCTCTCTTTTAAGACGGTCTGAGCATGAGCTCCCGGCGATCGATTCTCTCGCTGCCGGGAGTTCAGGGTTACTCCTTCAGCAGTGAAGTGACCAGCGTCATCACTTTTGTCACTTCATCCTGCGTCAGCGATCCATCCTTCACGAATTTCACCTTTCCCTGCTTATCCAGCACCACTATGGCGGAACCGCCCGGCTGCAACTGCCAGGCGTGCTGCACATTGCCCTTGCTGTCGATGACAAACTGCGACCATGGATATTGCTGCTTGTTGGTCTCGACGCTGCTGCGTACAAACATGCCCGTGCCGGGAATCGCATCATCGGTATTGACGATGGTGGTGGTCTGATAACGATCATGCGGCAGCTTCGCGGCTTTGATCGCCTCTATCAGTGCCGCGTTCATCTCTTTCGCAGATGAGCGACCGGCAATATGCTGGACCACACGAACTTTTCCGCTGAGCTGCGCGCTATTCCAGTTTTTGTAGCTAAACTTCTCCTGCTGCAACAACAGCTCGCCCTTGTCATTTACACCAACGGCCGGTACCCGCAAATCCTGTTTAAGGTCATGGGCCAGCACGCTTGCCGGAATCAGTAGAGACAACGCTACAGCTGCCAGAGTTATTCGCATTGCTATTTCCTTAAGTGATCAGACCAGTTAGTCATTTTACTGCAATGGTAAGCAGGGATGATGCGCCTGTCCTGGAAAGGTGTCAGGTTTGTTATGGCTGCCACAATTCCGTAACCAACAAAGGTTTATATTGTGTTGTGTGAGCCTGATAACAGAGTGTTCTGTAATGATGTGTCAATTCAGTAAAAAAAATCACTTTTAGGAACATCAGTCAGTTTTAGTGTTCTATAGTTATCGCGAATTCGCGCTTCATGGGCTGGAACCAAATTTGGAAACAGCGAAGCGTGCTTTAAAAATGTACAGGAGTCATACATCATGAAGATCTTCCAGCGCTATAATCCGCTGCAAATAGCGAAATATGTAAAAACGCTGTTCAAGGGAAGGTTGTATATCAAGGACGTCGGCGCGTTCGAGTTCGATAAAGGGAAAGTCTTAATCCCACGCGTCAAAGACAAACAGCACCTGAGCGTGATGTCAGAAATTAACCGCCAGGTCGTGCGTCTCAAGCTTGAGTTCAACTAAGCAGAAGTAATCACAAGGGCGCCGATGGCGCCCTTAGTCATTCTACTCTTCTTCGCTTTTCGTCATGCTCAGCACCGGTGGTCGTTCATCAATGCGGGTGACCAGCAACTGGTCGATGCGATAGCTATCAATATCCACCACTTCGAACTTGTAGCCTGCAAACTTCACAAAATCGGTACGCTTCGGAATCTTACGAAGCATATACATCATGAAGCCGCCGATGGTTTCGTAGTTGCCTGACTGCGGGAAATCATCAATGTCCAGTACGCGCATCACGTCATCAATCGGCGTACCGCCTTCAACCAGCCATGAATTCTCATCGCGCGCCACAATCTGCTCTTCCATGCCCTGACCGACCAGGTCCCCCATCAGCGTGGTCATCACGTCATTCAGAGTAATGATGCCTACCACCAGCGCATATTCGTTCATGATCACCGCGAAATCTTCGCCAGCGGTTTTAAAACTTTCCAGCGCTTCGGAGAGGGTCAGCGTGTCCGGCACAATCAGCGCCGAGCGAATCTGCAGGCCGCTGTTCAGCGCCATGCTCTGATTACCCAGGACGCGCAGCAGCAGCTCTTTTGAGTCGACATAGCCGACGATATGATCGATATCGCCACTGCAGACCAGAAACTTCGAGTGAGGATGCTGGGCGATTTTGGTCTTGAGGCTGTTCTCATCTTCATGCAGATCAAACCAGACAATATTCTCGCGCGAGGTCATGGAAGAGGGAACAGTACGTGACTCCAGCTCAAATACGTTTTCAATCAGCTCATGTTCCTGCTTACGCAGCACGCCAGCCAGCGCACCGGCTTCCACCACCGCGTAGATATCGTCGGAGGTGATGTCATCTTTACGCACCATGGGCAGCTTGAAAATACGGAAGAAGACGTTCGCCAGGCCATTGAACAGAAACACCAGCGGACGCATCACCAGCAGGCAGAAACGCATCGGGTTGATGATGCGCAGCGCGATGGTTTCCGGTGCGACCATGCCCACCCGCTTGGGGGTTAAGTCAGCGAACAGGATAAAAAGGCTGGTGACGATGGTGAAGGAACAGATAAAGCTCAGTTGCTCTGCCAGCTCCGGTGCGACAAAACGGTTAAACAGGCCGCTGAAAACCGGGGAAAACGCCGCGTCGCCGACAATACCACCCAGGATGGCGACGGCGTTAAGGCCAATCTGCACCACGGTGAAGAACATGCCCGGCGTTTCCTGCATTTTCAGCACACGCTGCGCATTAACGTTGCCTTCATCGGCCAGTAGTTTCAGTTTGATCTTGCGGGCTGCCGCCAGCGAGATCTCCGACAGGGAGAAAAAGGCACTGATTACAATCAGCAACAGAATGACAAGTAAGCTATCTAACATATGAGATCCAAAGGGTTATCCACTTGTCATTTTTGGCCTGGGCAGCGTGGGTAAGCACAAACAGAGTTGGTTTATCCGTGAAATACAGCTATCCGTGCCAAAAATGTCTGCGCCAGTTCGACAATAAAGTAAATGTCGGGGCAGAAATGAAAACAGGCGGAATGCCTGTGGTGGCCGATTATAGCAGGAGCGCTCATCGGCCCGCCAGAGGGCAAACTGCCGCTTCACACAGCATTAGCGGCCAGAGCGGTACGTTATCGGCTCAGATTTATCTGAGTGCGTCATTCTGGATTGATCATTCCCTCCCGCAGGAGTTGTATCACTACCCCCATTTGCCGACAATAGCCCCGTTATTTGAGTTAGATGCCAGTGTTGCACCGCCGTTTGCCATAAAGTGCGGCTATGATGAGGATGTTGCCGTTGCGGTAGTGCGGGCAAAGATGATTAATAAGCGCCCCGCGGAAAAGGGGCCGGCATGATTAACAGGAGTACAGGTGCCACGATTTTATGTTTATTGCATGGCTGGCCTGCTGCTTGCCGCGCCTGCCCTTGAGGCGGCGACAGTGCGATTACAGGTAGACGGCTTAACCGGGGATCTGCAAAAGAATGTCAGAGCGCGCCTGTCAACCATCGGCAGCGATGAGGTTTCTAATGATGGTCGTTTTCGGGCGCGTGTCTCTGTTGCGATAAAAGAGGGGCTGCGCGCGCTCGGTTATTACGAGCCGACCATCGATTTTGAATCCCGCCCCGCGCCAGCGAAGGGCGGACGCCCGGTATTAGTGGCACATGTCACCCCTGGGGAGCCGGTAAAAATCGGCGGCAGCACCATTGTGGTTGATGGCGATGCGCGCAATGATCCCGATTACAAAGCCTGGGTGAAGCAGGGGCGACCTAAAGTGGGCACGCAGCTTAACCACGGGCAATATGACAAATTCAAAAGCGGCTTCTCAAATCTTGCGCTGCGTAACGGCTATTTCGATGGCACCTTTAAAAAAAGCCAGCTCGGCGTCTCGGTTGAGCGGCGCGAAGCGTTCTGGGATATTGACTACGACAGCGGCGAGCGCTATCGCTTTGGTGACGTCACTTTCCAGGGATCGCAGATCCGCGAAGAGTACCTGCAAAATCTGGTGCCCTTTAAAGAGGGTGACTACTACAGCTCCCGCGATTTAGCCGAGCTGAACCGCCGCCTTTCCGCCACCGGCTGGTTTAATTCGGTGGTGGTCGCGCCGGAATTCAGCAAGGGACGACAGACTAAAGTCCTGCCGCTGAGTGCCGTGATGTCACCCCGCACCGAAAACACCATTGAAACCGGCGTAGGCTACTCGACTGACGTCGGTCCGCGCCTGAAAGGCACCTGGAAAAAGCCGTGGATCAACGACAGCGGCCACAGCCTGACGGCCAGCGCCTACGTGTCCGCGCCGGAACAGCAGGTCGATCTCAGCTACAAAGTGCCACTACTGAAAAGCCCACTGGAGCAGTATTACACCTTCTCTGGCGGCCTGAAGCGCACCGATCTTAACGACACCAAAGCCGACACCACCACGCTGGCGATGTCGCGCAACTGGGACAGCAGCAGCGGCTGGCAGAAGGCGGTCAACCTGCGCTGGAGCCTGGATCACTTTACGCAGGGCAGCGTGACCAACACCACCATGCTTCTTTATCCTGGCGTCAGCGTAAACCGCACCCGTTCCCGTGGCGGCCTGATGCCGACCTGGGGCGATTCACAACGCTACTCCGTCGACGTCTCCGACACCACCTGGGGTTCCGATGTCGACTTCCTGATCCTGCAGGCGCAAAACGTCTGGATCCGTACTCTGGGAGACAGTCATCGTTTCATCGCGCGCGGCAATCTTGGCTGGATCGAAACCAACGACTTCGACAAAGTGCCGCCGGACCTGCGCTTCTTCGCCGGTGGCGACCGCAGTATTCGTGGCTACAAATACAAAAACATCTCACCACGTGATGACGACGGCAAGCTCACCGGTGCATCAAAACTCGCCACCGGATCGCTGGAATATCAGTACAACGTCACCGGTAAATGGTGGGGCGCGGTGTTTGTCGACTCGGGTGAAGCGGTTAACGACATCAAACAAAGTAACGTCAAAACCGGTGCGGGCGTCGGCGTGCGCTGGTCTTCACCGGTTGGCCCCATTAAATTTGATATCGCCAGACCTATCGGGGATGACGAGGAGCATGGATTGCAATTTTACGTAGGACTGGGGCCTGAACTATGAAGCTGTGGAAAAAGGTCCTGATCGGTATTCTGATCGTTCTGGTTGTGCTGTTGGGTGGTGTGGCATTTTTAATCGGGACCACGCCGGGGCTGCACTTAGTGCTCAAGGGCGCGTCGCGCTGGGTGCCGGGCCTGTCGATCAAACAGGTCGATGGTGGCTGGCGTAACCTGACGCTTAACGGTCTGCGCTACGAAATGCCCGGCGTCAGCGTCGATGCCGGGCAGATCCATCTGGCGGTGGATCTCAACTGCCTGCTGCACTCTTCCGTCTGCGTTAACGATGTTTCCCTGCGCGATATCAGTGTGGTCGTCGACAGCAAGAAAATGACGCCTGCCGCACCGGCGCCGGAAGAGGAGAGTGGCAACACTAACCTCAGCACGCCGTATCCGATCACGCTGAGTCATCTTGGACTGCACAACATCAATGTCAAAGTTGATGACACCGCAATCTCGCTGCTCGATTTCACCACTGGCCTGCAGTGGCAGGATCGCGCGCTGACGCTGAATCCGACTCATATCCAAAGCCTGCTGATTGCGCTGCCGAAAGCGGCAAAAGTGGTGAAAGAAGAGGTGGTCGATCCGAAAGTTCAGCAGCCGCATCCCGCCGGGAAACCGCTGGGTGAAACGCTGCAGGCGATGTTTGCTCAACCGCTGCTGCCTGCGCTGCCCGATTTCCGTTTGCCGCTGGATATTGACGTGCAGCAGATTCTGGGTGAACAGCTGCGCATTACTGGCGACACCGATATCTCCGTCAGCCGGTTGCTGCTGAAAGCCAGAACCGCCGATCGCCAGATGCAACTGACGACGCTGGAAGTGGACTCGAATCTTGGCAACCTGAAGGGTAGCGGACAGGCGACGCTGGCGGATAACTGGCCGGTCGATTTCTCCCTGAACGGCACGGTCAATACCGATCCGATCAAAGGCGAAAAGCTGGCGCTGAAACTCAACGGCGCGATGCGCGACGAGCTGAAGCTGGGCCTGAACCTCTCAGGTCCGGTGAATGCGCAGCTGGATGCGACGACCCAACTGGCGGTCGCGGGACTGCCGCTGTCACTGCAGCTGACCAGTCCGCAGCTGCGCTGGCCGCTAACGGGGCCGATACAGTATCAGGCCGATAACCTGAACTATCAGTTCAAAGGCAAAGCCACCGACTATGTGATGTCGCTGCAGACCGCCGTGAGGGGCGAAACTGTGCCACCGGCCAATATCTCGCTAACAGGTAAAGGCAACGTTGAGCAGTTCAGCCTCGATCGTCTGCGCGTAGCCGCTCTGCAGGGCAATATCGATCTCACCGCGCTGGTGGACTGGAGCAAGGCGATCAGCTGGCGCAGTGAACTGACGCTGGCGGGGATCAACACCGCGAAACAGTATCCCGACTGGCCCGCACGACTGGATGGCAAAATCACCACGCGCGGCAGTCTGTATGGCGGCACCTGGCAGCTGAGCGTGCCGCAGCTACAGCTGAAAGGAAACGTGAAGCAGAACGCCGTGACTGCTGATGGCTCACTGACCGGTAACAGCTACAACCAGTGGACGGTGCCAGGCATTAAGCTGGCGCTGGGACGCAACCATCTGGATGTCAAAGGAGCGCTGGGCGACAGTCTGGACCTTGATGCCAGTATTGATGCGCCACAGCTCGACAATGCGCTGCCATGTCTGGGTGGCGTCGTCAACGGCACCCTCAAAGCACGTGGCACTCTGAAGGCTCCACAGTTGCTGGCCGATCTCAATGCCCGTGGTTTGCGCTGGCAGCAGATGCAGATTAATCGCGTCACTCTGAATGGCGATGTCCGTTCCGGCGAGCAGGTGGCGGGTAAACTGCAACTGCGCGTCGAGCAGCTTAAGCAGGATGCGCTGAACATCAGCCTGCTGACGCTGAATGCGGACGGCAACGAGCATCAGCATCAGTTGAAGCTCAATGTGCAGGGCAAACCGGTCTCGGGGCAACTGGCGCTGAACGGCAGCTTTGATCGCCAGACCGAACGCTGGAAAGGCTCGCTGAATGACACCCACTTTGATACGCCCGTCGGCGAGTGGCGTCTGACGCGTGCGATGGCAATCGACTATCTCAACAGCAGCCAGACGGCGACCATCGGCCCACACTGCTGGCAGAACCCCAATGCGCAGCTCTGTGTGCCGGAACCGGTTGAAGCGGGCCCGGCCGGTCATGCGCATGTGGTGCTGAACCGCTTTGACCTGGCGATGGTCAAACCATTTATGCCGGAGGCGACGCAGCTCAGCGGCTTGTTCAGCGGTGACGTGCGCGTCAACTGGACTGCCGATGGCAGCCTGCCGACCGGCACCGTGGCGCTGAAAGGCAATGGCGTGAAAGTGGTGCAGGATGTGCAGGGCAATAGTCTGCCTGTCGCCTTCGACACGCTGAACCTCAATGCCGCGCTGCAAAACGGACGCGCTAAGCTCGACTGGCTGATCCGCATCGCCAAAAACGGGCAACTGGATGGCAACGTGCAGATCGACGATCCGCAAAACCGCCGCACGCTGGGCGGTAACGTCAACATCCGCAATATCTCGCTGGCGATGATCAATCCGGCGCTGATGCAGGGCGAGAAGATCAAAGGCAGCCTGAACAGCAGTCTGCGCCTGGGTGGCAGCGTGCAGCAGCCGCAGGTATTTGGTCAGCTTGGCCTGACGGGTGTCGATGTGGATGGCAACTTTATGCCGGTCGATCTCACTGCCGCTAACCTGAATCTGGTGTTCAACGGCATGAGCTCCACCCTGAACGGGCTGGTGCAGACTGCCCAGGGCAACATCAACCTCAGCGGTAACGCCGACTGGAGCCAGCTCGATAACTGGCGTGCGCGCATTGCGGCGCAGGGCAGCCGGGTTCGCGTGACCGTACCGCCGATGGTGCGCATGGATGTCTCGCCGGATCTGGTGTTTGAAGCGACGCCAGCCGCCTTTAACCTAGATGGCCGCGTCGATATTCCATGGGCGCGCATCACGGTGCAGGAAGTACCGGAAAGCGCCACCGGCGTCTCGTCGGATGAGGTGATGCTGGATAAGCAGCTGAAGCCGATTGCACCGCAAACCGCCTCTATCCCGATTAACAGTAATCTGGTGATCCACGTCGGCAACGATGTCAGGCTCTCAGCGTTTGGCCTGAAAGCAAAGCTAAATGGTGATCTGAAAATGGTGCAGGATAAGTCAGGACTTGGCTTAAACGGCCAGATCAACATTCCGTCTGGTCGCTTCCACGCTTATGGTCAGGATCTGATCGTGCGTAAAGGCGAGCTGCAGTTTGCCGGTCCGCCGGATCAGCCTTACGTCAACCTGGAAGCGATCCGTAACCCGGATGTGACTGAAGATGGCGTCACGGCCGGTCTTCGCGTCACCGGTCTTGCCGATGAACCTAAAGCGGAAGTCTTCTCCGATCCGGCGATGTCGCAACAGGAAGCGCTCTCTTACCTGCTGCGTGGTCAGGGATTGGGCAAAGACGGCGACAGTAACGCCCTCACTTCGGCACTTGTTGGCTTAGGGGTTGCACAAAGTGGGCAGGTTGTGGGTAAAATCGGGGAGACCTTCGGTGTCAGCAATCTCGCTGTTGATACTGCCGGTGTTGGCGACAGCCAGCAGGTGCAGGTCAGCGGCTATGTGCTACCGGGTCTGCAGGTAAAATACGGTGTTGGCATATTTGATTCACTGGCGACGTTAACCTTGCGTTACCGCCTGATGCCTAAGCTCTATCTGGAAGCCGTGTCCGGTGTGGATCAGGCTCTCGATTTGCTCTATCAGTTTGAGTTTTAGCAATGCGAATAATTGTCTACGGCAGTTTACGGCGCAAACAGGGAAACAGTCACTGGATGACCAATGCGCAGTGGCTGGGTGATCACCAGATTGAAGGCTTTGAGCTTTACAGTCTGGGCCATTATCCCGGCGTCATAGAGGGCAATGGAGCGGTACATTGTGAGGTGTACCGCATTGATGCCTCAACCCTTGCGGAGCTGGATGCGCTTCGCACAAAAGGGGGAGAGTACAAACGTTTTCTGACTCAGACGCCGTTTGGCAGTGCATGGCTTTATGTCTATCAACGCTCAGTGGCAGGACGCCAGCGCATTATGAGTGGTGACTGGCTGAAGCGCGATGAGGAGCCAGAGGCCTGAACAAAAACACCGTCCAGTTGGACGGTGTTTTTTTTTCGACTCACAAATCGGCAGCAGAATTACTTCTTCTGTGCGCGCTCATAAGAGGCGATGATTTCAGCTTTAGCGGCTTCGGCGTTATCCCAGCCATCCACTTTCACCCATTTGCCTTTTTCCAGATCTTTGTAGTGTTCAAAGAAGTGGGTGATCTGTGCACGCAGCAGTTCTGGCAGGTCGTTCACATCTTTGATGTGATCGTACTCTTTAGACAGCTTGGTGTGCGGAACGGCAACCAGTTTGGCATCTTCGCCAGACTCGTCAGTCATTTTCAGCACGCCAACCGGACGGCAGCGGATCACTGAGCCTGGGACCAGTGGATACGGGGTCGGAACCAGTACGTCAACCGGATCACCATCCAGAGAAAGGGTATGGTTGATGTAGCCGTAGTTGCACGGATAGAACATGGCGGTAGACATGAAACGGTCTACAAACAGGGCACCAGACTCTTTATCAACTTCATATTTGATCGGATCAGCATTCGCTGGGATCTCAATGACAACGTAGATATCTTCTGGCAGGTCTTTACCTGCTGGCACCTGGTTCAAACTCATCTGGCATTCCTTCAGTAGTCGTATGTTGAGTGTCGGCTATTATAGCCAACTGACTCTGAAAGTATGCCCTCTTTTTGGCGTTTCGGAATGCGCCCAAACGCTACTTAGCCGTGACAAATAATGAAACAATGCCTGCGGCAATCAGTGGCCCTACCGGCACGCCCCGGAAGAACGCCACACCAATCACCGTACCAATCAGCAGGCCTCCGATCACCGAAGGCTGAACGCTCATAAAGTTCACGCCACGACCGCCCAGCCAGGCGACAAAAATCCCCACCAGAATCGCCACAATTGACTTCCAGTTAGCAAAGGATTTGAGCAGCGCGGAGGCAGGCAATGAGCCGCTGGCCAGCGGAGCCATCACCGCCACGGTAAGAATAATGATGCCTAAGGTAATGCCCTGTTTTTCGACGTAGGGGAAGAACTGAGCCAGCGGGGTAATTTTAATCGCCAGCAGCACCAGAATCGAAATCGTGACCGCGTTGTTGTGTACGAAATAACTCAGCACGGCGAGGCAAATCAGAATGATGGTCGAGGCGTAAGCAGCCATGGTTTCTCCCTGAAGGTTATTGAGAGCGCTGACTTCCGCCAGCGCAAAAGCCGGTTATCGATTAGCAGTCATCGGGGTTAGCACAGCTGCCTTTAGCCTGTGACTGCAGCATCAGCGCCTGATTACGCACCAGGCTCAAACTCTGGGCGCTAAGCGCCACGCTACCCAGCGTTCCCTGAGAACTGAGCCGACTGCGGCTCGCCTCAAGCCAGCTGTCGCGGTAGCTCAGCCAGGCACGCTGAGCGACACGCAGTTTATTTTTCGGTTCACCGGAGAGGGTCTTGATTAGTTTGTTGTACTGCTTATTCATCTCCTGATCCCACACCTGAATGGCCGCCGTGTAGCACTGGTTCATGGCGAGAGTGGTCGAGGCATTATTGAGGCAGCGATCAGGCGAGGCATCTGACGGCATATCCTCTGCCAGCGCCGATGTGCTGAGGCACAGCAGCATCAAAAACAATCCTGATTTCATTCTTTTCTCCGGATAACGGAAGGGCGGCGATCAGCTTGATGGATGTTTCTGTGATGATCAAGTTGTTAACACTAATGAGAGTTAAAGTTTCGAACCGTTACTGCCGATAATTCCTCCGCTTTAGGGCCGCTTGAAATTCGCCTTTTCACATACACGGAAATTATCAGGATGAAACAGTTATCACTTCGCACGGGGTTGCTGGCATTGCTGGCATTTATGACACTGCTGCTGTTGGCGGTGAGTTTTATGGGTATCGTGGCTATTAACAAAGGGAATCGCTCGCTGGATGTGATCAACCGCATTCAGGGGATCGAGCTGAACAGTCTTTATAAGAGTAATTCAGATCTGATGCGGGCCCGCGCTAACGCGGCGCTGGCGGTACGTAAAATTGAAATTGGTATGCTGGAAGAGGGCGCGGCAGTAACAAAACTGTCGCAGGCGGATGTGGTGTCATCGCAGAAACACCTGAAGCGTTTTGTAGACGCCGGAACGGTGACGGCGCACGGCAAAATGCTGGCGGATGCGGTTTCAGCCAGTTACAAAGCCTATCTCGACCAGGGCATCAAACCAATGATGGATGCGCTGGACAAGCAATATACCGACGAATATTACCAGCTGCTGGAAGGCAACCTTGCAACGCTGGCGGCCAGTTACGATAAGGCGGTCAATGACTTCAGCCAGCTGGCCGATGAGATCACCCAGGCTCAGCTGGCAGAGGCGGCCCACAACGAAACCAAAATGAAAATCCTGATCGCCGTGGCGGGAGTCTTAACCCTGCTGCTGCTGGTGCTCGCCTGGCAACTGCTGCGCCGGATGCTGCTGCAGCCGCTGAACCTGGCGATTGTCCATCTTGAGCAGATCGCGGCGGGCGATCTGTCCCAGGCGCTGCCACCGTCCAGCAACAATGAGCTGGGTCGGCTGAACCATGCGCTGAGCGGGATGCAGCAGTCGTTGCGGACCTCGGTGAGTCAGGTACGCGAAGCGAGTATGCAGATCGACATCGGCAGCCGTGAACTGGCGGCGGGTAACGTTAATCTGTCGCAGCGCACCGAAGAGTCTGCCGCCTCGCTGGAGCAGACGGCGGCCAGCATGGAGCAGCTCACAGCAACCGTGCGGCTTAACGCCAGCAACGCACAGCAGGCACATCAACTGGCTAACGCGGTCTCTGATACCGCCGATCGCGGCGCTGAAGTCGTCTGCTACGTGATGGAAAAAATGCATGAGATCACCGACAGTTCCAATCGTATCGGCGACATTCTTAGCGTGATCGACGGCATCGCTTTCCAGACCAACATCCTGGCGCTCAACGCCGCCGTGGAAGCGGCGCGCGCAGGCGAACAGGGCCGGGGTTTTGCGGTAGTGGCAAATGAAGTGCGCACGCTGGCACAGCGCAGTGCTAACGCAGCCAAAGAGATCCGTACGCTGATCGGTGATTCACAATCACGGGTCAAAGAGGGCACCGAGATGGCGACGCGCGCGGGTGAAACCATGGATGAGATTTCTGGTGAGGTGATGCGCGTCACGGCACTGATGAAAGAGATCTCGATGGCCTCCGACGAGCAGAGCCGCGGCATTGAGCAGGTCAATCTGGCCGTCACTCAGATGGATGCGGCGGCGCAGCAGAACGCCGCGCTGGTTGAGCAGGCAACCGCCGCGACTCAGTCGCTGGAAGCGCAGTCCGATCAGCTTCAGGCAACTATGGCGCAGTTCAGATTGCAGACGGCGTAAAAACAAAAAGGGCGCGAAATCGCGCCCTTTTTATATGACTTTTTATACTACTGTCAGATTAACCCTGACGGCAATCCGGGAACTCAGCCAGGAAACGCTCAACGTCGTTCACCATCGCCTCATTACCGCAGTAGAACGGGCAACGCTGATGCAGCGTGACCGGTGGAATATCCAGAATACGTCTCTGTCCGTCGGTGGCTTTACCGCCCGCCTGCTCTGCCAGGAACGCCATCGGGTTGCACTCATACAGCAGACGCAGCTTACCCTGAGGATGGCTGGCTGTGCTTGGATAGAGATAGATGCCGCCTTTCAGCAGGTTACGATGGAAATCCGCCACCAGCGAGCCGATATAACGTGAGGTATAAGGACGATGCGTTGGCAGATCCTCTTCCTGACAGAACTTCAGATATTTCTTCACGCCCTGCGGGAAACGAATGTAGTTTCCTTCGTTGATCGAATAGGTGTAACCAGTCGGTGGATAGGTCATACGTTCGTGACTGAGGCAGAACACACCCAGTGACGGATCGTAAGTAAACGCATGCACGCCTGCACCGGTGGTATAAACCATCATGGTGGATGAGCCGTAGACCACGTAACCGGCTGCGACCTGCTTGTTGCCCGGCTGCATGAAGTCCGCTTCAACTACTGGCGTGCCAGGTTCGCTGACGCGATGATAAATAGAGAAAATGGTGCCGACGGAAACGTTAACGTCGATGTTAGAAGAACCATCCAGTGGATCCATTAGCACTACGTATTTACCGTTTTCCTCACCTTCAAAGATAACGAACTCGTCTTCTTCCTCAGAAGCGATACCGGCGACGATGCCACGTGCTTTCAGTGCTGCCTTCAGTTTTTCGTTAGCAAACAGATCCAGTTTCATCTGCTGTTCGCCCTGAATATTCTCCACGCCACTGGTACCGAGGATATCCACTAAACCGGCTTTATTAATATCGCGGTGGATAATTTTGGCACCCAGCTTGATAGCTGAAATCAGCGCCGTCAGTTCACCTGTGGCGTGCGGAAAGTCGTGCTGCTTCTCGACGATAAATTCGCCCAACGTTTTCATAACACATTCCCTGAATCTTCGATGGAGTGGCAGCACGCGTAACAGTCTGCCAACGGATGCGTACGCAGTTTAGCCGAATGAACTTCAAAAACCATAGTCCTAATCCGTTTCTTCCGTCTGCGACCGGCGTTACACTGTGCGCCGAACTTTTGAGTAATGGATCATGTTATGCGCATTCACATCCTCGGGATTTGTGGCACTTTTATGGGCGGTCTGGCGATGCTGGCTCGTTCACTTGGTCATCAGGTGACCGGTTCAGACGCCAACGTTTATCCGCCAATGAGTACCCTGCTCGAACAGCAAGGCATTGAATTAACGGAAGGTTACGACGCCAGCCAGCTCGATCCGGTGCCTGACTTAGTCATCATTGGCAATGCGATGACGCGCGGTAACCCCTGTGTGGAAGCGGTGCTGGAACGCAACATTCCCTACCTCTCTGGCCCGCAGTGGCTGCACGATTTCGTGCTGCGCGATCGCTGGGTGCTGGCAGTGGCCGGAACCCACGGCAAAACCACCACAGCAGGCATGGCAGCGTGGATTCTCGAGGCCTGCGGCCTTGAACCCGGCTTCATTATTGGTGGTGTGCCCGGAAACTTCGATGTCTCGGCAAAATTAGGAAAAAGTCCATTCTTCGTGATTGAAGCGGATGAGTACGACTGCGCGTTTTTCGACAAGCGTTCCAAGTTTGTCCATTACTGCCCACGCACCCTGATCCTCAACAACCTTGAGTTTGATCACGCCGATATCTTCGACGATCTGCGGGCGATCCAGAAGCAGTTCCACCATCTGGTGCGGATCGTGCCGGGGCAGGGCAAGATCCTGCTGCCGGAACATGATCCTAACCTTAAACAGGTGATGGCGATGGGATGCTGGAGCGAGCAGGAGAGTGTTGGCGAGCACGGTCGCTGGCAGGCGAAGAAGCTGACCAACGATGCGTCTCACTGGGAAATCTGGCTCGACGACGAGAAAGTCGGGGAAGTGAACTGGGGACTGGTTGGCGAACACAACATGCATAACGGACTGATGGCAATTGCTGCCGCGCGGCATGTGGGTGTGAAGCCGGAAGATGCAGGCCAGGCACTGAATACCTTTATCAATGCACGTCGCCGGCTTGAGCTGCGTGGCGAAGTCAACAGCATCAAAGTCTATGATGACTTCGCGCACCATCCGACCGCGATTCTGGCGACGCTGGCTGCCCTGCGCAGCAAAGTGGGCGGCAGAGCGCGCATTCTGGCCGTGCTGGAGCCACGCTCCAACACAATGAAGATGGGTGTCAGCAAAAACGATCTGGCCCCGTCACTGGCGCGTGCGGATGAGGTGTTCCTGTTCCAGCCGCACCATATTCCATGGCAGGTTTCAGACGTGGCAGAAGCGTGCATTCCGCCTGCACACTGGAGCGCGGATATCGATACCCTGGTGGAGATGGTGGCTAAAGCTGCTCAGCCAGGCGACACGATTCTGGTTATGAGCAACGGCGGGTTTGGTGGCATTCATCAGAAGCTGTTGGACAGGCTGGCATAACATCAGGGGCGCCCATATCGGGCGCCTCTCTTAACATCATTATTCCTGACAATATTACTCTCTCCAATTATAACGACACCGTGTTAAATGGGGTGGAGGTGACCTTTCTGAAATCGTATTACTGGAGGACACTGGACAGTATCAGCTTTTATTCAGCCAGAGTTTATCTCCTCGCGCACTGAATAGAAATGTGGTGTGGCACCCTGGTATAAAATTAACGATCGCTGGTCTGTTGGCGGGCTGTACCGCCTTGAGTTGACGGATTATGCGCATGAGGATCAATGCCGCACCGGTGGCATTGATTATTGTGATACTGAACGGCATCGCACTGCTAACCGTTTTGATCTCTATCTGCGGAATAAAAGCGATCGGCTGACGACCACCTATAAGCTGGTATATAAGCACGCCGATGCGAAACTGTTTGCCAATAAACATGATGACTACGAACAGGAGTTACAGTTCGATTATGCGCCTGGCAACGATCGCGTCTGGGTGCCTTACGTCACCTTTGGCGATATCGGACGTTCTGCCACGTCGAGCGAACGCCAGTTGCGGCTGCGCACCGGTATTCTCTACATCTATCGGTAAATGCTCTGCCGGGTGGCGGGCGAGGCTGCCCGCCATGGCATTACTTCGCTTCGGCCAGTTCGCGGAGATACTGGAAAATCTGACGGGCAGACTTCGGTGGCTTGTTGCCCGTTTTCTCTTTCTGCGCGTTACGGATCATGCTGCGTAACTGCTGACGATCGGCTTCGGGATAGAGCGCAATCACGTCACTCATCGCCTCATCGCCCTGTTCAATCAGACGATCGCGCAGCATTTCCAGTTTATGGAACAGCGCAACCTGCTGGTTATGGCGATTATTGAGCTTATCCAGCGCAACGCGGATCGGCTCCACATCAATACTGCGCAGCAGTTTACCGATCAGCTGCAGCTGACGACGGCGACCTTCTTTCTTGATGCGCTGCGCCAGTTCGACTTCGGCACGCAGGCGCTCATCCAGCGGGATTTTATCCAGCGAGTTTTTACCCAGATCAACCAGTTCGGCACCCAGGCGCTTTAACTCTTCTGCATCGCGTTTAATTTCACTCTTACTGACCCAGATAATCTCTTCATCTTCTTCTTCGTCATTATCTGGCACATCGTCGAGCCACTCATCGGGCTGTTTGGTCATTTCCGGGCTCCCAAAAAAAAGAGGCTAATCCTACCAGTTTATCGGGTGACTGCGAAATTGTTCTCTGACTCTGATAGACTCAAATCATTCACACATAAGATTAGACGGCAGGTCGATGAACGTATCTACTCAGGTTGCAGAACAGCGAAAAGTACTGGAGCAGGCCATTGCGCAGGCACTTGAACTGGCTAAAGCAAGCACTGACAGCGCGGAAGTGGCAGTCAGTAAAACCACCGGCATCGGGGTCAGCACCCGCTATGGCGAAGTGGAAAACGTCGAATTCAACAGCGACGGTGCGCTGGGCATCACCGTTTATCATCAGAATCGTAAAGGCAGCGCCTCATCGACCGACCTTAGTCCGGACGCGATCAAACGTACCGTGCAGGCGGCGATTGATATTGCGCGCTACACCTCGCCCGATCCGTTTGCTGGCCCGGCCGACGCGGAGCTGCTGGCCTATGATGCGCCGGACCTGGATCTCTACCATCCGTGGGAGATTGATGCAGACCGCGCCATTGAACTGGCTGCACAGGCGGAGCAGGCGTCACTGCGTGCAGACAAGCGTATTATCAACACCGAAGGTGGCAGTTTTAACAGCCACGTCGGCATCAAAGTCTTTGGTAACAGTCACGGTATGTTGCAGAGCTACTGCTCAAGCCGTCACTCGCTCTCCAGCAGCGTGATTGCCGAGCAGGATGGCAACATGGAGCGCGATTACGCCTATACCATTGGCCGCGCGTTTGAAGATCTGAAAAGCCCGGAGTGGGTAGGTGCAGAGTGCGCACGCCGCACGCTCTCTCGTCTGGCGCCGCGTAAACTGCCGACCATGAAAGCCCCGGTGATTTTTGCCTCTGAAGTGGCGACCGGCTTATTCGGTCATCTGGTTGGTGCGATCAGCGGCGGCAGCGTTTACCGTAAATCGACCTTCCTGCTGGATTCCATGGGTCAGCAGATTCTGCCAGAGTGGCTAACCATCAATGAACAGCCGCATCTGCTGAAAGGGCTGGCTTCCACGCCATTCGACAGCGAAGGCGTGCGGACGCAGGCGCGCGACATCATTAAAGATGGCGTACTGCAGACCTGGCTGTTGACCAGCTATTCAGCCCGTAAACTGGGCCTGACCAGCACCGGTCACGCTGGCGGCATCCATAACTGGCGCATTGCTGGCCAGGGCCACAGCTTTGACGAGCTGCTGAAGCAGATGGGCACCGGATTAGTGGTGACCGAGCTGATGGGCCAGGGCGTCAGTGCCATTACCGGTGATTACTCACGCGGAGCGGCCGGTTTCTGGGTCGAGAATGGCGTTATTCAGTACCCGGTTAGCGAAGTCACTATCGCCGGAAATCTCAAAGAGATGTGGCGCAACATGGTGACCATTGGTGACGATATTGAAACCCGTAGCAATATCCAGTGCGGTTCCGTGTTACTGCCTGAGATGAAGATAGCGGGACAATAAGATGGATTCCTGAAGCAGCCTGTTGGCTGCTTTTTTTTCATCATAATAAAAAGGAAGTAATGATGCGTAAGCATGTGATTGCAATGTTGTCGGCTTCTCTGTTGTTCTCCAGCGTCAGCCTCTATGCGGCGGATCTGGAGCAGGATATGGACACGCTGAATGCGAACCTGAAAATCGTCAAGAAAAGTGACAATGCACAGGAGATGCAGCAGGCGTTAACTAAAATGCGTGCCGCGGCGCAGGATGCTAAAAAATCGACGCCAGATAAGCTGGAAGGTCAGCCTGCTGACAGCGCGCAGGTCAAAGATTATCACGCGGGCCTCGACTCACTCATCGCACAGATCGACGTGGTTAGCGCGCTGGCGAAAGCCAACAACGTGGATGGCGCAAAGCGCGAAGCGGCCAAATTTGATGACATCCGCAATACCAACCATAAGAAATTCCGTTAATCAGATCGCCGGTCAGCCCGACCGGCGACTTTTACCATCACTTCTGCTTATCACTGCCCCCTGAACCTCAACACGTCACACCTGTCGCCGCACAACATCACCGCCTGTAACCATTAAATCCATCATTTTGCGCATTATGTGACGCGTGTCGCACTAAACGTGCAGCCTGCGATCTGACGCACAACCTTCACTTCAATTTCCACTTGCTGCTGGAAATGTTGCCTCTCCACAGCTGGGGTGAGGACCGTTAATTTGTTTCTAACGCGAATTATCCGGTTTAACAGGAGTAGCAAGGTGAGCAATAACGGCGTCCCGGTGTATGAAGCGCCACCGGAGAAAGTGCAACAGCTGGCTGACAGCGTGATGACGCAGATTGCGGCGATCTATCAGCAGCATGGCATTCAGCCCAATGCGGTTCAACAGCAGATGCTGCAATCGCATGTCGGTGCCATGGCGTCACGCTCGCTGAGCGGAGAGCCGCTGCCCGAAGTGGAAGCGGAGCTGTTTGAGGATATTCCGCCGGAAACGGTCGCGCTGGCGCAGCAGGTCGTCGATCTGTTTGGCAATCTCCCCCGCGAAGAGGCCTGGCTGCTGTCAGTGCATATTGAAGTCGCGCGATCAAACAACTAAAGAGGAATACAAGATGGTAACAGTCGTGATTGGTGATCGTTTAGGTAAAGGCCAGAAAGTAGCTGCGGGCATCGAAAAAGCGGGTGGCCGTGCCATCGTGGTGCCAGGCGTGGCGGCTGACATGAAACTGGGTGACGTGATGAAGGCAGAAAATGCCGATTTCGGCATCTCGTTCTGCGGCAGCGGCGGCGCAGGCGCCATTACCGCGCAGAACAAATACGGCTACAAAGCTAAACATGGCATGCGCTCTGTCGACGAAGGCGTCACCGCCATTAATGAAGGTGCAACGGTGCTGGGCTTCGGCTTTATGGATAAAGAAGAGTTAGGTGAGCGGTTGGTGCAGGCCTGGAACAAGAAGCACGGCAGCTGATTATGAAAGAACAATACGTTACCCAGGTGACGGTCGAGGGCAAAGGCGACACCAAAGCGAAAGCCTTTGCCGATGCCCTGAGTCGGGTGCAGAACCAGGTTCTGCGCGCGACGCAAAAAATTCTGCTGCGCATTGAACCTCAGGATGTCCGGGTGCTGCGCGCGCAGGAGAGCGTCAAAACCGAGAAGTTTCTCTTCTTCTTTCTGGCGCGCCAGCGGAGGAGCTTCAGCGTCACGCTGGAGATCACCGTCAGCGTCACCGTTTTCGACACCGAACAGGTGACGTTCACGGCGGCATCATAAAACAGAGCCTGTTCACATCAGCCAGCCGTTTGCCCGATTCTCAGCTGTCGCGATCGCGCGGCAGTCAGGCGGGGCGATGGTGCGGCTGAGGCAGGGCAGGTAAAAACGACAACAAGGTACAACAACATGTTTTTAATCATTTTGTTTAAGTCGTTGATCATTGGCGGGCTGGTCGGGGTTGGCGTCGGTGCGGGCGCTGCGCGCATGTTTCACGCGCCCACCACCCAGGGCATGGGCGCCTTTCGTACGCTGGGCGAGCTGAACTCGTGCGAAGGCGATCCGGCCTCCCACTTCTCCTTTGGTCTTGGCTTCTTTTTCAATGCCTGGGCATCGTCTGTCGCAGCCGGTTCATTCACGCAGGATGTGGATCATCGCATCATTCCAAACTGGGGGGCGGCTGCCCTGATGGTGAAGAATCGTAATGTGGCGGAGACGCTGCATGACCCGAAAAAAATGGCCATCGCCTGCGGCATCATCGGCATGATCGTGGTCGCCTTCCTCAACTCAACCGCCTCGGCGGTTCCGGCTGCGCTGCAGGTTACTGCGGTCAAAGTGCTGGTGCCCGCCGCAAACCTGCTGGTGAACACGGTGATGCCAGTGATCTTCTGGCTGGCAGCGATCGACGCAGGCAAAAAGTCAGGCTTCTGGGCCACCATCTTTGGCGGTCTGGCGCAGCTGATCATGGGCAATGCCGTGCCAGGACTGGTGCTGGGTATCCTGATCGGTAAAGGCGTGGAAGAGAGCGGCTGGAACCGGGTCACCAAAGTCATGATGACCGCCATCGTGCTGCTGTTTGTGCTGAGCGGCTTCTTCCGTGGTTTCGACATGAAGCTACTGCAGTCCTTCCAGCTCGGCATTCCCGGCTGGCTCGACATGATCCACAACTCAGTCAGCGGCAAATAAGAGGCGATGCGATGAACGAAAATAAAGGCTTCTGGTACGCCGACTGGTCTTTCCCGATCTTTGTTGGCCTGCTCTCCTCTGGCGTCTTTGCCGGGACCCACATGTACTACCTCTATGGTATCGGCGCGTTTAACGAAGTGGCGTTTGTGTCTATGCTGCGCGCAGGCATGGAGACCGGCGTCTACGGCGCGGTCGCCGCCTTTGGTGCCAGCTTCCTGTTCGCCCGCATTATCGAAGGCTCGCTGGTGGGCATTCTGGATATCGGCGGCGCGATCCAGACCGGCGTCGGGCTGGGCGTTCCGGCCCTGCTGCTGGGTGCGGGCATCGTCTTTCCGGTGGCGAACTTCGCGGCCTCGCTGGCGACGGGCCTGGTGATTGGTGTGGCGATTGGCTACCTGATTATTCTGGCGCGTAAATTCACCATCAATCAGAGCGACTCCACCTACGGCGCAGACGTGATGATGGGGGCAGGTAATGCCTCAGGGCGCTTTCTGGGTCCGCTGATCATCCTGTCCGCTATGGCGGCCTCCATTCCGATTGGTCTGGGTTCGCTGCTGGGTGCGCTGCTGTTCTATCTCTGGAACAAGCCGATTACCGGCGGCGCGATCCTCGGCGCGATGATCCTGGGTGCGCTGTTCCCGATTGCTCTCTGAATCTCACCGGCAGTCCGGCAGCGGGCTGCCGTTAAGGAGAAACCATGTACGACTTGATTATCCGCAATGCGCGCCTTAGTGATGAGCAGGTGGTCGACATTGCGCTGCAGGATGGCCGCATCGCCGACGTGGGCACGTTGCAGGGCAAGGCACAGCGCGAGCGCGATCTGGCTGGCCGCTACTACCTCAGTGCCGGCTGGATCGACTCCCACGTTCACTGCTATCCCAAATCACCGATTTATCATGATGAAGCGGACGCGATTGGCGTGGCGTATGGCGTCACCACGGTTGTCGATGCGGGCAGTACCGGCGCAGAACATATTGATGATTTCTACCAGCTGACGCGCGCGGCGCAGACTCACGTCTATGCGCTGATTAATATCGCCCGCACCGGCATCGTCACCCAGAATGAGCTGGCCGACATGACGCAAATCGACGGCGAGGCGGTGCAGCAGGCCGTAGCGCGACTGCCCGATTTTATTGTCGGCCTCAAGGCGCGTATCAGCAGCAGCGTGGTCGGTCAGAACGGCGTCCAGCCGCTGATAAAAGCTAAGGCAATTCAGCAGGAGAGCGGCGGTCTGCCGCTGATGGTTCACATTGGCAACAATCCGCCCAATCTCGATCAGATTGCCGATCTGCTCACTACGGGCGACATCATTACGCACTGCTTTAATGGCAAACCCAACCGCATCCTGACACCACAGGGTGAACTTAAAGCGGCGGTCAAACAGGCTATCGCGCGGGGCGTAAAACTCGATGTTGGCCACGGCAGCGCCAGTTTCAGCTTTGAAGTCGCTCAGATGGCGATTGCGCAGGGCGTTCTGCCTGACACTATCAGCTCTGACATCTACTGCCGCAATCGTCTGGCCGGGCCGGTTCACAGCCTGGCGCATGTGATGTCGAAATTCTTAAGCGTTGGCATGACGCTGCCACAGGTGATCGACTGCGTCACGGTTAACGCGGCAGCCGGACTGCGCCTGCTGCGCAAAGGCCAGCTGAAAATCGGCTACGACGCCGATCTGACGGTTTTTAGCGTGCAAGAGAAAGCCCGGCCCTTCATCGATTCAGAAGGTGAAGAGGTAACCGGTGAGAAGCATCTGGTTCCGCTGGCGGCGGTGGTCGCTGGTACGTGGATCGCGACTGAAGAAGGAATAGCGCATGACCTCGGTATATGAAAAGTATGGGCTGAAGCCGGTGATTAACGCCTCTGGCCGTATGACGATCCTCGGCGTCTCTACGCCGTCGAGCGATGTGATCGATACGGTGAAGTATGGCCTCGATCACTACTTCGAAATGAAAGATCTGGTGGATAAGACCGGTGCTTATATCGCTGGTCTGCTGAAGGTGGAGAACGCGCTAGTGGTCTCCTGCGCCTCGGCCGGTATCGCCCAGTGTGTGGCGGCGGTGATTGTGAAAGACAACGACTGGCTGGTGGATAACCTGCACGCTGCGCCGCTGACCGTCCCGCATCAGATTGTGGTACCGAAAGGGCACAACGTGAACTATGGCGCGCCGGTCGGCAGCATGGTGGCGCTGGGTGGCGGGCATTTGGTGGAAGCGGGTTACAGCAACGAATGCTCACCTGCCCAGCTGGCGGCGGCGATCACGCCACAGACCGCGGCGATCCTCTATGTGAAATCGCATCACTGCGTGCAGAAGAGCCATCTCGATGTGGCGCAGGCCGCGGCGGTTGCGCGTGAGCATGGCCTCCCGCTGATCGTCGATGCGGCAGCAGAAGAGGATCTGCAATGCTACTACCAGGCGGGAGCCGATCTGGTGATCTACAGCGGCGCAAAAGCGATTGAAGGGCCGACCAGCGGATTGGTAATTGGCAGACACCACTACGTTGAGTGGGTCAAACGCCAGACCAACGGCATTGGCCGCGCGATGAAAGTGGGCAAAGAGGGGATTCTGGGGCTGACCCAGGCGATTGAAAATTATCTGTCGCAGCCAAAAATCAGCGGCGCGCAGATGGTGGAAAAAATGACGCCATTCATTGAGCAACTTAACGGCTTAGCGGGCGTGACGGCCCGCATCGTGTGGGATGCAGCCGGACGCGACATCGCCCGGGCTGAGATCACGTTCGACGAAGCCGCGATCCAGCAGCGTACCGGCGATCTGGTGCAGGCGCTGAAAAAGGGCGACGTTGCGATCTACTTCCGTGGCTACAAAGCCAACGAGGGGATCATTGAGGCGGACGTGCGCAGCGTCAGCGCCGATCAACTGCACACTATTTTCACCCGCATTAAGGCACTGTTAAACGGAGAGAAAAACGCATGACGCTGACACCCAATTTCTACAAGGATCGTCTCTGCCTTAACGTCCTGGCGGGATCGAAAGAGAATGCGCGCGCCATCTGGCAGGCAGCAGAAGGGCATGTACTGGTCGGGGTATTGTCAAAAAACTACGCCAGCAATGACGCTGCTATCGCCGATATGCGCGAGTATGCCGCGCTGATCGATAATGCGCTCTCGGTGGGACTGGGCGCAGGTGATCCCCAGCAGTCACAAATGGTGAGTGAGATATCGGCGGTGCTGCAACCGCAGCATGTGAATCAGGTCTTTACCGGCGTCGCCACCAGTCGTGCGCTGCTGGGACAGTTACAGACTATAGTGAACGGTCTGATCTCGCCTACCGGTACGCCGGGGCGGGTGAAAATCTCCACCGGACCGCGCAGTTCAAAACGGCAGGATGGGATCGTACCTATCGAAACGGCGATAGCAATGCTGCAGGATATGGGCGGCAGCTCGGTGAAATATTTCCCGATGGGCGGTCTGCAGGCGGTGGATGAGTACCGCGCTGTGGCCGAAGCCTGCGCAAAACAGGATTTCTGGCTGGAGCCCACCGGCGGTATCGATCTGGAAAACGTCGGCGAGATCGTGCGCATTGCGCTGGAAGCGGGCGTCAGCAAAGTGATCCCGCACGTCTACAGTTCGATCATCGACAAAGCCAGCGGAGAGACCCGCATTGAAGATGTGAAGCAGCTGCTGGCCATCTGTAAAACAGTACTGGCCCGGTGATCGACACGATCTGCCTCTGACTGGCAGATCGCGCAACATGGACGTTGCGTGATGAACTCCGTAGGCTGAAGTTTCCACTCTCTCTGTCAGTAAACAGGTAATGCTTGTGAGATTTCCCAATCAGCGCCTTGCGCAACTGTTCGATGCCCTGCAAAACGAAACGCTGCCTCAGGATGAGCTGGCGCGGCGTCTTGCCGTCTCGACACGCACCGTGCGCACCGATATCACGGCGCTGAATGCGCTGCTGGCAGACTATGGCGCGCAGTTTATCCTGAGCCGTGGCGCGGGCTATCAGCTGAAGATTGAGGATGCCCAGCGCTTTCAGCATCTGCAGCAGCATACCGCGTCGCCGCTGCGGGTGCCGCGTACCTCGCCGGATCGGGTTCGCTACCTGCTGACCCGCTTTCTCACCGCCGCCTATTCCCTGAAACTTGAAGAGCTGGCGGAAGAGTGGTTTATCAGCCGCGCCACCCTGCAGAACGATATGGCAGAAGTGCGCGAATGGCTGGGGCGCTATCACCTCACCATTGAGAGCAAGCCACATTACGGCATGAAGCTGTTCGGCAGCGAAGTGGCGATTCGAACCTGCCTCACCGACCTGTTATGGCAAATTGATCAGTCGCAGCCTGAGAGTCCGCTGCTGACTATTGAAGCGCTCAACAGCGGCATGCTTGAGACGCTGCGTCCGCTGTTGCAAAGCTGTTTCGCGCAGCACAACATTCGCCTCAGCGATGAGGGAGAACGCTATCTGCGGCTCTATTGTGCCGTTGCTGTGCGTCGCATCAGTGAAGGCTATCCGCTTAACGATCCAGGGGCCGAAGAGATTGGCGATGAGGTGCGTGAAGCGGCACATCAGCTGATCAATCTGATGCGCCCGCTGGTCAGCAAACCGATTTCACGCGCGGAAGAGAACTGGCTGCGGGTCAACATCGCCGCGCGGCGTATTCAGGCGATCTCCCCCAGCGCTATCAATGCGGATGACGCCGACGCGCTGGTGGATTACCTGCTCAGCTTTATCAACACGCACTACAACTTCAATCTGCAAAACGATCAGCAGTTGCGCGCCGATCTGCTCACCCATATCAAAACCATGATTACCCGGGTGCGCTATCAGATTCACATTCCCAACCCGCTGCTCAGCAACATCAAACAGCACTATCCCATGGCCTATGATGTCACCCTGGCGGCGGTGACCAGCTGGGGGAAATATACCCCTTACGTCATCACCGAGAATGAGATTGGCTTTCTGGTGCTGCACATCGGCGTCGGGCTGGAGCGCCACTATGACGTGGGTTATCAGCGTCATCCGCAGGTGCTGCTGGTGTGCGACAGCGGTAACTCTACGCTGCGGATGATTGAGGCGATGCTGCTGCGTAAATATCCACAGTTGCAGGTTACGGCGCGTCTGTCACAGCGCGAGTATGAGGAACGCAGTCGCATCGACGAAGATTTTGTGATCTCCACCATCCGGCTCAGCGAAAAAGAGAAACCCGTGGTGGTGATGTCGCCGTTTCCCACCGGTTTTCAGCTGGAGCAGATTGGCAAGCTGGTGCTGGTCGACCGGACGCGGCCCTACATGTTGGCGAAATTTTTTGATGCTCCGCACTTTCATATCGTCGACAAGCCGATGACCCGGTCTGAGCTGTTCCGCCAGCTGTGTGATCAGCTGCAGGATGAGGGCTTTGTGGATGCGGCGTTCTATCCGTCGGTCGAAGAGCGCGAAGCGATTGTCAGCACTATGCTGGGCGAAGGCATTGCGCTGCCGCACTCGCTGGGATTGCTGGCAAAGAAAACCGTGGTCTATACCGTGCTGGCGCCGCACGGCATTCCCTGGGGAGACGATACCGCCTATGTCATCTTCCTGCTGGCGATCAGCAAAAGTGAATATGAAGAGGCGATGGCGATATACGATCTGTTTGTGACGTTTCTGCGTGAAAGGGCGATGACCCGCCTGCGGGACAGCACCGATTTCACCTGCTTCAGGGCGGTGGCGATGGATTGCCTGAGCCGGCCGTAGCCTGTTTAGTTTTTCTTCGCCAGCAGGCGGGGGATCTCGCGCAGGCACCAGGATTTAGCTTCACCCATGCTGTCACGCCGCCATGCCATAATAATGTCGACCTCGCGGGTATATTCCGGACTCACCACGCGCAGGCGGCCTTCCGCAATATCCTGCTCCACCAGTGAATAGGGCATGGTCGCTACGCCCAGGCCGGCCAGCAGCGCACGGCGCTTATCGTCCATGCTGCTCACGGTCAGGCGCTGCTGCTTATCCAGCAACTGCACGGTCAGCACCGGGCGCTCACGCGCGGTATCCGCCACCGCAATGCCTCGGTATTTCACCCGCGTTACTTCAGACTGGGGTTCAGGCTCGTTATGAATCGGGTGGTCAGCACTGGCGACATAGACGCTCATCATGGTGTAGAGCTTGCGGGTGTTGATCTCGGTGGAGGCGCGGAAGTGCATATCCGGGGCAATCACGATATCGGCACGGCCCTGTTCCAACCGTTCCCACGCGCCGGCCAGCACTTCCGTGACCAGAGAAAATTGCGTGTTGGCTTTGTCAGCCAGCCGCGTCACCAGCGGAAACAGTGCATTAATGGGCACCAGCGCTTCGGTAACGATCGTCAGGTGGGTTTCCCAGCCACGTGCCAGCGCTTCCGCATCAGTAGTGAGCTTATCGGCCGCTTCCAGCAACACCCGGCCACGCTCCAGCAGCATGCGTCCCACGTTGGTAAATTTGGTGCGGTGACCGGAGCGGTCAAACAGCACCACATCCAGCTCCTCTTCCAGCTTTTGCATAGTGTAGCTGAGGGCAGAAGGAACTCGCCCCAGTTCATCTGCTGCCGCTGCAAAACTGCCACGTCGATCAATCGCATCCATAACGCGTAAAGATTCAAGGGTTAACGCACGCTCTTTAGCCATCCCGGTTCTCTGTCAGGAAATTTGAACATGCCGGGCAGATTAACTGGCTAACAATCCGGCGTCCAGACTTTTACCATAGTGGGTATAAAGTCCGTGGCCGATCCTCGTCACCGGATGCCGGAGGTAAATAATGATAACAACACGCAGTGCGTCGGCATGTGGCCAGGCCGATTTCGGCTGGTTGCAGGGCCGCTACAGTTTCTCTTTTGGCCACTATTTTGATCCTAAACTGATGGGCTACGCATCGCTGCGTGTTCTGAACCAGGAAGTGCTGGCACCGGGTGCGGCTTTTCAGCCGCGTACCTATCCTCAGGTCGATGTGCTGAACATCGTGCTTCAGGGTGAAGCCGAATACCGCGACAGCGAAGGCAACACCATCAGTGTGCGGGAAGGGGAGGCGCTGCTGCTCTCTGCCCAGCAGGGGGTGAGTTACACCGAAATCAACCTGAGCAAAGATCGCCCGCTGACACGTATGCAGCTGTGGCTGGCCGCCTGTCCGGAGCGCGAAAATCCGCGGATGCAGAAAATTGCCCTGACGGAAGGCCGGTTGTCTCAGCTGATCGCCTCACCGGATGGCGTGGACGACAGCCTGCAACTGCGTCAGCAGGTGTGGATTCATCAGGTTGAGCTGGCTCCGGGCGAACAGCACTCGCTGCGGATACAGGGGCCACGAGCCTATCTGCAGTCGATTCACGGTTCGCTGGAGGCGATGTCCGGCACGGATCATCAGGAAAAGCTGGGCTGTGGCGATGGCGCGTTTTTGCAGGAAGAGAAGCTGTTGCAGCTGAAGGCGAAAACCGCGACCCGCGCGCTGGTCATCGATATTCCGGTCTGAAAATCGGGCAATAAAAAAGGCGGCCATAGCCGCCTTTTTGCGTTTTAGCGTGTTACTTCAGCATGGTAAAGGCGGTGGTGACGTGCTTCACGCCACTAACGCGGCTGGCGACATCAGCCGCGGCCTGCGCTTCCTGTTGTGTCACCAGACCCAGCAGGAACACTTCGCCATTCTCCGTCGTCACCTTCACGTTGGAGGATTTAACCTGATCGCTGCCCAGCAGCTGCGAGCGGATTTTGGTGGTAATCCAGGTGTCTGACGACGTGGTGCCAAGCGTCACTTTCTGGCCGATGCGGATCTCGTTATAGACCTCGGTTGCGCCATCAACGCCCATGGTGATCTGTTTGGCACGATTGGCGATCTCCTGCGAAGGCGCCTGACCGGTCAGCAGCACTTTGCCCTGATAGGCGGTGGCAACAACGCGGGCATCGGTTTTAATCTGCTGATCTTTTGCCAGCGCGTTCGTGACGCGTAGCTCCAGCGTGCCGTCATCAACCTGCGTACCCACTGAGCGGGGATCGGTGGCCGTTTTGGTGGCAACAGCTGCGCCGCCAGCGACAACCGCGACGCAGCCCTGCAGTAGCATGGCGGTTAACAGAATAGCTATAGCATTCAATGCTTTCATTCGTGCTCCTTCAGTCATTCCTGATGGGGAAAGAGAGTGTTATCGATCAGATCGCATAAGCAATTCACGGTGAGCATATGCATCTCCTGAATACGGGCGCTGCGGTGCGACGGAATGCGGATCTCCACATCCTGCGGACCCAGCAGTCCGGCGAGCTCTCCGCCATCATACCCGGTAAGCGCAACGATAGTCATATCGCGTGTTACCGCCGCTTCTACGGCCTTAACGATGTCGCGGGTGTTGCCACGGGTTGAGATAGCCAGTAACACATCGCCTGCGTGTCCCAGGGCGCGCACCTGCTTGGCATAGATTTCATCGTGCATGCGGTCATTACCAATCGCGGTCAGCATCACGTTGTCGGCACTCAACGCCAGCGCCGGTAAGCTTGGGCGTTCTGTCTCGAAACGGTTGATCATGCTGGCGGCGAAGTGCTGTGCATTGGCGGATGAGGCACCGTTGCCACAGCTCAGGATTTTATTGCCATTCAGTAACGACTGCACCAGCGTCATAGCGGCGCGGGAGATGGCATCGGGCAACGCTTCGGCTGCGGCAATCTGAGTTTGAATACTTTCGGTAAAACACGCTTTAATTCTGTCCTGCACACGACCACCTGGTTCTAAACGTCTGCATTAAAGGCATTCGGCAGCCACTCGAGCGCCGTGCCGGTAATGGCGATGATGTCGAAACGGCAATTCACTGTTTCAAAACTGCCGCCGCGTTGCGCCAGCCAGAGAGCGGCAGCGCGCAGCAGCTTTTGTTGTTTATTCCGGGTTACGCTGGCGAGCGCGCCACCATAACGCGCATCGCGTCGGTAGCGGACTTCAACAAACACCCAACAGTGCCCGTCACGCATTATCAGGTCAAGTTCACCATTGCGAAAGTGAACATTACTGGCGACCCATTTCAGGCCAGCCTGCTCCAGATAGCGCCGGGCATCTTCTTCATGCCTGGCGCCAGTCTGACGCCGATTTAGTTGGCCGGTGCGATTTCGCCCCGACGATACTGGTTCCATGTCAACTTCCTGTTGATCACACAATCCGTGTTGGCGCTGAGCTTGCCGGTATTGCCGTCCAGCGTAAAGCCAGGTGACTGACGCATCTGGTTAAAGTGATTCGCCAGCGTCCAGGCATCCATTCCCATGGCATAGAGACGCACCAGCGAATAGTCATTATTGAATGACTTCGACGTCTGCTGCATCAGGCCAGGATTGCTGCCGGAGAGCAGCGGAATATCGCTGAACTGCAGGCCATCCATTTCCAGACGGAAGTCCGGGCCGGCACCTGCCTGCGCGCTGCGCGAACTGGCGTAGAGCGAGATATTGCTGCGACTGCCGGTGCGCATGGTGATCATCGGTTTGATCAGCTGCAGTTCGTCCTGCGTTGAGACGATGTAGACCGCATCGACGCCACCACCGCTGCTGGTGCTGACCACATCTGGCGTGTTCTGCTGCGGTGCCGGGATAGTCAGGCCCGCAATCGTAACACCCTGCGGCTCGGCAGGTGCAGCGTTCACTGGCGTACCGGATAAGCTGATACCCGCGCCGCTGTTAATACCCTGTTTCAGCTCTGAGGTCGAACCAAAGCGCTGCTGCATCACCGTGCTGCCACCCAGCGTCTGCCACTCCTGAGCAAAGGCGTTGGTGACGCGATCGCCCAGTCCGCTGCGCGGAACCAGCAACAGCGGCTGGCGTTTGCCCTGATCCCAGATATGGTGCGCCGCATCGCGCGCTTCGTCTTCAGGAGAAAGCGCAAAGTAGCAAATATTCGGATGGTTCTGGATCTTTTCCGGCTCGTTGAGCGCCAGCACATTCAGTGGTGTCTGGCTGTTAGCGACCTTCTCAACGTTGCTCTTCAGCAGCGGGCCGACCACGATGGTGGCACCATCCTGCTGTGCCTGCTGCATCACCTGCTCAATCGGCTGGCTGCTGGTGTCATAGACCTTGATCTGAGCGTTGCTGGCCGGTGCGGCTGCAGCAGGCTGAGATTGAGGCTGTGGCGTCGCGTCGGCAGGCTGTTGCTGCTGCGGCGCGCTGATTGGATCGGTGGAAGAACCAGCAGCGGCAGCAGGTTGCGTGCTGGCTGCTGCATCCGCAGCGGCGGGCTGGGCAGCAGCAGGCTGTGCGACTGGCGCGGAAACGCCATTCTTCGCGTCATTAAAGCCTTTCTGAATCGCATTGGCGAACACCTGCGCCTGGCCATTCAGCGGCAGCAGCAGGGCGATGATGCTGGTAGAGGCTTTGGTGTAGTTCTGCATCTGGCTCAGCTGCGTTGGCAGCGTTTTGGCCGCCGGGTTCTGCGGATAGCGGGTCTGCCAGTCTTTGATGCCTGACTTGAGCATCTCAGCATCCTGGGTATTGGCACGCCAGACCGCGAGCAGATCCAGCCATCCCTGCAGCACATTCTCATCAGCATTGATCACCAGGTTGCTGACATCCTGCGGCGACATCTGCGTCAGTGTCTGCCAGGTGGCGTCAATATTACCCTGATGATCGGTGCCTTTCAGCAGCGGCTCCTGGGCAATATAGTTGCGCAGCAGCGAGAGTGAAGGGCGCCCCTGTGCGCTGGCAATCTGCAGGCTGTAATAACGCGCCAGTTGATCCTGCGACAGTGCGCCGGTTTTCACTGCAGCTAACACTGGTTCAGCATCTTTGGTTTTCTGCTGGGCAATCAACAACTGCGCTTTCAGCAGCAGAGATTCCTGTTGCTGGGTCTCCGAGAGCTGCTGCGGCAACTGGCTCAGTTGCTGCGTCGCCTCAGGATACTTTCCTTCCTTCAACAGGGCGCGGATTGCGAGTAATTGCCAGTCGGTCTTGCTATCATCGCTGCTTTGCTGCGCTTGCTGCAGATAGTAAGCGGAGCTTGCGGTGACTGGCCCCTGAATATTGACGGTTGAGGTTTGCGGCCTCTGACCGCTACACGCGGCTAAAATCAGCCCAGCAAGAATGACAGGCAGAAAGCGTCCTGCTTTATGACGAACGACTTTTGAAGGAAGCATACTGTATCCAGTGATGTTTTTTTCAAGATGCTCAATATTAAATCGGCAATTCGGATGAAACAATGAAACAACTCGATCGGGCAGAGATTTCTGCCAGCACGCTCTACATCGTTCCAACCCCGATTGGTAATTTGGGTGATATCACCCAGCGGGCGCTGACGGTGCTTTCGAGCGTCGATCTGGTCGCTGCGGAAGATACACGTCATACCGGGCTGTTGCTACAACATTTCGCCATCAATGCGCGACTCTTCTCACTTCATGACCACAACGAGCAGCACAAGGCTGAGCTGTTGCTGACGAAGCTCCAGGAGGGGCAAAGCATAGCCTTAGTTTCTGATGCTGGCACGCCGCTGATTAACGATCCGGGCTACCATCTGGTGCGTCGCTGCCGTGAAGCAGGCATCCGTGTGGTGCCACTGCCGGGCGCCTGTGCCGCCATTGCCGCGTTAAGTGCCGCAGGACTGCCATCTGATCGTTTCTGTTACGAAGGGTTTCTGCCCGCCAAAACCAAAGGCCGTTGCGATGCACTGCGGGCGCTGGTGCAGGAGCCGCGCACGCTGATTTTCTATGAGTCGACCCACCGTCTGATCGACAGTCTGCAGGATATGGTGAGTGAGCTGGGCGCTGAACGTTATGTGGTGCTGGCGCGTGAGCTGACCAAGACCTGGGAGTCGATTTACGGTGCACCGGTCGGCGAGCTGCTGGCATGGGTAAAAGAAGATGAGAATCGTCGCAAAGGCGAGATGGTGCTGATTGTCGAAGGATACAAAGTCGATGATGAAGATGCGTTACCGGCTGATGCGCTGCGTACGCTGGCGCTGCTGCAAAAAGAGCTGCCGTTGAAACGCGCGGCTGCGCTGACCGCTGAGATACACAGTGTGAAGAAAAATGCGCTTTATAAGTATGCGCTGGAGCAGCAAGAGGCGTGACAAACGCCGGCGAATGTCCTATTATCCCGCGCCGAAGCTGACCAGACAGTCGCCGCTTTGTCGTCGTCCTCACTTGTGGGGAGACGGGCAGAGGGGAGGAAAGTCCGGGCTCCATAGGGCAGGGTGCCAGGTAACGCCTGGGAGGCGCAAGCCTACGACCAGTGCAACAGAGAGCAAACCGCCGATGGCCCAGAAATGGGATCAGGTAAGGGTGAAAGGGTGCGGTAAGAGCGCACCGCGCGACTGGCAACAGTTCGTGGCACGGTAAACTCCACCCGGAGCAAGGCCAAATAGGGGTTCACAAGGTACGGCCCGTACTGAACCCGGGTAGGCTGCTTGAGCCAGTGAGCGATTGCTGGCCTAGATGAATGACTGTCCACGACAGAACCCGGCTTAACGGTCAGCTTCGACTTTTTATCAAAAACCCCGCTTCGGCGGGGTTTTTGCTTTGTGGTGCGCGGTGACAGGATGAATGACTGCTCACGACGCTTTCTATGAAAAGAACGCGGCTTAACGGTCAGCGTCGGCTTTTTACCAAAACCCCGCTTCGGCGTAATGTTGATCAGTTAAGATTAGATTTGTAAAGGCTGTCACGGTCAGAAGTGGCAGCTTTTTTGTCAGTGCGAGCGAGCCGCAGTGCGGGCCAGAGCACCTCTGCTGCTGCCGGGCCGTCCTCGCGCCGCTCACGCGGTACCTTCGGCTTTGACGTCGTGCCGACGAACCGTTCGGGGATCGGCCCTCCCTGGCCGGCCCCGAACTGTCCACGCTTCCCGGCGTGGACTTCTGGCCCACCGTCACGCCTCAGCGCTGCGGATAGCCCTTTCAGCAGCAGAGGCGCTCAGGCTTTCACTCTCGTGCCCTTTTTAACAATACACACTGAAGTTTCAGAGCAGGCTGGTGCCGGGCAGGGGCAGGCAATCCGCAGCGCTGAACAGAATGAGTCTGCCAGGAGAGCCCGCAGGACGCGGGCGAAAGGCGGGGCGGCACAGGATGTGCCATCCCCGGCGGTCCGTCAGGCAGGCGAATGAAGTGAAGGAACCGCGCAGCGGCGCGAGGACCGCCAGCCCCTGCCCGGCACCAGACTGCGTTATCACCTGTCGTTAACTGACTGGCATTACCGCTTCGGCGGGGTTTTGCTTTGCAGGGTATAAGCATGCAGCGATCAATGTCGAAGTTTGGTGCATCATGCTTAGCGTCCCTGAGTAGACGACTATAAAGAATGAAAAACTTTTTGTATGTACATCAACAGCAATTACAGCTTGATATACATCACAAAGTCGAAGCATTGCCTATATAGCAAAATATTCGATACTGAGAACAGGGACAGCTAATACCGTTGCATCATTTTTTCGCAGGTTACCGTGCAGCTGATATTCACTAAATACAGCTTTTCCTGTGGTCTGTGCTTATTGTTATTATGGTTAAATTTTGTAATATTCCTCACAGGGAAAATGGAAAGTAAATAGAGGGAATTATGATTCGTGGATTTGTGAGGTACCCAATTTGAGCAATCGTGGAGAAATCCTGGATTCATCCCGATTTTGTTCAGAAAACGGGATTAGGCATGGGCTTCTTTATTCAGGAGTGCTTGGCTGGCTTGATATGGGCCACGCTCGCGGGGATGATGTCCGTAAACTTATGGCACAGTTCTCCACTGGTGAGGCTGGCAGCGAATCTTATTACCGGGTGCGTTATGAACAAACTATGGGGATCAGCCGGTTTGCTACTGGTCGCTTTAATGTCTGGGAGATAAAAAAAGGGAGAACTCTCACAGAAAGGCAGAGTATTGCATTGGCGATGATGATGAGTACTGCTGTCGCTTTTGAAAATTGGCAGTCAATGCCCTGGTTCAGTTGGTATACTGATAGCGGTTTCAGTGGCGAGGATCTAGTATCGGACTTATTTGGTTTCTATAAAGTTAATTATCCCCGCGTATATTGGGGAGAACTTAAGATTGCCAGCAAAGAATCAGCCCTACGCCGATGGGACCATTATGGACCGATTAGTCGTTATAAGAACACGGGTTTTTTACCCTTATTATTTCCTGATCCTATAGAAAAATTCACCTGCCCACGCCCTTATAAAGGTCAGCTTCCGCGATTTATGAAACAGGTTATGCCATATAAATTTACTCCGAATGATGACATAGTGCGACGGTCTAATGATAAAGCCGGAATCATTAACGCATTTCAGTAAACAGAGAGTGAAAATGTTAAAAAGGATCGCTGCAATTGGCGCTGTCATCATCATTATTTTTCTGCTGATTGATTGTAGTATGCAGAAGGTGGCTGAACGGGATGAAGGTTACACTCAGTCAAATCTATGGGCATATTATCTATACACTGACAGGGATATCAGGTGGGCCCCACGTGCATCTGAATCATATCATTTTACGTTTACCGCGCAGGATGGTAGTCAACCGCAGGAAAGTAGTATTGTTTACAGCACGGATGCTCCTTTAGTAGAGGTAAAAAATTATCTGGCGTCCTTAGGTTACAGGGCGGTGGAGCATAATGGATTGTCTGAAAAATGGGAAAAGGAAGGCAATGTTGTGCCTTACTTCTATATATCTCATGACAGCAAATCACATTCGCTAACGCTAAGTAAGGTAGATTTTCGCTGACAATCTTTAGGGACCCAATCTCCAGCATTAATCAAGCGACTCTTCCCCCCAAAAACAGATACGCGACGTGTGGTTAAAGCAATCTGCCTTAACGGTCAGCATCGGCTTTTAACCAAAAACCCCGCTTCGGCGGGGTTTTTGCTTTGTAGGGTATGTGCAGGCAGCTTAACCGCGGCCGTGCGGCTCATCCCAGTCAAACGCCGGGCCCAGCGAAATAACACCGTTCGGGTTGATGGTCTTATGGCTGCAATAGTAGTGATGACGAATATGCGGCAGATTAACCGTCTCTGCGATACCAGGCATCTGATAGATATCACGGAGGAAACCACTCAGGTTTCTGTAGTCACTGATGCGATGGCGATCGCATTTAAAGTGGGTCACATAGACCGGATCGAAGCGCACCAGCGTGGTCCACAACCGCAGATCCGCTTCGGTCAGCTGATCGCCGGTGAGATAGCGATGCTGGCCTAAAATCTGCTCCAGCCGCGACAGCGAATGGAACAGCGCAGTCACTGCCTCGTCATAAGCGGACTGCGAAGTGGCAAAACCCGCTTTGTAAACGCCGTTGTTCACGGTGTCGTAGATCCAGCTATTCAGTTCATCAATCTTTTCGTGCAGAGCAACAGGATAATAATCCCCGGCACGGGCACCGACAGCATCAAACGCACTGTTGAACATACGGATGATATCGGCAGACTCATTGCTGACGATGGTGTTCTGCTGCTTGTCCCACAATACCGGCACGGTTACGCGGCCACTGTATTGCGGATCGGCGTGCAGATAGAGCTGATAGAGGAACTCATTCTGGTAGAGTTTATCGCCGGTCGCATCCTGAAAACTATCATCGAACGTCCAGCCATTCTCCAGCATCAGCGGATGCACCACGGAGACATCGATCATGCTATCCAGGCCCTTCAGCTGACGCATCAGCAGTGTGCGGTGTGCCCAGGGGCAGGCAAGCGAGACATAAAGATGATAGCGGTCGCGTTCGGCGACAAATCCCTCTTTACCCACCGGGCCGGCGCTGCCATCAGCGGTAACCCAGTTGCGGAAAGCCGACTCTGAACGCTTAAAGCGCCCGCCGGTAGATTTGGTGTCGTACCAGGTGTCATGCCAGACACCGTCAATTAACTGTCCCATAATGGCTCCAATGCAAACAGGGCGGGGAAATGTCCCCGCCCTGCTAAGTATATGTGGCATTACGCTTTATGTGAGATTAGCGCGCAATAGCTGGCTGCGGTTTTCTTTTGCTGAGCAGGCGATCAATGCTGTATGCACCTGGACCCACCAGACCTAACACCAGGAAACCACCCGCGATAGAGAGGTTCTTCATAAACATCAGTTGGTTCACGCCTTCGGCAAAGTTACTGTGAAACAGAAATGCGGTCAGGATGGTGAAGCCTGCAGTGAACAAGGCAGTGAAACGCGTCAGGAAACCGAACAGAATCGCCAGACCACCGCCAAACTCCAGCAGGATAACCAGCGGCAGCATAAAGCCCGGGACGCCCATCGCTTCCATATATTGCTGAGTACCTGCATAACCGGTGATTTTGCCCCAGCCGGCCGTAATGAACAGGATTGGCATCAGGATGCGAGCCACTAACAAACCAACGTCTTCGAATTTTTTCATCATTTACTCCAGCGCTATCAGGGATACAGGGCAAGCTGCCCGCAGGGTTTATGCCCGCTGAAAGCAGTACTGCGTTCATTGGGTTGATAGCTGGAGATGATAGTCGCGGAGCGGAAAGGTTGTAAGCGAGATATATTGTCAGTGTTTTTCAGAAATTCTGATGAAGAAAAACCGGCCTTTTCAGGACCGGCTTTGAGAAGAATTAACGCGGTGGCAGAGCGGACTTGATCATGCGCCAGGTACTCCAGGCGCTGAATCCCCGTTTTGCCCAGCGTAACAGCATGTTGGGACTGCGAACTGAGTAGATAGCCAGCGCGCTGCTGCCAATAGCCAGATAGCGACGTAAGCTGAGGAAAGTAAACCAGCCGCGATCGTAATGGGCGGTGCCTTCCAGCCAGTCACGCCGTGCAGCGCTTAAATCCAGCCGTTGCTGCTGCACATGCTTAAGCAGTTCATGGATGCGTTCTTCACGCTCGCGGCGGCTCATCAGCGCTGGTCCTCAAGCAAATTACGGTCTGTTTCCAGCTCTTTACGCGTGTGGCGCAACAGCGTGGACTGACGTGATTTGCGCAGCGTCCAGAGCCCTAAAATAACCGCCAGCAGCAGCAGTGTGCCGGTCGTGATGCCAATAGCCATCAGACGGTACTGCGCATCCACTGCCCAGATAATCAGAACCATCAGGCTCATCAGACCAAATGCAGTGAACAGCATTGTCAGGCCAACCATCAACAGCAGCTGAATCAGGTTCGCTTTCTCGTGCTCCAGTTCCACCACTGCCAGACGAACGCGCGTCTCGACCATACCAACCAGCGTGGTCACAATACGCTGGCCGATGTTAATGACCCCTTTAGCCGGGCCGTGGTTATGCTGTGAGTCAGCCATAGTTATCGACGCGAGATGAGCATGCCCAGTGCGACGCCAATCGCTGCACCGATGCCCACACCATGCCATGGATTTTCACGCACGTAGCCTTCGGCTTTCTGCGCCGCTTCGCGGGTAGTTGCAGCGATACGCTCGCTTGATTCGCCCAGACGTTCACGTGAGCTATCCAGCGCATCACGCGCTTTACTGCGAAGTTTATCCAGCTCACCTTTAGATTTTTCAGTGCTGCTGCTCAGCACTTCTTCCAGGGTATCAGCCAGGTTTTTCAGTTCAGCACGCAAATGTTCCGATGATGTGTCTTTAGACATAAAATACTCCTTTAACATCAGTTGGTTAATTCCGATTAATAGGGCTCCGCCTGTAGCTTTTTCAACTCCCGGCGTGCTTCATCCAGTTTTTCCTGTCGCTTAGCAATCTTGTCCCTGTCATGGCCCTCTTCACGCTCTTCCCTGAGTGCGTGCTCACGCTCTGCAACCTTTTGTTTTTGAGCGTTAATTCTTTCCAGATGGGCGGCCTCAAGCTTTTTGTCGCTGCAATCTGCCCGGACTTCGGTCAGCGCACGCTCCAGACCATTAACCCGGCGCTCGTTGTTATGCTTCTGCGCCATCCCGATTTCACGCTGAATATCCTGCTCTTTCTGTTCACACAGCGATTCTGCCGCCAGCAGCGAACCCGACAGCGACAACAGCGCGACTCCCAGTAATACTTGATATTTCATCGGTCATGAACCTTCCATTGCGACCTGATTCGTCATCACTCGCTTAATCTTATGCCTGCGGGTGCTGAGAATCGACTCTGAGTTAAGCATAGACACCCATAGTAAAAAGTTCAAAGAAGACCGGGAGATAGAGCGCCTTTAAGACCGCCACACCAACCCGCGGCGGTCTTAAAAAAGAGGGGAGTCGGGAGGTTACGCCAGTGAGAGGTGCTGAGAGTGATCGTGCTGCGCCACAATAAAACCCTGTGGCAGCAGACGGCGTAACACCTTCTGGGCAGCCAGACTCTGCTCTTCGCTGTCAAAATGGATGATCAGTGCATCACCCGCAGGGGTAATGCTTTTGATACGAATACCCTGCGCGCTTAATTGCTGATAGAGATAAAAACCATCGGGCAGCGTTGCGCCAGCATGGGAAACACGAATCTGAACGACCGTTTCGTGTTTCATCAGAGGCGGGATCGCGCAAAGCGCGACCAGCACCAGCGCGCCAGCAATCGACCACGGTAACCACCGTTTAGGAATAGCCTGCAGTAATTTCATTACTCGGCTTTCCCGTTCTGATTCGCCTGTCGCTTACGCCATATCACCACCAGCGATCCCACCAGACCAAACACCAGCAGTGCCAGTGGCAGCATCATCAGGAAGAACATCATCTCATCTTCATAACGACGGAAAATCGGGGTTTTACCTAGCGCGAAGCCGATAACGGTCAGAATCACGACCCACAGGAACGCACTGACCCAGTTAAAGAACTGAAAGCGGGCATTGCTGAGGCCTGACAATCCGGCGATGGTCGGCAGCAGCGTTCGCACAAACGCGATAAAGCGACCAATCAAAAGGGCAGATAAGCCGTGACGGTGGAACATGCTGTGCGCACGCAGATGATACTGGGCGGGAAGGTGGGAGAGCCATTTCTGTACCGTGGGGGTATTACCTAGCCAGCGGCCCTGTATGTAGCTCACCCAGCAGCCAAGACTGGCGCCGGTGGTCAAAACCAGAATCGTTATCGGGAAACTCATGGCGCCTTTTGCAATCAGTACGCCGACCAGAATCAGCAGACTGTCACCCGGCAGAAATGCGGCGGGAAGAAGGCCATTTTCTAAAAACAAAATCATAAACAGCACGCCGTAAATGGCCCATACCAGCGTGGGATCGGAGAGGGTTTCGTAGTCCTGCTGCCACAGGGCATGCAGCAACGATTGCAAAATATCCATCAATTCATTCCTGAACATCATTGTTAAACATGTCCCACAGGGACTTAAACGCAGACCGGCATTTCGTTATAAATTTTAGGAGCGCAGCCTGGGCGGGGTTTTCCGGATCCTTCCAGAATTGATTGTTAAATCAGCGACTTTATAATCCCCTGTCGCAAAGGGTAATAAAAGGGCGATAACTGTAACAAAAATCGCCTGTCTGAGACAGGAAAACTCTCTTGCGAACAGGAGTTTTACCTTGTGAAACGGCCTGTAAAAAGGAGCTTTACATGACCTGACACTATTGCAGACTAACTGACCATTTCAGGGTGTTTTCAGGCAATTTTAGCGGGCGTTATTGGACCCATCAGGCAGGATGACCGGATTCTCACCAAACATATAGCGGTCCACGTTAAATTCAAAATCATCCGCCGTCGCGTTAAACAGCATCTGTTTAGTATTTTCCAGATGTTGCCACATCGCCAGTTTGCTGGCGGCGGGATCTTTACGCATCAGCGCTTTGAGAATCTGATCGTGGTCGTCGCACCAGCTGAGAATGCTGCGCTGGTCAATGTGTTCGTGAAGTTTGAGCCAGTAGGGATTGTGAAGGCGGTGCAGCCACATTTTTTCAACGATGGCGGCTAAGGCACTGTTCTGGGTGGATTGTGCGATGCGCACATGAAACTGCATATCCCACTCGGAGTCACGGAAGTGATCCTCCTGGCGGGCTTTTTCCTGAATCGCCATCAGGTCGATGATGTCCTGACGCGTCACCTGAGTCGCCGCGAACTCCGCCACATTACTCTCAATCAACTGGCGCGCCTGGAGTAATTCAAACGGGCCAAACGTCGCGAACTCAAGCTGGCTGCTGGTCGGGGCGATACGGTTCTGCTGCTGGCTGGCTATGACATGAATGCCGGATCCTTTACGGACCTCAACATAGCCTTCTACTTCCAGCATGATGATTGCTTCGCGGACGACAGTGCGGCTCACTTCCATCTCTTCGGCAATCAGGCGCTCAGCAGGCAGTTTTTCACCAACCGGATAGATCCCGGTTTCGATGCGGCTTTTCAGCTCGCTGGCCAGCTGTTGATAGAGTCGACGGGATTCAGTGAGGTCCATAGCACAATCCTGGTAGCAGACAGATAAGTTGTTATACCACTTCAGGCGGTGCGAGGAAATGGGCTGGCTCGCGCCAGCCCGGCAGATCAATTGTGTACGGCGCTGCCTGGCGGAATCACAGCGTCCGTTTCCAGCTCTGAAATCGGTTTATTTTTCAGGACTGTCCAGATCACCACGGCACCCAGCAGATCGAACACCGCCAGGGCAGCAAACAGCGGGCTGAAGCCCAGCGTATCGGCCAGTGCACCGACGACCAGCGCAAACATCGTACTGGCGGTCCAGGCGGCCATGCCGGTCAGGCCGTTAGCCGTCGCGACTTCATTACGGCCGAAAACGTCTGACGACAGGGTGATGAGCGCACCAGAAAGGGCCTGATGCGCAAAGCCGCCGATGCACAGCAGACCAATGGCAACGTAAGGGCTGGTGAACAGGCCGATCGTGCCTGGCGCAATCATTAATACCGCACCCATCGTCACCACCATCTTACGGGAGACGATCAGGTTAACGCCGAACCAGCGCTGAAACAGCGGCGGCAGATAACCACCCAGGATGCAGCCGAAGTCCGCGAACAGCATCGGCATCCAGGCAAACATCGCAATCTCTTTAAGGTTGAAGCCGTAAACCTTAAACATGAACAGCGGAATCCAGGCGTTGAACGTACCCCACGCCGGTTCTGCCAGAAAACGCGGCAGGGCAATACCCCAGAACTGGCGGTTACGGATAATCTGCAGGGCCGACATTTTGCGGGTGTTGCCGGTCTGATGCTGCGCTTCCTGACCGGAGATAATATAGTCGCGCTCTTCATCGCTCAGCTTCTTCTGCTGTTTCGGGTGCTTGTAAAACACCAGCCAGCAGAGTGCCCAGGCCATGCTCAACACACCGGTCATGATAAAGGCCATCTGCCAGCTGTGCGCCACGATAGCCCAGACAACCAGCGGCGGAGCCAGCATCGCGCCGATAGATGAACCGACGTTAAAGTAGCCTACCGCGACCGAACGCTCTTTGGCCGGGAACCACTCACTGCTCGCCTTCAGACCGGCCGGGATCATCGCCGCTTCAGCCGCACCGACGGCACCACGCGCCAGAGCAAGGCCGCCCCAGCTGCCTGCCATCGCGGTGGCGGCACAAAAGATCGCCCACAGTACAGCAAACACCGCGTAGCCGACTTTGGTACCCAGCAGATCCAACACATAACCTGCCACCGGTTGCATCAGCGTGTAGCAGGCTGAATAGGCCGCAATAATGTATGAATACTGCTGTGTGGTGATATGCAGCTCTGTCATCAATGTCGGGGCCGCCACGGCAATGGTGTTACGGGTCAGGTACCCTAACACCGTACCGAGCGTCACCAGTCCAATCATGTACCAGCGTAACCCTTTGATCTTACGCATCCTCTACCTCTTCCAGTTCTGTATGCGGTCTTGCCGCTGTTGTTATCTGGAGCGGGACAGCACGTGATACAGCTCTGCTCACGCCCGCAGGTTCTGTCTGAGCAACCCTGTTCTGACCTTGCCGTTATCTGAGTCATTAACGACCTCATGATGGAGCGAGAGCCTAACTTGTTATACAACTTTAAAAGTTGAGAGCCATCACAAAAACCCTTTCTGCACTGTGGGATACTGGAAACCTGCGTAATGACAGCCATTTAGCGCGATACGGGCGACTAAAAAGTCCATAACGGCAGTCTGGTACCGCCGTTTATGTGAGCAGGATCGCAAATAAATCCGTAACGGACTAAAATTGGTATGATAACTTTGGGCCATCAGTGGTTCAGTAGATGAGGAAGCATGTATGTCACGTTTCATGACCGAGGATTTTTTGCTGGATAGTGAATTTGCCCGGCGTCTCTATCACGACTATGCGAAAGATCAGCCGATTTTCGACTATCACTGCCACTTACCCCCGCAGCAGATTGCCGAAAATTATCGCTTCGCCAATCTTTATGACATCTGGCTGAAGGGCGATCACTACAAGTGGCGGGCAATGCGCGCCAACGGTGTGGCTGAGGCATTCTGTACCGGCAACGCCAGCGATCGTGAAAAGTTTGACGCCTGGGCGCGCACCGTGCCGCATACCATCGGCAATCCGCTATATCACTGGACCCATCTGGAATTACGCCGGCCTTTCGGCATTACCGATACGCTGCTTTCTGAGAAAACTGCCGACAGCATCTGGCATCGCTGTAATGAAATGCTGGCGCAGGATAGCTTCACCACACGCGGCATCATGCAGCAGATGAAGGTGAAGATGGTCGGCACCACGGACGATCCGCTGGATGACCTGCGCCATCATCGCGCGCTGGCAGACGACACCAGCTTCAGCGTCAAAGTGCTGCCGAGCTGGCGTCCGGACAAAGCGTTTAATATCGAAGCCGAAACCTTCCTGCCGTGGATCGAGACGCTGGAGCAGCTGACCGACATCAGCGTGCAGCGTTTTGACGATCTGCGCAGCGCCCTGCATCAGCGGCTGGATCACTTCGCCGCGCACGGCTGTAAAGTCTCGGATCACGCGCTGGATGTGGTCTGTTATGCCGAGGCGGATGACGCCACGCTGGATGCGATTCTGACGCGGCGTCGCAGCGGTGCCGCGCCGGATCCGCAGGAAACGGCACAGTTCAAAACGGCGGTACTGGTCTGGCTGGGCAGCGAATATGCGCGCCGTGGCTGGGTGCAGCAGTATCACATTGGCGCACTGCGCAACACCAACCCGCGCCAGTATCAACTGCTGGGGCCTGATGTCGGCTTCGACTCCATCAACGATCAGCCACTGGCCGAACCGCTGGCACGCCTGCTGGGCGCGCAGAATCTCAATAATGCGCTGCCGAAAACCATCCTCTACTGCCTGAACCCGCGCGACAACGAAGTGCTGGCGACCATGGCCGGTAACTTCCAGGGCGAAGGTCAGGCGGGCAAAATGCAGTTCGGTTCTGCCTGGTGGTTCAACGATCAGCTGGACGGTATGCAGCGTCAGATGACTCAGCTGGCGCAGATTGGCCTGCTGAGCCGCTTCGTCGGGATGCTGACCGACAGCCGCAGCTTCCTCTCTTACACCCGCCACGAATATTTCCGCCGGTTGCTGTGCCAGATGATGGGCCGCTGGGTCGAACAGGGTGAAGCGCCAGCCGATGAAGCGCTGTTAGGCCAGATGGTTCAGAACATCTGCTTCAACAATGCCCGCGATTACTTCGGCATCGAGCTGGGAGCCTGATGATGAAAAGGCTAAACCGCCACGACTTTCCGGGCGCGGTCTATCGCGACCGGGTGATCCAGTTCGGCGAAGGTAACTTCCTGCGCGCCTTTATTGACTGGCAGATTGACTGGCTGAATGAACATCAGGGCACCGATGCCGGGATCGTTGTGGTGCGGCCGCGCAACCGTGAAGTCAGCGACAGCCTGAATCAGCAGGATGGCCTCTACACCACGCTGATCCGCGGACTGAACGACCAGGGTGAGCAGGTCAGTGAAACCCGGTTGATCCGCAGCCTCAACCGTGAGATCCAGCCCTGGCAGCAGTTCGGTGAATTTATGGCGCTGGCCCGGAATCCCGACCTGCGCATGGTCTTCTCCAACACCACCGAAGCGGGTATCGCCTTTGTTGGTACGGATCAGCTCACCGATCAGCCCGCCAGCAGCTTCCCCGGCAAACTGACGCAGTTGCTGTGGGCGCGCTATTCCCACTTCAAGGGTGCCAGCGACCGGGGCTGGCTGGTGGTGCCGTGTGAGCTGATTGATCATAACGGCGACACGCTGCGCGATCTGGTGCTGCGTTATGCCGATTACTGGCATCTGCCGTCAGAATTCAAAACCTGGATTCATCAGCATTGTGCCTTTTACAACACCCTGGTGGACCGCATCGTTACCGGCTTCCCGGCGGAAAGCGAGCAGCTGCAACGCGAACTGGGTTATGAAGATCGCTATCTGGTGGCGGGCGAAGTCTACTACCAGTTTGTGATCCAGGGGCCGTCGGCTCTGTTCAGTGAACTGAAGCTGGCGGCGCTGTCGCCGCAGGTCCGGCATGTGGATGATATTGCGCCCTATAAAGCACAGAAAGTGGCCATTCTCAATGGCGCGCATACCGCGATGGTGCCGGTGGCGTTTCTGGCCGGGATTGAGAGCGTCGGGGAGGCGATGGCCGATCCGGCCATCGCCGGATTTGTGGACAACCTGCTGCGTCACGAAGTGATCCCGACGCTGGATCTGCCTGCCGATGAACTGCACGCCTTTGCCGATGCGGTTCAGCGCCGCTTCCGCAATCCGTTTATTCGTCACGCGCTGCTGTCGATTGCCCTCAATGGCATGACCAAGTTCCGCACCCGTCTGCTGACGCCACTGCTTGCCGCGCATCAGCAAACCGGCGAGTGGCCGACGCATATCACCTTTGCGCTGGCCGCGCTAATCGCCTTTTATCGCGGCGAGTCAGCCGGCAAGCGCTGGCCGTTACAGGATGAGCCGCAGTGGTTACAGCGCTACGCTGACGCATGGAAAGCGGCTGATGCGGACCAGATATCACCGCAACAACTGGTGCACGGCGTGCTTAGCGACGCGCAACACTGGGGCGAAGATTTAACCCGTCAGCCCGGACTGGCTGCGGTTGTCACCCAACACCTGCAAAATATCATCGCCCACGGAATGCGTGAGGCGCTGAGCCAACTGAGATAACGCTATGCAAGACGCTATTAAAATTGATCCCCGCGACAATGTTGCCGTGGCGTTACGTGACTTAGAGGCGGGCGCCACGATAGAGCTGCCGCCACTGAGTGTGGCGGTGCAGCAGGCCGTCGGACGCGGGCATAAATTTGCCCTGCAGCCTATCGCGCAGGATGAGCTGGTGATCAAATATGGGCTGCCGATTGCCCATGCCACGCAGCCTGTGGCTGCCGGTGAATTAATCCATTCGCAGAACGCCCGCACCAACCTCAGCGATCTGGATGAGTATACGTATCAGCCTGAGTTTGTGACGTTACCCCCGCAGCCGGGTGACCGTGAGGTGCAGATCTACCGTCGTGCGAACGGCGAGGTCGGCATCCGCAATGAGCTGTGGATCCTGCCGACCGTCGGCTGCGTCAACGGCATTGCGCGTCAGATTCTGCAGCGTTTCCTGAAGGAGACGCAGCAGGCAGAAGGCATCGATGGCGCATTCCTGTTCAGCCACACCTTCGGCTGCTCGCAGCTGGGACAGGACCACGAAAACACCCGCACCATGCTGCAGAATATGGTGCGCCATCCTAATGCTGGCGCGGTGCTGGTGATTGGTCTCGGCTGCGAAAACAATCAGGTTGATGCCTTCCGTGACACCCTCGGCGCGTTTGAAAGCGACCGGGTCGAGTTCATGGTGTGCCAGCAGCATGACGATGAGGTCGAAGCCGGGCTGGAGCGTCTGCATGCGTTGTATGAAAAAATGCGTCACGACCAGCGCGAGCCGGGCAAACTCAGCGAGCTGAAGTTTGGTCTGGAGTGCGGCGGTTCGGATGGTTTGTCAGGTATCACCGCTAATCCGTTGCTGGGACGGTTCTCAGACCAGATGATCGCCAATGGCGGCACCACCGTGCTGACTGAAGTGCCGGAAATGTTTGGCGCAGAGCGGATTCTGATGAGCCGCTGTCGCGACGAAGAGACCTTCAGCAAAACGGTGGCGATGATCAACGACTTCAAACAGTACTTTATCGATCACCAGCAGCCAATTTACGAAAACCCGTCGCCGGGTAACAAAGCGGGCGGCATCACCACGCTGGAAGAGAAGTCGCTGGGCTGTACCCAGAAAGCGGGGCAGAGCCAGGTCGTCGATGTGCTGAAGTATGGCGAACGGTTAAAAACACCGGGGCTGAATCTGCTGAGTGCGCCAGGCAATGATGCGGTCGCCACCAGTGCGCTGGCGGGAGCCGGTTGCCACATGGTGCTGTTTAGTACCGGACGCGGCACGCCATATGGCGGTTTTGTGCCGACGGTGAAGCTGGCCACCAACACGCCGCTGGCGGAGAAGAAGCCGCACTGGATCGATTTTAATGCCGGACGGTTGATCGAGGGGATGAGCATGGACTCGATGCTGGAGGACTTTGTCGACAGCATTGTGGCGATTGCCAGCGGTCAGCCGACCAACAACGAGAAGAACGACTTCCGCGAGCTGGCGATTTTCAAAAGCGGTGTAACGCTTTAAAACTAAAAAGCGATCCGCCATAACTGCGGATCGCTTCAGATTGCTGACAAGCCCATACGGGATAAATACAGCAGCAACGAATAAGTTCAACGCGCAGGGAACACGGTCAGAGGAGGAAAGCGTCCCGCGCCATGGATGGCGCGGGCCGAGCATGCCATGGATGGCGGTTGTTGCGTCTTTCCGATCTGACCGCGTTCCCTTCGCAGGCTCGATCTCAATGCCATCTGGCCTGACCTTATCAATACTTTAAAGCGACCCGCATCAGGTCTGCAGTTCGCCTTTTATGTTACTGGATTACGCCCGGCTGGTTTCGCGATCCGCTTCCGCCTGACAGACGGCTGCGGTAAACAAAATATCCGTTGAAGAGTTCAGCGCGGTTTCCGCCGAATCTTGCAAGACGCCGATAATAAAGCCGACCGCCACCACCTGCATTGCCAGATCATTCGGAATGCCGAACATGTTACAGGCCACCGGGATCAGCAGCAGCGAACCGCCCGCCACGCCAGATGCACCACAGGCACAGAGTGACGCCACCAGACTCAGCAGAATCGCCGTCGGCACATCAATGCTGATCCCCAGCGTATGCACTGCCGCCAGCGTTAGCACGGTAATGGTAATCGACGCCCCCGCCATACTGATGGTTGCGCCCAGCGGAATCGACACCGAATAGGTATCCTCATCCAGATCCAGACGTTTCGCCAGCGCCATATTCACCGGAATGTTGGCGGCAGAACTGCGGGTAAAGAAGGCGGTCACGCCGCTTTCGCGCAGGCAGGTAAATACCAGCGGATAGGGGTTGCGGCGGATTTTATAGAACACCAGCAGCGGGTTGACCACCAGCGCCATCAGCAGCATACAGCCGATCAGTAACGTCAGCAGATGGGCATATTGCCACAGCGCGCCAAAGCCGGTAGACGCGAGGATCGAGGCCACCAGACCGAAAATACCAATCGGCGCGCAGCGAATCACGCAGCGTACCAGCCAGGTCACCGCATGAGAGGCATCATTGAGAAAGGCGCGGGTGCTGTCACTGCTGTGACGGAACGCCAGCCCGAGGCCAATTGCCCACACCAGAATGCCGATGTAGTTAGCCTGCATCAGGGCCGTGATCGGATTCGACACCATGCTCATCAGCAGTCCACGTAACACTTCAGTGATGCCGGATGGTGGTGTGATTTCCGTGGTGCCCACCGCCAGCGTCAGCGTCTGCGGGATCAGATGGCTGAATACCACTGCGACGACCGCCGCGAAAAAGGTGCTCAGCAGATAGAGCATGATAATTGGCCGGATATTGGTTTTCTGGCCCTGCTGGTGGTTGGCAATCGAGGCGATCACCAGCATCAGTACCAGCAACGGCGCGACCGCTTTCAGCGCACTGACAAACAGTTCACCCAGCAGACCGACCGCCAGCGCGGCATCGTGTGAAACCCAGGCGAGCGCAACACCGGCGATCAGCCCAATCATGATTTGCTTCACCAGGCTTCCGGCGAGCAGCGTGCCCAGACGTGCGGAGAGAGTTTTCTGCATAATATTTTCTATATTTTGTCGCGGATGTAGTTTCAGACGCGATGTTTTGCATCGGCTAAAACGGTTTGCCCGGCGGAGTATAAGGAAAACATCAGATGAGAAAAGAGAAAGTTCTGTCGCTGTGGAGCAGGTCAGATTTTTATTATGCTGGATAGTGGAAGTGTGACAGAGGGATGAAATGGCGTGACAGGCTGTCGCAAAATAAAACAGGGGCATCCGCTGCCCCTGCAGGTAATTATGGTGCGATCTTTTTCTGGTCTCTTTTGCGGTTAACCCAGGCATTAATCAGCAGGGTTGATGCCAGAATGGCACCGACCACACCCAGCGAGATACCGACCGGGATATGGTAGAGGTCGACAATCAGCATCTTAAAGCCGATGAACACCAGCACAATTGCCAGTCCATATTTCAGCATTGAGAAACGTTCCGCTACGTTCGCCAGCAGGAAGTACATGGCACGCAAGCCCAGGATAGCGAACAGGTTTGAGGTCAGCACGATGAACGGGTCGGTAGTGACGGCGAAGATCGCCGGAATACTGTCGACGGCAAAGATCACGTCGCTGAGTTCCACCATAATCAGCACCAGCAGCAGCGGGGTTGCAAACAGCACGCCGTTTTTGCGGGTGAAGAACTTCTCGCCGTCAAGATCATCGGTCATACGTAAATGCTTACGCAGCCAGCGCACCACCGGTTTGTCGCCGACCGCACCGTCATCCTCTTTCGCCAGCGCCATCTTCACGCCGGTAAACAGCAGGAAGGCACCGAACACATAAAGGATCCAGCTGAACTGCGTGACCAGCCAGCTACCGGCAAAGATCATGATAGTACGCAGCACGATAGCGCCTAATACACCATAAATCAGTACACGGCGCTGCAGGTTGGCCGGAATAGAGAAGTAACTGAACAGCATCAGCCAGACGAAGACGTTATCCACCGCCAGCGCTTTTTCCAGCACGTAACCGGTCAGGAAGGCGAGCGTCTGCGTATTAGCAACTTCACGTCCCGCGCTGCCCTCCAGATACCACCAGAAGGCGGCGCTGAACAGCAGTGAGACGGAAACCCAGATCAGCGACCAGACGGCCGCCTGCTTGAAAGACATGGTCTGCGCGCCACGGCGTCCCTGCAATAGCAGGTCGATAGCCAGCATGATAAGCACCACAACCGCAAAGCTGCCCCACAGTAAAGGCGTACCCACAGTTTGCATATTCGTATCCTGTCTTAAAAAGAAAAAAAAACGGCTGAAGTCAGAAGACGCCAGCCGCTTATTTTTGTGTAAGCAAACCTCGCCTTCCGGCAAGGTCTCACTTACAACACAGAAATGGATTCCGGGTTGCCTGATGACCGGATGCTTTCGCATCGTAGTGACGATCAATCAGCTTACAAGTTACTCCCCTTTGCAGGAGGGTAAGTTACGGTTTAGCCGCACAGGAAGCAATACCTCTCAGACATATTTAGAAATATTTACACAGCAGGCTGATCGGCCGGGAAGATGACGCCGGTCTGGTGGCGTATCTCAGTCAGCAGCGACGCAGTAATCCGCGAAACCTCAAGCGAAGGGTGGTCCACCTGGCGTTGCTCAACCAGCCGGGCAAAAGCGATGGCCTCATACAGCATGGTGTTAATATGCTGCGGCTCACTCAACGTCTGCTTTTCCGCGCCGCGCGGCACAAAAGTCAGCTGCTGGCACTCCGATAACTTTTCTATCACCAGCGAGCCCGCTTCACCCTGAATCTCGCTGGGCAGGCTGGAATCACTCACCTTCGAATGCAGAATCGTCACGTCGAAATCGCCGTAGCTCAGCACCACCACACCATGCGCATCCACGCCGCTCGCAAGCAACGTCGCGGTGGCCTGCACGCGTTCTGGTTCGCCCCACAGTGCCACTGCCGAGGCCAGGCAGTAATAACCAATATCCATAATCGAGCCGTTCGACCAGCGCGGATCAAAGGTATTGGGATTCTCGCCGTTGAGATAGCGCGGGTAGCGTGAAGAGTACTGGCAGTAACTCAGCAGCGCTTTTCGCAGTTTACCCACGTCAGGCAGCGCCTGCTGCAGCCGCTTGAAATTCGGCAGGCTGGCGGTTTTAAATGCCTCAAACAGCACCACCTGATGCTCACGGGCGCAGGCAATCATCTGCTCCACTTCCGTCAGATTCGAGGCCAGCGGTTTTTCGCAAATTACATGCTTGCCGTGCGACATAAACAACAGCGCCTGCTGGCAGTGCAGAGCGTTGGGGCTGGCAAGATAGACCGCATCGATCTCCGGGCTGGCGGCCAGGGCTTCCAGTGAAGTAAAGGTTTGTTTGCAGGGATAATCTGCAATAAAGGCGTCGGCCTGCTGCTGACTACGTGAATAAACCGCACAGAGCTTCATCGCTCCGGTTTCATGAGCGGCATCAATAAACTGGCGTGTAATCCAGTTTGTTCCCACAATAGCAAAACGAATCACGTCATCTCTCCGGCAGCGTTAAAGCGGCAGAGTAACATCTCCCCGACGCTGTGCAATGGTGCCGGGCGGGCAGGGATTGATCCTGCGATCCGCATTCCAATAATATGCGGAAGCGATGATGTTTATGTACCAACCAGGGAGCGCAGGTGAAAGCAAGTAAGCACGCATTAAACTGGAGCACACTTCTGATCGCCATTCCGGTCGGGTGTGCGGCGTCGCTGGTGACGCTGGCTTTCCGCGGCGTGATTGAACTGATCAACCATCTGCTGTTTGCCCGCAGTGGCGAAATAACCGAATCCCTGCATCTCTGGCCGTGGATCTTCTGGCCGCTGTTGGTGGGGGCGGGCGGCGTACTGGCGGGCTATTTTCTGCGTTATGCAGTTGCCATTGAGCAGCAGCAGACGGTGAAAACGGATTACCTTGAAGTGATCAATGCCCGGCTTGATGCGGTGCCGACTAAAACCTCGCTATTCCGTGCTTTATCGTCGATTGCCAGTATCGGCAGCGGCGCGTCGATAGGTAAAGAGGGGCCGATGGTGCAGCTCTCAGCACTGTGCGGCAGCGCGATTGGCCGCCTGTTACCGGCATCTCTTAACCTGAAAAACAGCGATGTGGTCGCAATGGCGGCCGCAGCGGGTCTCGCATCGGTCTATCATGCGCCGCTGGCCTCGGCGATTTTTGTCGCGGAGATCGCCTTCGGTATTTCCGCGTTGCAGCGACTGATCCCCCTGATTATCGCCTCAGCAACAGCGGTGATGACCATGTGGGCGCTGGGCTTTCGCAGCGCGCTCTATCCGCTGGCGGGCGCGAGCTTCGTCATGGATCTCAGCAGCCTGCTTATGACGGTGGTGATTGGTTTGAGCGCCGGTCTGGCGGGCTGGATTCTGATTAAATGCATCACCCGCAGCAAAGTGCTGTTCAGCCGGGTCGCCTCGCTGCCAGTGCGTCTGGGTGCGGGCGGCTTTGCGGTGGGCTTACTGGCACTGATCTCCACCGATATCCTCGGCAACGGCTACGAAGTCATCGTCAAAGTCATGGCGGGCAACTATCTGCTGCCGGGTCTGCTGCTGTTGCTGGTGCTGAAAACCCTCGCGACCAGCCTGTCGGTGGGGTCGAACGCCGTCGGCGGACTCTTTACGCCTTCGCTGCTGATTGGCGCGCTGCTTGGGGTAATCATCGCGACGGTGGGGGCAGCGCTGCATCTGCCGCTCGGCAATGTGCTGCTCTATGCCGCGATTGGTATGGCGGCGGTGCTGGCGGCGGTCAGTCAGGCGCCGTTGATGGCGATGCTGATGGTGCTGGAGATGACGCTCAACAGCAGCCTGCTGTTTCCGCTGATGATTGCCACTGTGCTGGCGTCGATGGTGGTCTATCGCCTGCAGTCCGCCAGTACCTATCCTGTCGTAAGTCATCACTTCAGCCGTTCAGAGGCGAAATATGATTTCGATAACATGCGCATAGCTGAGCTGATTATTCCCGGTGCGGCGTTGCAGCCGGAGGAGTCAGTGGGGCAGGCGCTGGCGGTCAGCTCGCTGAAGCGTGAGCGTTACGTCTATGTCATCAACGCCGCAGGTGCTTTCCTCGGCGTGGTCTCGATCCATGAGATTTCACGCCGGGTGCTGGCGCAGGAGATTACTCTCGACTCACCGGTACAATGCGTCATGGATCAGGATTTCCCGGTGGTCTATCAGAATCAGAGTATGCGTGAGGGGTGGGAGGCATTTGCGGCGGTGACGCTGGAGCGGTTGCCGGTGCTGAATAATCCCCAGGAGCGACGCTTTCTGGGGGCGCTGACCAAAACCAGCCTGATTCAGAAAGCGCAGGAATTTCTTTAAGCTGCGTTGCCGCGCATTGCCTGGTCTGTCATCCACAGGCGGGCATCAAATTCGAGCTGGTGGTAATCCGGCTCCATATGGCAGCAGAGCTGGTAGAACGCCTTGTCGTGATCTTTCTCTTTCAGGTGTGCCAGCTCATGCACCACGATCATCCGCAGAAACGGCTCCGGCGCGAGGCGGAAAAAGGTCGAGATGCGGATTTCCGCTTTCGCCTTGAGTTTACCGCCCTGAATCCGTGAGATGGACGTGTGAAGGCCAAGTGCATGCTTCATCACCTTAATCCTGTTATCCCACATCACTTTGCTGATCGGCGGTGCGTTGCGCATATAGCGGTTTTTCAGCGCCTGGGTGTAGTCATACAGCGCTTTATCACTCATCACATCGTGGGTGTCGGGATAGCGTTCCTGCAGAAACGCACCTAAGCGCTGCTGGGTGATCAGCGTCTGAACCTGCTCAAGAAGGGGAGCAGGATAACCCTGAAGGTAGATCAGTGAGGACATTAGGGATTCCAGGCGAAAGACAGTATACTGCGCCCCCGATTTTGGGGCGAAAATCAACCAAAGTGTACCACGCCGGAGAATTCATGAGCCAACTTGAACTGAACGATCGCACACTGATCCTGCATCGCTTCCCGCAGATGCGTGACGAAAGTCCATTACAAGCCTGGGATGCGGCTGATGAATATCTGTTACAGCAGGCGCTGCCGGAAGGGCCGGTGCTGGTCTTCAACGACAGTTTCGGGGCATTAACCTGCGCCCTGAATCCACGCACCGTCTGGCACGTCAGCGATTCCTGGCTGAGCCAGCAGGCCGCCCGTCAGAATCTGACTCTTAATGAGATGGATGACAGCGAGGTTCACTTTGTTGATAGCCTGGCAGAACTGCCTGCGGCCCCGGCGGCGGTGCTGATCAAGGTGCCTAAAACTCTGGCGCTGCTGGAGCACCAGCTGCGCGCCATACGCGAAGTGGTCACACCCGATACGGTGATTCTGGCGGCGGCGCGCGCCAAAGAGATCCATAACTCTACCCTGCAGCTGTTCGAACAGATCATCGGTGAAACCAAAACCTCACTGGCGTGGAAAAAAGCGCGCCTGATCTACAGCCAGTTCAGCAAGCCTGAACTGCGTGAGGCCACACCGACGCTGGTCTGGCCGCTGGATGGCACGCCTTATCAGATTCACAACTACGCCAACGTCTTCTCGCGCGCTTCGCTGGATATCGGCGCACGGCTGTTTGTGCAGCATCTGCCGGAAAACATTGAAGGCGAGATTGTCGATCTGGGCTGTGGCAACGGTGTGGTAGGACTGGTGGCGCTGGAGCAGAATCCGCAGGCTGAGGTGCATTTCCTTGATGAGTCTTACATGGCGGTCGCCTCCAGCAAGCTTAATGTGGAAGTGAACCGCCCTGATGACCTGTCGCGCTGTCAGTTCCTGGTGAACAACGTACTGAGCGGCTATCCGTCGGATCGGCTGCACGCCGTGCTTTGCAACCCGCCGTTCCATCAGCAGCATGCCGTCACTGATCATCTGGCATGGCAGATGTTCCGCGATGCGAAACGCTGCCTTCAGTATGGCGGCGAGTTGCGCATTGTCGGCAACCGCCACCTCGATTATCACCACAAGCTGAAGAAGCTGTTCGGCAACTGCACGCTGATCGCCTCAAATCAGAAGTTTGTGGTGCTGCGTGCGGTGAAAATGCGCTAGTCAGACCGACAAGGCCAGCTGCGTCGCCTGCGCAATCGCGCGGCGCGCATCCAGTTCCTGCGCCACATCTGCACCGCCTATCACCGTCACCACCTGTCCTTTTGCACGCAGCGCGGCTTCCAGCTCGCGCTGCGGCTCCTGTCCGGCACAGATAATCACGTTATCGACCTCCAGCAGCAGCGTTTCGCCGTTGCGCCGCAGGTGCAGGCCGCTGTCATCTATTGCCAGATACTCTACGCTGCCCCACATCTCCACGCCGCGCGCCTGCAGACTGGCACGATGGATCCATCCGGTGGTTTTTGCCAGCCCGGCGCCCGGTTTGCCCGATCGGCGCTGCAGTAGCCAGATTTGCCGTAACGCGGCTGGCGGCTCAGGTTTCATCACGCCGCCACGCTGCGTCAGGCTATGGTCGATGCCCCATTCCGTATAGAACGCCGCCAGATCTTCATCATGCGAGGGTTGCGACAGGTACTCCGCCACATCAAAGCCAATGCCGCCTGCGCCAATAATAGCTACCCGTTTACCCACCGGGCGCTTATCGCGCAGCACCTCCAGATAGCTGAGCACGCTGGGGTGGTCGATGCCTGGAATGTCGGGCGTACGCGGCTGAATGCCGGTCGCCAATACCACTTCGTCGACGTCACTCAACTGATCCGCCGTCACCCTGCAGCCGGTCTGAACCGTCACGCCTGCGGCCGCCAGCTCATGCCGGAAATAGCGCAGCGTTTCGCTGAACTCAGATTTACCGGGAATCAGCCGGGCAATATTGAACTGACCGCCAATCTCTGGCGCGGCCTCATAGAGCGTCACCTGATGTCCGCGTTGCACCGCCTGCAGCGCAAACGCCATCCCGGCCGGACCGGCTCCCACCACCGCCAGCCTGCGCGGTGCGGTGCTGGCGATAACCGGCATCAGCGACTCATGGCAGGCGCGCGGATTGACCAGGCAGGAGGTGATTTTACCGGCGAATACCTGGTCAAGGCAGGCCTGGTTACAGGCGATGCAGGTGTTGATGCTGTCCGGTTCGCCGCGCTGCGCTTTGCTGACAAACGCGGGGTCGGCGAGGAAAGGGCGCGCCATTGACACCATATCGGCACAGCCCGACTGCAGCAGCTCCTCAGCGACAGCGGGATGGTTGATGCGGTTGGTGGCGATCACTGGCACCGAAACATGGGCGCGCAAGCGCTGCGTCACCCAGGCAAAGGCCGCGCGCGGCACGCAGGTAGCGATGGTCGGGATGCGCGCTTCGTGCCAGCCGATGCCGGTATTGAACAGCGTGACGCCGCACTGCTCCAGCTCGCCCGCCAGCAGCAGCGTCTCCTCCAGCGTGCTGCCCTCTTCGATCAGATCGAGCATCGACAGCCGGAAGATGATGATAAAAGCGTCGCCGGTTGCGGCGCGAACCGCGCGGGTAATCGCCAGCGCGAACTGCATCCGCTGGCGGAAGTCGCCGCCCCAGCGGTCGGTGCGCTGATTGGTGTGTTTCACCAGAAACTGATTAATCAGGTAACCTTCGGAACCCATAATCTCCACACCATCGTAGCCCGCCTGCTGGGCCAGCCGGGCGCAGCGTGCGAAGTCATCAATGGTCTGTTCAATCGCCGCCTCGCTCATCGCCTGTGGCGTAAATGGGTTAATGGGTGCCTGGCGTGCCGAGGGCGCAACCAGATCAGGCTGATAGCTGTAACGGCCAGTGTGCAGGATTTGCAGGGCGATTTTGCCCTGATGCTGATGCACCGCCTCCGTGATCTGGCGGTGCCAGCTGCACTGCGCCTCGTCAGTGAGCATCGCGCCATGTGCGGTCGTAACACCCTGCGTATTGGGAGCAATGCCGCCGGTGACGATCAACGCGACGCCTTCCCGCGCCCGCTCGCCGTAGAACGCCGCCAGCCGGGCTGCACCATCCGGATGCTCTTCCAGGCCGGTGTGCATCGACCCCATCAGAAAGCGGTTTTTTAGTCGGGTAAAGCCAAGATCCAGCGGCGTAAACAGCGCAGGATAATCAGGATTGACGGACATAATAGTCACTCACAGTAAAGTGGTCGGATGAGTTTACTCTAGCCACTTCTGCGTTAAAAAAAAGTGAAAGAATGTCAGGGTGTGAGTGAAATCATAAACATCGGCAGGTGAGTAGGGCGAGCGGGCGCAGGGAGCCTGTGCCTTAAGCAACACGGCCATCCGTGGCGTGCGTGGCTTTTGATGTTTCTGGCTCTGAAACCGTTAACGCCGCTGGATCCACGAATAGCGCGAGCGATAACCGCTGCCATGGTGGGTATTAAAGCGGTAGCTGGAACCGCTCTCGGCCATGCAGTAGGTGCAGACATTGACGTTGTCGATCTGCGCGGCCGTCACACCCGCGTTTACCAGCAGCTGCGTCGCCAGTGCAGGCAGATCGAACCAGACGCCCTGCTGATGGGCAGAGGCCTGAGGACGTAGTGATTGTGGGTTTACCGGCTGATTCCGGTGCCAGCGCAGCCCGGCGGCAAACGCTGGGTTCTGCGCAATCTCCACCAGCTGCGGTTCGGCCAGCTCATAGCAGCAGGGGCCCATCGACGGGCCAATCGCTACCATCAGATCCTGCGGGTTGCAGCCCTGCTCGCCCAGTTTTTCCACGGCGCGGGTCAGCACACCCGCCAGCGTGCCCTTAAGTCCGGCATGCACCGCCGCCACGATCCGCTGTTGACGGTCGGCGAACAGCACCGGCAGGCAATCGGCGGTGTAAACCGCCACCGGTCGCGTTCCACTGCCGATCACGCCATCGGACTCACAGCTTTTGGGCGGAATGTTCTCACTATCGGTGACCACGGTTGCGCTGTGGCGCTGATGTCCATAGGCGGCATCGGCGGGAGGTGGCTCACCGGCTGGCTGAAACGCATAATCGAGCCACTCCAGCGAATCGAGCAACGGCGAGCGCGGGATCACGGCCATAAGAATCTCCTGTTATAACAGCGTGCGTTGGGCTGCCCACAGCTTACGTTAACTGCTACATTTTTGAAGCTTCTCCTCAGACCTTTCTCACCTTAAGGATGAAATGATGAAAACCTCCGCAAAACTCGCAGCATCCGGGCTGGTCGCGCTGCTGCTTACCGGCTGCGCCTCGTCGACACATCAGACCGCGCAACAGCAACTCGGCCAGCAATCGGTGCTGGCGGTAAACTGGTTCCAGCAGTCTGGCGAATATCAGGCGCTGACCTGGCAGGCATTTAACACCGCGCGCATGGCGTTTGATCAGGCGCCGTCACTGACCGGCAAACCCAAAGCGGTGATTGTCGATCTGGATGAAACCATGCTGGATAACAGCGCCTACAGCGCGTGGCAGGCGAAGAATGGCCAGCCGTTCAGCAGCAAAACCTGGTCAGCCTGGACGCAGGCGCGTCAGGCGAAAGCGGTGCCTGGCGCGGTCGAGTTCGCTCGTCATGTCACAGAGAATGGCGGCACGCTGTTCTATGTGTCGAACCGCGATCAGAAAGATTACGCTGCCACGGTCGCCAACATGCAGCAGCTCGGCTTCCCGAATGTCAGTGATAAAACGGTACGTCTGAATACCGATAGCTCCAACAAGCAGGCGCGTTTCGATGCCATCAAAAACGCGGGCTATAACGTGGTGCTCTACGTCGGCGATAACCTCAACGATTTCGGTGGGGCGACCTGGCATAAGGGTAATCAGACGCGTCGCGATTTCGTGAATCTCAACCATCAGCAGTTTGGTACCCAGTTCATCGTGCTGCCCAATCCACTCTACGGCGACTGGGAGAGCGGAATGGCGGAAAACTACAATAAGCTGACGCCGGAACAGCAGCTGTCGGTGCGGGAATCACGCCTGCAAAGCTGGAACGGTAAATAATTCGTCAAGAAAAAGAGCCTGCTCGTTCAGGCTCTGTTTATATTTGGTCCTGATTTACTTACCGCCGTCACTATTTTCCTGCAAATTAAATTAATCATCTCTTGCTCCATTCTTAACTCAGTGCAGGTCTATCTGACTGGCTATAAGCAATTAAGCCGGTGGATTGTGCTAATGGTTAATTTTTTAATTAAGAGTATTCCTGGTGAAAAGGGAGCCGGTTGGTATGGCAGTAAATATCCACTCTGTTAATGCTTGTATTTATTTGTCAGCAATAACTTTAGTTTAATATGTTCATGGTTTTATGTTATTGATTTAAATCATTTAAAAATTAAACTTCCTTAATTCCTTCTATCTCCCCTGCTTAATTAAATTTACGTAACCCTGACTCTTACTGACGGTGAATTGACAAAAGCCACGAGGGTGAAGTGCTGTGAAATATTGCCCGTGCATTGGCAATGGTTAGCGGCTATAACCTTTTTCTGTGACTTAGTTCTTATTTACCTGGCGGCTCACGCTTTATTTGTGAGCCGATACACTTTGTGGTTAGCCAGGATGCGACATCCCGGTAGTAGAGAGAAGATGAATGTGACGACACTTAAACCCTTATTAGCGAAAAATCGCAGTTGGGCATTACAGCGCCGCCAGCGTAATCCGGACTATTTTAAAAATTTCCTTCATCAGCAAAAGCCGCACTCACTCTGGATAGGTTGCTCTGATAGTCGCGTTCCGGCTGAGGTATTAACCGGCTCCCATCCTGGCGAACTCTTTGTGCATCGTAATATCGCCAATATGGTGATTGAGGATGACGACAATTTACTGAGCGTGCTGCAATACGCGCTCTTCTTTCTCGGTGTTAAACGCATCGTATTAAGCGGCCATTATGGCTGCGGTGGGGTAGAAGCCGCGCAAAATCTGCCGGGCAGTGTGCTGGACGGGCAGGAGAGCGCGCTGGCGAGACGCATTCAGACGCTACGTCATGATATTCAGGAGGGTCTGGCAGAAAGTCCTGCCTCAGACGCTGAGCCGGGTGAACAGCTTAATCGGCTGGTTGAGGCCAACGTTAAGGCGCAATTCGCCAGGCTGGTGAAATCTGAACCGGTCCGGCAAATCTGGCAATCGGGCCAGGAACTGGAGGTGTTTGGTTGTGTTTATGACCTGCGCTCCGGTCATCTCAAAGAGCTGATTCATCAATCTGCAGAGGAGCCTTCACTATGAACCTCGATACCCTGCGCCGCGACATCCCGGCGGGTCTGGTGGTGTTTCTGGTTGCCTTACCGCTCTGTCTTGGCATCGCCCAGGCCAGTGGCTTACCGCCGTTTGCCGGTCTGCTGACCGGCGTGATTGGCGGCCTGGTAGTCACCTCGCTGAGTCCGTCGAGGTTTGCAGTCAGCGGCCCGGCAGCGGGCCTTGTCACCATCGTTGTTGCCTCAATGGCATCACTGGGCAGTTTCTCAGCCTTTCTAACCGCGCTGATTATCGCCGGTGCACTGCAATGTCTGTTTGGCCTGCTGCGCGCCGGACGGTTTATTTCGCTGGTGCCGGGCAGCGTCATCAAAGGGATGCTGGCGGCGATCGGTTTGCTGCTGATCATGCAGCAGATTCCGGTGGCGCTGGGCGCCGCTGGCGATGCGGAGCTGGTATCACTGGTGACCGGCGAGATGACCTTTTCGCTGCCCGCAATCCTGGTAGCGGGTGTTGGATTAGCCATTTTATGTCTCTGGACCACCGCGCCGGTGAAACGCATCAAAGCGCTGGCCTGGATCCCCGGCCCGCTGATAGCCGTACTGATCGGCTGCCTGGCTACTGTGGCAGGCGGGCGACTCTTCCCTGAGATGACCCAGGGACTGGCGCGTATTTCGCTGCCCGCTTTTGACAGCGTCTCCGCGCTGATGGCTGAACTGGAAACGCCTGACTGGATGGCCTGGCAGAATCCGCAGGTCTGGGTGGTTGCGGTAACGCTGGCACTGGTCGCCAGTCTGGAGACCCTGCTGAGTCAGGAGGCGCTGAAAAAACTGCGTCCTCAGACGCCCGCGCCGTCGCCCAACAAAGAGATGTTCGCGCAGGGTATCGGTAACCTGGCGGCGGGTTTCCTTGGTGCGATGCCGATAACGGCGGTGATAGTGCGTAGCTCGGTTAACGTCAGTGCGGGCGCGCAGACCAAACTGTCGATCTTCATTCACGGTGTGCTGCTGCTGATTTGCGGCATGTGGTTCAGCGAGATGCTGAACGCCATTCCGCTGGCCAGCCTCGCTGCTGTGCTGCTCTACACCGGTTATAAGCTGGCGACACCGCGATTGTTCGTTGAGCAGTTCCGGATGGGCGCACAGCAGTACGTGCCGTTTCTGGCCACCATCGTCGGGATTATCACGCTGGGTATGCTGGTCGGTATTGGTATCGGTATCGCCACGCAGATCCTTTACAGCATCTACAAGAGCCATCGCAACGCACTGCAGCTCACCCGCTATGACGACCACTACGTGCTGCGCTTTCAGCAGAACCTGACCTTTATGCACAATCCAAAGCTGCAGGGATTGCTGGATGAGATCCCGGAGAACAGCGTGGTCATCGTCGATAACGATAATGCGGAATATATCGATCCCGACGTTAAAGCGGTGCTGAAAGATTTCGGCGATAACGCTGATAAACGCGGCATTCGCCTGAGTCAGTGGCCGGTTGCGGTAAAATAGCGCTAAACGCAACGGTAAAGTCGTTTGAGAGGCAAAAATCGGATATCTCGGATATCCGATTTTTTTATTTGCGAGGCATAATAAGGCACCAATTTTTACTGTCATCTGATGGGGTTAGACTCTTCAGGGTCACTTTCCTGAGTCAGTCTGTGAAGGGTGATTTGATCACCGGATGACATTGAGGGTATCCAGGATTTAATCATTCTGACACCACGCGCCTGTGCAGGCAGACGTGGACAGCCAGCCTCTCTGCGACAAGGTCCGGATGTATGCGCATGCAGCTGTTTGAAGAGCACAACGCTAAGAAGAACGTCTTTTCGCTGTTTTTAGTCACGTTGCTATTTAGCTTTATCGGCGGACACCTGCGCATCCCACAGGAGCTGTCACTGTTCTGGCCGGTCAATGCGATCGTCACGGGTGTCATCGTCCGGAACCCTTTTCTGCATCGGACCCGCTATTACCTCGCCATCTTTGCCGCGATGGTGTTTAACGACACCGTTTTTTCAGGCTGGGCGCTCCCAGCCTTTACTCTCAATCTGGCGAACCTGCTGTTTGTGCTGGTGGCGGTGACGCTGCTGATAAAGCATCTTCAGCACGACTCCGGCAGCGAGCGTATTACCAATGTGCTGCGCATTTTCCCTGCCTGCCTGTTGGCCGCGCTGGCCTGTGCCAGCTGGGGTGCACTGGCTCAGCAGGCTGATTTCGCTGCCGGACTGGCGACGGCGTGGGGTGACTGGTTCAGCGAGCAGTTTTCCACGGGGCTAATGGTGCTGCCCTTTTTACTGACGCGCGACTGGTCGTCTCTGTCGCCCCGCCAGTTTTTACAGATGCGCAAGCTGGCACCGGTTGTTGCCGTAGTCCTTTCGATGATGATTGGGACGATGATGGGCGTCGCGGGCAGCCTGACGTTGCCGGTTCCGGCGCTGGTGTGGTGCGCCATCGTGTTGCCGATGCCGCTGACCAGCCTGGTTATTCTGCTGGCCGGCATCGCTGAGATCATTCTGGTCTCTCATGGGGTGATGAATATTTGGGACGATGACACGCTGCTGCCGATCAGCCATCTGACCTCAGCGCGGCTGGGCGTGGCGACTATCGCAATCAGCCCACTGATTGTGGCCGCGAGCATGGATGCGATTCGTCAGCTGAATCAGCGGCTGGCACTGCGCGCCAATTATGATTTCCTGACCCGGTTGCTGTCGCGTTCCGGCTTATATGAAAGCCTGCGTGCGGAGCCTATCTTCCCGGACCGCAAAGTGGGCGTGATCCTGTTAGATGTCGACTATTTCAAGACGATTAACGACAATTTTGGCCATGATGCGGGCGACAGCGTGCTGGAAGAGATCGCGCGCCGGATGCAGCGGGTCGTCGGTAAAGAAGGGCGCATCTGCCGTTTTGGCGGAGAAGAATTTGTGGTGGTGCTGTTCGATCAGAACCCCGAAAAGCTCTATTTCCTTGCCGAAAGCATCCGCCAGAAGATGGCGAAAGAGAAGTTCTGGCTGCAGGGCAGTACGGCCACGGTGACTGTCAGTCTGGGGCTGTCACATGGCTGTGCCGGTGAGGCGGCGGAGTGGCACCACGTAATCAACCGGCTAATCTCCGCGGCGGATAAAAATCTCTATCTGTCGAAACGCAATGGCCGTAATCAGACTTCACCGGTTAACTACCGCGCCATTACCAGCGACGTGGCCTAGCGCCACGCCGCCGGATTCAATTAGCTGACGCTATTTTTCAGAGTGCTGGCCTGCTGGTGGCGCTCAATCGCCAAATCGATCAGACGGCTTATCAGATCCTGATAGCTGAGTCCGGCTGCCTGCCAGAGTTTCGGATACATACTGATATTGGTGAAGCCGGGTAGAGTATTGACTTCATTGACTATAATCTCGTCATCGTCGGTCAGGAATACATCGACGCGCGCCATGCCAAAGCACTCCAGCGCGGAGAAGGCTTTGATGGCAACATCTCGAATTGCATCGCTGGTTTCCGCTGCAATGGCCGCCGGGACCACCGTTTGCGCTCCGCTCTCAGAGATATATTTAGTGTCATAAGAGTAGAAGGCGTCATGCACGACCACTTCTCCGCAGGGACTGGCTTCGGGAGCATCGTTGCCCAGTACTGCACACTCAATTTCCCGACCTTTGATGCCCTGTTCAATCAGCACCTTGCGGTCAAAGGAGAAGGCCAGCGCCAGCGCAGCATCAAATTCTTCAATGCTATCGACTTTACTGACGCCCACTGAAGAACCCTGGTTAGCGGGTTTGATAAACAGCGGCAGTCCAAAGCGGGCAATCACGGTATCTGGATCCAGATGGGCACGTTGTGCCTGAGTGACGCTCAGCCATGGTGCGACGTTGAGACCGGCATCGCGTAACAGGCGCTTGGTAAAATCTTTGTCCATGCTGACCGCAGAACCCAGCACGTCGGAACCGACGAAGGGTAGCGAGGCCATACGCAGCAGGCCCTGCAGGGAGCCATCTTCACCCAGCGTACCGTGCACGATAGGGAAGATAACGTCGATTTGCGACAGCGGATGGGCGTTGTGGCGGGTGATGATCTGCTGCTGAGCCGTACCGGGTACCAGCGCCACATCTTCAGCGGCGTGATTCAGCGCGATCAGCGCCGGATTTTCAGCGTTAAGTAAGAAGTTCGACGCATCGTTAAGACGCCAGTGTCCCTGTTTGTCGATGCCCAGCAACACCACGTCAAACCTGGTTTTGTCGATCGCCTCAAGGATATTTTTGGCCGACTGCAACGACACCTCATGCTCAGCCGATTTGCCGCCAAACACGATCCCTACCCGCAACTTTGTCATCTACTTTGCCCACTGAAAAAATCAAAACCACAAGATAGCATGGGGTTTGCGCGGGGGAATAGGGTGGGGGAGGGAATTGTGGGTGGGATGCAGGGGTCAGTTCGCCTGGCAAATTCACGTGATAGTTATTGGTGAGGCGTTTAACCGGAGCCAGACATAGACGCGCATAGGACATATTAAATAGATTGAATGGTTCGGGTTCGGATGAGGGAAAACGTGATAATCATGTTTCTGCTATCACGGCTTAGAAATTTGGTGGCCCCTGCTGGGTTTGAACCAGCGACCAAGCGATTATGAGCCCCAATTTGAAGCGAGTTAAATCAGTAACTTACTGATTTTTAATTTTTCATCATGCCGAATAGTGATGAAAAGTGGCACATAGCGTTGCGCCCTGCTGCCACTTTGCTGCCACTTTTTTTGAAAACTAGTCAACTAAAATCCGTAACCAATCACGGTTACTAAGAATTCGATAGAAAGGTCGTAAACGTGTTCTCACGTAAGTGATCAGTTGATGTTCACTCATCTCTGAAGCTCTGGAGTTAAAAACGGGTACTGCTTCGTCGTAAAGCTCCCAATAAAAATTAGAAATTAAATTCGTTATTCTGGCGAAAGCTCTTGGCGGATAATCCAAAAAGTAGTGAGTGAAAAATGCCAACCTTTTTTCTATCTCATTTGATGATGAAGCTGTTATTAAATAACTTATCTCCCTCCTGAGCCAAACTAACGCGCTGTAATAAATGTCTGGATTTTGAATGTTTTTTTCACGTTGATAAATGTGTAGGTATTTTTCTACATCATGGCGGTCTGGTATGGGTTCGAGATTCAATGATGCCAGGATCAGGAGTGTGTCTGATTCTTCTCCAGCTATAATCTCTCTTTCTGCCCATTCTGCTATTGATTTACTAAAATCATCCTTGCCAATCACTTCAAATGTCTCGCTAAATACCTTAAGGCATAGAAGTTCTTCTAAGTTCAGTTCATCCAGGCGGTTTACCATTTCCAGTTTAATTCCATGTTATTTAAAGGGGCTAACAGTATTGCTTCAAAAAAATGATACGGTGACACATCGTTATATTCATAACTACATGCCCTGATATTCACTGACGTACAAGTATGCTACCGCAGTCAATCATGAAAGGAGAGTTGTTGAGCGTTAGCACAGTTTAAGTCTAAGCGAAAAAAGTCGGTGTTATAAACGTCTATGGCAGCAGTTATGGGATACTATTAATTAATGTTATTAATCTGTTGAATGTTATTTCAAAAGTAATGAGCCTGACTTCATAAACGTTAGTATCCTTTTCTTAGCTGGTCTCATCTCTCTGCGCCATATCACCACTTTTGTGATCGGTCGTTATCTTGCATATAGGTTTATAGCGAAGTCCTGAGATATTATTTTTGTCTTTTACTGGCTTTTTATGTCGCTTCGATGATGTTACAGGCCAATAAGTTAGTAAGTCTGAGAGCATTTCAAGTAAATGATGCATTTGCACTTTCCTGCATTTTCTTCAGTTTATGAATACTGACTATCTGAGACAAAACCTATTATTGATCGTATTGAATGAAATGAAGGTGCTCATGGTTATAGCATTAGCAGCCAGTGGGAACCGAATCGCTACGATACTTCTCAGACATTATGACTATTGAAATGTTTGAATTCCGCATACTGTATCTGCTTTGAAGTGCTAAGCCCGTCATTGAGGACGAAACAGGTATGAGTATGGACAGTTCACCCTGTCATGCACAGGGATTGTGGCAGATTTACGAGACAAAAGGTAATTATATTCGTCTGAAAAAGGCTTGTCTGAGTCTCCTGCTGGTTGATAATTAAGTTATTTTAAAAGTCATTTAAGGCTTTCGCTTTGTTAACCATCGTTGTTCAGGCCGCTCTAAGCGATCAACAGGGGCACAATGAGCAAGTTAACGGCAATCTCCTGCTATTGTAAGGTTATTAGCAAATTGCAGGTGCAAAAAATCATCTTAAAGGTGCCTTTAGTCTGCTGATCTAACAGCTAAAATCTGGTGAATAATATGACAGTCATCCCTGATGCCGTGCGCGAATTTATTCTGCGTGAACTGCCGCTGGTGACGACGTTCCTGTTGAAAAAAATTGAAGTCGGCGACGATGACATTTTGCAGGAACATTTCGAGGCGGATGATATCGCTGAAATGGCGAAAAATTTTTTCAATGACTTTGATGTGGAGCCAGTGGGCTTCAATCTTACCGCTTACTTCCCCTGGAAAACCTCCTCGCTATTCTCACGCGTACCTGTAAAACAGGATAAAGAGCCACTGACCATAAGAATGTTTATTGAGTCAGCCCGTGCAGGACGCTGGCTTTTCTGATTGCTCACAGCGGCTGATAATGTTGCCCGTTTTGTCAGCTGCCACACAATTACAACAGTATGATTTGCCTTCCCTAAGGCCTGCCCATAATGGAACCCCTTCACAGGAGAATCGCCATATGGCACAGGACAATCATCTGGACACCGCGAAATCGTATCACTGGCCAGGCCACGAGCAGCAGTACCATCGCACAGAGTAGCCAGCAGGCCGCTGTGCTCAGTACGAAATATTCCCCCGTCATCGGCAAATAATCCAGCAAACTAACCCGCTGTCACAGCGGTTTTTTTATTACCCGTCATCAGAACTCCTCAGACGCACGTTGCGCCATGCAAAGGCGCAGCCATCACGCAACATTACACCTGACAGATCATCCGCACAGCGTGGCACTGGCTGCGTGTCAGCCCCGATAAAATAATCGTCGCGCAGACAAAATCGGCGCTATACCGCATCGGCATGCAGGTTTTGCATCATAAAAATTTTGCAGTTTTATTTTTTTACAAACAGCATGGTCAGAGCGCATGACTGCTGGCTTACTGCCGAAGTCCGACAACTGAAAAGAGTGAAAAGAATTTCAGGGATTTTCAGTAATAGGATTTCAAAAAAGATCTCAGGAAAACATAACTTATTGTTATAGCTTAAAATAATTCTGATTGTGTGCATTTAGATGGATCATCTTTCAGATAGCATGCTTATCATTCTAATCGTAAAATCATCATATAAATGAATTTCTTAATGTAATATTTAATCAGCGGCGGCGCTGAAATATAGTGCCAATGGAAATTTTGCGTCAGATTAGATATTCTCAATCTCGGAAATTATTTGCTTATAAGGAAAAAGTATAGACGCAAAGCAAATTGCACGTGGGATTGTGGATGGTATTTCCAGTGTGCCAGGCCTTATGCAGCATGGGGTGATAAGATCGTGGCAGGGAAGCGGGCTTGCAGGTGGTGCTATGAGGGACAGAAACCAGCGAGAGACAGAGCGTTTTATCAGGCTTATGCGATCTGTGGGAAGTAAAGAAGAACCCATACGCCGTTTAATAACCCTCGTTATGACGGATTTTTATCAAAAGTTAAATGATGCAGGAAAAGAAGCGATAAATAACCAGCTGGCTTATGGTGCTGGACATTTAGCCGGAAAAACAGGGGCACAGTTTGGGCTTGCTTATACAGCAGGTTCGATGATGATTAGAAAGGCGACATCCGCTGTGGTTTATCGTGAATTTTTGCGTTTCAGTGTTTCAGTTCCCTTGAACGTATTGATGTGGCAGGGACTCATTGAGGAAGCGGCTTTGGCTTCAAGACGTATGCAGCGAAATTATCTACAGACCTATTTTAGAGTTTCACCTCAAAATCTTGATATGGTCTATTTTCTTGTTGAAAATCAGCTGGAACCTTATATTAAATAAATCAATAGCAATTCTATGATCTGTAAAGGCATTGAGAATGAACTCTGTAAAATCCTCTCTAAGTAAAATTGCTAGATTCGTTGGGATAGGTACATCCCATATTCTTGCTGCCACTATCACAGGTGTTGCCTCCGTCGCAGCGTTCCTTTCATTGTTCTTATTCGAAAGTGGACTGATAAAGCTGGTGGGTTTTATTGGATTCTTATTGCTTGGCTACCTACTCACTTTGGGGTTGGCCCTTCTGCGAGGGGAGCGTTAAAGTAATACGCCTACTCTTCAATAGAACCACGAAAATCTTCGTGGTTTTTTTCGAATTCTGAAAATCTTCTACGAGTACTCCCGGTGGTGACAACTGATACGCCCCCGCGATGGAGGCAATTATTTTCATGAGGGGACGAAAAGGGGACATTGAGTACCAGAAACAAAAAAGCCACCCTCTAAAAGGTAGTTCTGGTCTGCTTAGCTAACAGCTTAAATTTGGTGGCCCCTGCTGGGCTTGAACCAGCGACCAAGCGATTATGAGTCGCCTGCTCTAACCACTGAGCTAAGGGGCCAGCGGAGCAGGGATTATAAAGTATCTCTTCAGGGCAATCCAGCACTCAGCCACTGGTTGCTGAAATAAGCAGCAGTCATTTACCTGCTGATTTCTATAGCAAATCTGGCGAACCGCGATCCCGAAGTCGCAAACAGGCACGGAAAATGCTTCTCCGTGCCTTTAGTGAACCCGGACTTCTGTCGTATAGATGATGGCTAACTCAGTTCTGACGATAACGGGATGCTGATTGATTCCGCGAAAGATGGGGAACCATCGTGCCACGTGCCTGATCATAGTCGTGCCACATCTGCAGATCCTCCAGCGCCGGAATGGTTACGGTCTCCTTGCTGTCGAGTCCGGCAAGCGCGGCGTCTACCATCTCATCAACGTCCATCAGCATTTCAGCCGGAATTTCATTAATAGACTGGCCTGCGCGATCGAAAATCTCTGTACGGGTTGCGCCGGGTAACACCGCCTGTACCTGTACGCCGCTCTCTGCGAGTTCACGCTGCATCGCACGCGTCAGAGTCAGTACGTAAGACTTAGTGGCGTTGTAGGCGCCGTTGAACATCTCATGCACCAGCGACAGCACCGAGGCGATATTGATAATGATGCCGTTATCGCGCGCTTTGAAAGCCCGGCCAGCCGCCTGTGCCAGACGGGTGGGAGCCAGAATATTTAACGCCAGCATGCTGTTAATGCGTGTGATGTCCGCCTCAAGAAATTCTCCCTCAACGCCCATGCCCGCGTTGTTCAGCAGCAACGTAATCTGTGCGTTATTTACGAGCTCTGATTCCACGCGTTGTAGATCCTGCTCGTGCGTTAAGTCAGCCGCCATAACCGTTACCTGAATATCGTGCTGCTTTGCCAGTGCGTCAGCCAGAGTGGTGAGTCGAGCCTGATCGCGCGCGACCAGGATCAAATCATAACCGCGTGCTGCCAGTCGTTTTGCATAGGTCGCGCCGATACCGCTGGATGCGCCGGTGATAAATGCTGTACCTGATTGTGACATCTCTTGTTCCTCGTATGATGATCGTCATAATAGCCATCAATATGACGATCATCATATAATTCGTCAAGCTGGAATATGATGAGCGTAATAATTACTATAATAGCCAGATACTACGTAGCAGACACCGCAGGAGATGAGATGGAAAAGCAAGGCAGCAAAGCACAAACGCGGCAGCGTATCCTTGATGAGGCGGCGCGTGTGATGCGTGAAACCGGCACCGAAGGAATCGGTGTGGCGGCGTTAATGAAGCGGGTCGGTCTGACACACGGCGGTTTTTATGCGCATTTTGCGTCACGCGAGGAGTTGGTTGAGGAGGTGCTGAAGCATATGTTTGCTGAAGCCAATACCTTCAAGCCTGCGGAGTCCGTGACAAAGCCAGCGCAGCAGCTGGCAGATTTTATTGATAGCTATCTTTCTGAGGCGCATCGCAATGCGCCGGCTCAGGGCTGTCCGATGGCGGCGCTGGTGAGCGAAGTAGCCCATCTTCCACAGCCGACACGGCAGATCTTCGCCCAGGGCTTCAATACGATGCATGCCAGTCTGACGCGGATGCTGGGTGAGCTGAGATTGCCCGATGCGGAAGCGCTGGCCTCCAGCATGCTGGCAGAGATGGTTGGCGCGCTGGCGCTGGCGCGTGCCTGCCCGGATGCGGAGCAGGCCAGTCTGCTGCTGCAACGCAGCCGCGATGCGCTGAAGCAGCGTACGCTGGAGGTAGCAGCATGAGTGAGCACGCTATCCGCGACATCATCAGCTCTGGTCTTGATGTGCTGTTCTGCGGCATCAATCCAGGCCAGTCAACTGCCCATCAGGGGTTCCACTTCGCGCATCCCGGCAACCGGTTCTGGAAAGTCATTCATCTGGCGGGATTCACCCGGCAGCAGCTGAAACCGGAAGAAGAGCAGCGCCTGACAGAAACCGGCTGCGGTATCACCATGCTGGTTGAGCGGCCTACAGTGCAGGCGAATGAGTTAGCGCCTGATGAGCTGCGCGATGGGGGCAAACGCCTGATGCAAAAGGTGCTGGATTATCAGCCCGCTGCGCTGGCGATTCTGGGTAAAGATGCTTTTCGTCGCGCCTTTAAGCAGAGCAAAGTCGAATGGGGCAAACAGCCGATTTGTATGGGGAAAACGCAGGTGTGGGTATTACCGAATCCCAGCGGACTGAATCGCGCATCACTGGACGAGATGGTCGGGGCGTATCGTCAGCTCTGGCTGGAACTGCATCCGGAGAGTCATTGAAGTGGGTCAGGGCAGGGTCGGTAACAGGCAGGCATAAAAAACCCCGGCGAACCGGGGTTTTTGTCGGACTTAATCGTCGAGGAAGCTACGCAGCACTTCCGAACGGCTCGGATGGCGCAGTTTACGCAGGGCTTTCGCTTCAATCTGACGAATACGCTCACGCGTCACGTCGAACTGTTTGCCCACTTCTTCCAGCGTATGGTCCGTGTTCATATCGATACCGAAACGCATGCGAAGCACTTTCGCTTCACGGGCGGTCAGGCCAGCCAGCACGTCGTGGGTGGCAGAACGCAGGCTCTCTGAGGTAGCAGAATCCAGCGGCAGCTCCAGCGTGGTATCTTCGATAAAATCGCCCAGATGCGAATCTTCATCATCACCAATCGGCGTCTCCATAGAGATCGGCTCTTTAGCAATTTTCAGCACTTTGCGGATTTTATCTTCCGGCATCAGCATACGCTCAGCCAGCTCTTCCGGCGTCGGTTCGCGGCCCATCTCCTGCAGCATCTGGCGCGAAATACGGTTGAGTTTGTTAATGGTCTCAATCATATGCACCGGAATACGGATGGTACGCGCCTGGTCGGCGATAGAGCGGGTGATAGCCTGACGGATCCACCAGGTCGCATAGGTCGAGAACTTGTAACCACGGCGATATTCAAACTTATCTACCGCTTTCATCAGGCCGATATTACCTTCCTGAATCAGGTCGAGGAACTGCAGACCGCGGTTGGTATATTTCTTCGCAATCGAAATAACCAGACGCAGGTTAGCTTCCACCATCTCTTTCTTGGCGCGACGCGCTTTGGCTTCACCGATCGACATGCGACGGTTAATGTCTTTGACCTGTTCAATGGTCAGGCCGGTCTCTTCTTCAACCTGTGCCAGTTTCTGCAGGGAACGTGTCACGTCATCCTGCACTTCCAGCAACTTCTCAGACCACGGTTTGTTCATTGCCAGTGCGGCTTTGAACCAGGTTTCATTGGTTTCATTGCCGGTAAACAGCGTGATGAAGTTCTTCTTCGGCATTTTGCACAGCTCAATACAGAGCTTCATGATCAGACGTTCCTGGGTACGGACACGTTCCATCATGATGCGCATGCTGTTGACCAGGTAATCGAACTGCTTCGGTACCAGGCGGAACTGCTTGAAGACATCAGAGAGGTTCTGGATTTCAGCAACGGCAGCAGCATGACTGCGACCTTTGCTTTTAATCACGGCGCGGGTCGTTTCATACTGCTTACGCAGGTCAGAAAACTTCTCGCGCGCCAGTTCCGGGTCGATTGAGTTATCGTCGTCGGAGCTGTCGTCATCCTCTTCATCTTCTTCTGCATCGTCCTTACGATCGGCTTCAGAAAGTTCAGAGCCCACGTGCGTTGCCGTTGGGGCGATATCTGCTTCTGCGTTAGGATCGACAAAACCGGTGATTAGATCGGAGAGGCGTGACTCGCCTGCTTCAACTTTGTCGTATTGATCCAGAAGATAAGTAATCGCTTCAGGGTATTCGGCTACAGAACACTGAACCTGGTTGATACCGTCTTCAATGCGCTTAGCAATGTCGATTTCGCCTTCGCGCGTCAGCAGTTCAACGGTACCCATTTCACGCATATACATGCGAACCGGGTCAGTGGTGCGCCCGATTTCAGATTCAACGCTGGATAACACCTGAGCGGCAGCTTCCGCGGCATCTTCGTCAGTATCGGAGCTGTTTTCGTTCAGCATCAGATCGTCGGCATCAGGGGCTTCTTCAACCACCTGAATACCCATGTCGTTAATCATCTGGATGATGTCTTCGATCTGATCTGAGTCGACGATATCTTCCGGCAGATGGTCATTGACCTCAGCATAGGTCAGATAGCCTTGCTCCTTACCACGGGTGACAAGAAGCTTGAGCTGTGACTGCGGGTTTTGCTCCATAAGACGGTATCCACACTTCTGTTAAATTAGATTGGTGTCGGTCGGCAGCGCGCCAACAATAAGCAGTGAAGGCGTTTAGTTCTTGCCGCTGCCTTCGTCGCGGCGTGGGCTTTGCCCATCAGTATTCGGCACTTAAGCCGCTTGTGTTAACTCTGTGCTAAGGGCCTGGCTTACTCGCCATTCTGCTCCCCGGCAGTGCTCGCTTTCCTCACGTACTTTAGTACGCTGCGGAAGCTGTGCGCTGGCGGTAACCAGACTGGCGTCGACGCCGACGGCCTTTAAAATTCGTGCGGCTGCCCTTTCGTCGTTCGGAATGGGCAGCATGCTGAAAACGGTTATTTCCTGGCAAACGCCTGACTGAGTGTCCAGAATTCACGGCGCTCATCAGTGCTGAGACCCTGTGTGCGCTCGCGCGCAATCAAAAACTCCAGGCGCTCTTCGAGAGCTGAATCATAGATGCTGGCCAGCGAGTCCTGAAACACCGCTTCGGCTTCTTCATCTACTATCATGTGGTTCCAGATCGCCAGCGTTTCAAGCGTCTGACTAAAATTTGTTCCGCGATATAACTCTAGTAGCTGTCCTGTGGTCAATCCAGGATTCTCATTACAACGACCCACTAATTCAATAAATAGCGGTAAACCCGGCATTTTTGACTCAGACAGCCCATCAAGCGAAGGCACCAGGGTGGCCAGTTGCGGGTTCTGAATAAGCAACGCAATCAGCACGCGCATAGTGGTGCGTTTCAGCGGTGGCGCAACCGGCGCCGTTCCGCTTGCGGCCAGCTTTGGCATCAGCTTTTCAAGCTGATTGTCGTCAAGAATACCCAGCTTATTCCCCAGTTCCTGACGCATATAAATACGTAAGGTCTCCCCGGGGATCTGCGTTATCAGCGGTAAAGCCAGCGTGCTCAGGCGCGCTTTTCCGTCGCGTGAGCTCAGATCCACCTGCGGCAGCAGGCTATCAAATAAAAACGAAGAGAGCGGCATCGCCTGCTCCATCCTCGCTTCGAAGGCGGCTTTACCCTCTTTACGTACCAGCGTATCCGGGTCTTCACCATCGGGTAAAAACATAAAGCGTAGCTGACGACCATCATTCATGTAAGGCAATGCGGTCTCTAGCGCACGCCATGCCGCTTCACGTCCCGCCCTGTCGCCGTCGTAACAGCAGATCACGGTGTCGGTGCTGCGAAACAGCAACTGAATATGTTCAGCAGTGGTGGAGGTGCCTAATGACGCAACGGCATAATCAATGCCGTACTGCGCCAGCGCAACCACGTCCATGTATCCCTCAACCACTAACAGGCGGGCGGGTTCAGGATGGTTTTTTACTGCTTCATACAGGCCATAGAGCTGGCGGCCTTTATGGAAAATAGGGGTTTCCGGCGAGTTCAGATACTTCGGCGTATCGTTGCCCAGCACGCGTCCGCCAAAACCAATGACGCGTCCACGCTTATCGCGGATCGGAAACATGACGCGGTCGCGAAACCGGTCATAGGTACGGCCTTTGTCATTGCTGACCAGCATGCCCGCTTCCATCAATGACTCGCGGTCTTCCGATTGCTTACCAAAACGCTTGAGAACATTGTCCCAGCCTGCTGGCGCATAACCTATGGCGAAATGATTGATGATGTCGGCGCTCAGACCACGACGATCAAGATAGTCGCGTGCTGGCTGCGCACTGGATTGCTGCAGACCCTGCTGATAAAAACCGTTCAGGTTCTCCATCAGCTGATACAGGCTCTGGCGCTGATGGCGTTCCATCTGGCTGGGCCCGCTGCCTGCTTCGTAAGGCACGTCTAAACCGTGGGAAGTGGCTAACTCTTCAATACTTTCAACAAACTCCAGACGATCAAAGTTCATTAAAAAGTCGATAGCGTTGCCATGTGCACCACAGCCGAAACAGTGATAGAACTGCTTTTCGCCGTTTACGGTGAAAGAGGGCGTTTTTTCATTATGGAAAGGACAGCACGCATGGAAATTCTTACCCTGCTTTTTCAGCTTAACGCGGGCATCGATAAGATCCACGATATCCGTGCGGGCAAGTAAATCGTTGATAAATACGCGTGGAATTCGTCCAGCCATACGCCCCAGATTTTCAGCTCATAAACGGCAACAAGCCGCGCTTCCTTTCGGAAAGCACGGCCTTTTACTTGACTCTGTCTGCGTGAATCACGCGGTGGAGGCGAACCTCCGGAACGACTTAGTACAGACGAGTGCGGCGTGCGTTTTCGCGAGCCAGTTTCTTGGCGTGACGCTTAACTGCTGACGCTTTAGCGCGCTTACGTTCTGTAGTCGGTTTTTCATAAAACTCACGACGACGAACTTCAGCCAGAACGCCTGCTTTCTCGCATGAACGCTTGAAGCGACGCAGTGCTACGTCAAATGGCTCGTTTTCACGTACTTTAATTACCGGCATGTAACTCTCACCTCGATAAAATTCGGTTTTTGCTGCTGACTGCGGCGCCAGCAAATTCAAAATGGTGCAGCATTTTACTCCAACTCAAGTTGGTTTGTAAAGCACCATGGATAATTTGAAACCAACAGGAGCGTTTGCCTGTGCGGCTGCCGGTTTTTCCAGGGGCGGGAGTATAGCGCACTCTTTAGCCGACAGAAAATGACTTTTTACGCGGGATGCCTGCGCTGCACATCCAATTGCTGTGATAAACTGCGCGCCGCAAGAATGAGGTGATGCAATGCGAATTCTGGGTATTGAAACGTCGTGCGATGAAACCGGCATCGCAATCTATGATGACGAGGCCGGATTACTGGCAAACCAACTCTATAGCCAGGTAAAACTGCATGCCGATTATGGCGGTGTGGTGCCGGAACTGGCCTCACGTGATCACGTGCGTAAAACTGTGCCGCTGATTCAGGCGGCGCTGAAAGAGGCCGGTCTGGAGCCGCAGCAGATTGATGCGGTGGCCTACACTGCCGGTCCTGGACTGGTTGGAGCGCTTCTGGTTGGTGCGACCATTGGCCGCGCCCTGGCGTTTGCCTGGAAAGTGCCTGCCGTGCCGGTTCATCATATGGAAGGTCACCTGCTGGCGCCGATGCTGGAAGAGAATCCACCAGAGTTTCCGTTTGTGGCACTTCTGGTGTCGGGTGGACATACTCAGCTGATTAGCGTTACCGGCGTCGGTGAGTACGAATTGCTGGGCGAATCGATCGATGATGCCGCGGGCGAAGCCTTTGATAAGACAGCGAAGCTGCTTGGTCTGGATTATCCGGGCGGACCCATGCTGTCGAAGATGGCGCAGCAGGGCATGGCGGGGCGTTTTACCTTCCCGCGTCCGATGACCGACCGACCGGGCCTGGATTTCAGCTTCTCCGGCCTGAAAACTTTTGCTGCTAATACCATTCGCGCTAATCCTGACGATGAACAGACCCGTGCTGATATCGCCCGTGCGTTTGAAGATGCAGTAGTCGATACGCTGTCGATTAAATGTAAGCGTGCGTTGGATCAGACCGGCTTTAAGCGTCTGGTGATTGCGGGTGGTGTCAGCGCTAACCGCACACTGCGGGAGCAGATGGCGATCATGATGCAAAAGCGCGGCGGTGAAGTGTTTTACGCCCGTCCGGAGTTCTGTACCGATAACGGTGCGATGATCGCGTATGCGGGCATGGTGCGGTTAAAAGGCGGAACGCGGGGCGAGTTAAGCATCAGTGTGCGGCCACGCTGGCCGCTGGCAGAACTGCCCGCCATCTGATGTGAAAAAAGCCGGCTTGCCGGCTTTTTTTATGACTCAGATTTCTTTTTACGCTTCCAGATTTTGCCTTCCTGACCCCGCCACAGCCGCTGAATATTGTCGTGATGACGCAGCAGGATCAGACAGGAAAGCATGGAAACCGGGAAGGTGAATTGCGGTTTGAACCACCAGACATAGAATGGCGCAATCAACGCGCTGACGATGGCACCCAGCGATGAATAGCCGCTGAGTAAAACCGTTAACAGCCAGGTGCCGGTGAGCAGCCCGGTTAAGTCCCAGCCAATCGGCGCAATCGCCCCGAATGCCGTCGCCACACCTTTGCCACCGCGAAAGTGGAAGAACACCGGGTAGATATGACCCAGACAGGCAGCAATCGCGGTCAGGCCGAGATAGAGCGGAGTGACATGCATCAGATAGGCCAGCCAGACCGGCACCATCCCCTTCAGCACATCAAACACTAATACGCAGGCTGCTGCGGCTTTACCGCCCAGACGCAGTACGTTGGTGGCACCAGGATTGCCTGAACCATGTGTGCGGGGATCGGGCAGGCCAGCGAGTTTGCAGACCAGAATCGCACTGGAAATCGAACCGCAAAGATACGCGAAAATAATCATACCAAGCGCGAAAGCACTCATAACACAGTACCGTTCCCTTTAGGGTCGTTTTGATCTCATCAACTGTGGATAATACGCATAATCCGCCGGAAGTGGTATCCGGCTTAGCCAAAAACAGAGACCCTCATCATGGATATCGTATTTATAGAACAACTCACGGTGTTCACCACCATTGGCGTTTACGACTGGGAACAGGACATACAGCAGAAGCTGGTGCTCGATGTCGAAATGGCCTGGGATAACCGTCTGGCGGCCAGCAGCGACGATGTGAAGGATTGTCTGAGCTATGCGGATGTCTCCTCTGCGATCCTGACGCATCTGAACGGCGGTCGTTTTGCCCTGGTTGAGCGGGTTGCTGAAGAAATCGCGGATCTGTTGATGAACCGTTTCAATTCGCCTGGCGTCCGCATAAAGGTAAGCAAACCGGGGGCTGTAGCCCAGGCGGCGCAGGTCGGCGTGCGAATTGAGCGCGGGACTATTCCTAAATAAATACGATGTGATTGCCATCACAATGAAACCAAACCAAATTACTGTCTGTCATAGCGTGTACCGTTTCGTTACAGCAGGCGAAACGGTGTAGACCTTAAGGTTTAATTCAGGCTGATAGCGGCATAATTTCAGGCGATAGCCACGCGCTACCGCCTTTTTAATGGTTTAGAAACGGATAGAGGAAACATTTGATGGCAGATATTCATCAGCTTTGGGTAGCTGCAATCCTGGGCATTGTGGAAGGGCTGACCGAATTTTTACCGGTCTCTTCCACAGGGCACATGATTATAGTGGGTCACCTGCTGGGCTTTGAGGGTGAAAAAGCCGAGACCTTTGAAGTTGTGATCCAGTTAGGATCGATTCTGGCTGTGGTAGTGATGTTCTGGCGCCGTCTGTTTGGCCTGATCGGCATTCACTTTGGCGAAGTTAAACATGAAGGTGTCGGCACCGGCCGTCTGTCGCTGATCCACATCCTGCTGGGTATGGTTCCGGCGGTGGTCGTGGGTCTGGTCCTGCACGATCAGATTAAAACGCTGTTTAATCCGATCAACGTGATGTACGCGCTGGTGGTGGGGGGTGTGCTGCTGCTGGTCGCTGAGTACCTTAAGCCAAAACAGCCGAAAGCCGTCGGCGTCGATGATATTACCTATCGTCAGGCGTTTATGATTGGCTGTTTCCAGTGCTTAGCGCTGTGGCCGGGCTTCTCGCGTTCGGGTGCAACGATCTCTGGTGGCATGCTGATGGGCGTGAGCCGCTATGCAGCGTCAGAATTCTCCTTCATCCTGGCAGTGCCAATGATGATGGGTGCGACCGTGCTGGACATGTACAAGAGCATCGGCTTCCTGACAATGGCGGACTTCCCGATGTTCGCGGTCGGTTTTGTGATGGCGTTTATCGTGGCGCTGATTGCGATTAAAGCCTTCCTTGAGCTGATTAAACGCATCTCGTTTGTCTCGTTTGCTATTTACCGCTTTATTGTGGCGGCAGCGGTTTACATGATCTTCATGTAAACCCCGGGCAGCCTGCTAGTCAGGCTGCCTGAGCGCCAGACCCTGCGCGACGGCGGCAATACGTCGTCGCGTCATCTCTTCCCGCACTTCTGCCCCTTTAAATCCCGCTTCGACCACCGCTTTTGTCGGCACCGCCTGCGCCAGCACAAAAGCACGACGCAGATAGTCGCCCTGCGGATAAGGCATGCTCTCCAGCCCGGCTCGCCCGCGCGCATCTGCTTCGCTGGTTAGCGCCATCTGCTCAACGCGCTGCGGCTTACGCCAGGCATCTATCCGGTCAAACAGCGCCACCAGCGATGCTGCAGATTGACGTTCGATAGTGTGCACAATGTCGTGAAATTCGGTCACGATCAGCGCCAGATCGCGAATCGCGTTTGGGACGCGCAGTCGCTGGCACAGCGCCCCGACCAGCGGAACGCCCGCCAGTCCATGACCGTGGTGGCTTGGCCACAGCTCAGGCGGCGTCAGCGCCTTGCCGACATCATGAAAGAGCGTGGCGAAGCGCACATCGATCTCGCTGGAGAGGGCAGCGGCCATTGCCAGTGTCATCAGCGTATGGACGCCGGTGTCGATCTCCGGATGCCACTTAATCGGCGCAGGAATACCAAACAGATTATCCAGCTCAGGAAACAGCACCTGCAGCGCACCGCAGTCGCGCAGAACCTGAAAATAGACCTGCGGGTTACGGGAACTCAGCGCCTTTTCTGTCTCTTTCCACACCCGTTCCGCAGTGAGATTCGACAGCTCGCCGCTTTCAGCCATCTGCTGCATCAGCAACTGGGTTTCGGGGGCAATACGAAAGTTTAGATGGGCAAAACGCGCAGCAAAACGCGCGACCCGCAGTACACGTAGCGGATCTTCACTGAAGGCTTCCGAGACGTGACGCAGCAGGCGCTGGGCAATATCACGCTGGCCGTTGTAGGGGTCAACCAGCTCGCCGTTTTCATCCTGAGCAATCGCATTGATGGTCAGATCGCGCCGCTGTAAGTCCTGCTCAAGCGTCACGTCGGGCGCGGACCAGGTGACAAAGCCGGTGTAGCCTTTCCCGTTTTTCCGCTCAGTCCGTGCCAGCGCATACTCTTCGCGACTGACGGGATGCAGGAAAACGGGAAAATCGCGACCGACCTGTTGATAGCCCTGCTCGAGCATGGCTTCGGGTGTGGAACCTGTGACTACCCAATCTTTGTCTGTAACCGGCAGATTCAGCAGCGCATCACGCACTGCACCGCCAACAAGAAACGTCTTCACGCAAAACTCCAGAGAAAAGTAAATGACCTGCACGCCGGGCACCTCCCGCGCCTGAAATCAGCCGTGCATCTCATTTTATTGTTGCACAGATTCCCCGGATTGCAGACATGCCAAAAAGAGGATCCTACGATCCCCTGCTTAAATCCGACAGATATAGTGTCAGTTCATCCAGCGATCGCTTTTCTTACGGCGCGGCAGCATGTGCGGCAGTAACAGGCCCAGCAGCAGGCCGACACCCAGTACGCCGCCGCCATACATAAACCACTGCATGATGATGGTGCGCTGCTTATCATCCAGCTGAACGTTGGCGGCGCTGACTTTCTTCTGGGCGACGATCAGCTCATTTTTCAGCTTCTGATTCTCGCCTTTCAGCCCATTGATTACGCCGTCGCTGCTGGCGACTTTATTCTGCATCTCAGCGGTGCGCTGATTCCAGCTGTTGTCGATGTTATCCAGTTTGGCCGTCAGATCTTTCACCTGCTGCTCAAGCTGAGGCACCCGGGTGCGCAGGCTTGGATTCGCGCTAAGCTGCGACAGGGGGATCCAGGTGGTGCGGCCTTCCGAATCACGGATCTGGCCATAATGGGTGTCATTATTGGTCTGTAACAGCTGCACTTCTTCCCCGGCGTTCAGCTTACCGAGCAGGCGGAACTGATCGCCTGGTCCGCTACGTACCCAGGTCGAAAGCTCATCAGAAACATAGCGTTTTTCGTCGGCATGGGCAGGTGCAAGGGTGCTAAGGGCCAGCAAAGTGAGTCCAGCGAGTGTGATTTTTTTCATTCGATTTCGTTTGGCTTAGTCTGACATAAAATTTACCGGCACAGTCTGGAGAGGCCTCGCATAAATCTGAATGAGAACTATCCTGGTCTCATGAGAGTGCGAAAAGGTCTGCGAAAGAGCAAAGAAAGCAGAGACAGCGCGGCTTCTGTGCATTAATCTTCGCCTCATAAACCCCTTGCCCTCCAGGCGACAGCGTGAGTAACCTGCTGATAATTGCCTGAAATATGCAGGAAAAACCCTCTTAAGTGCCAGCGGCGTAGTGAATAAAAAATTATGACCATCGAAATCGAACTAAAGTTCATTGCAACTCCACAGGCAGCCGGGAAACTGGCTGAACTGCTCTCCACTCTGCCGAATCAGCATCAGGCTGCTCGCGAGCTGACCAATATCTACTTCGAAACCGACGACAACCAGCTGCGACGCTGGGACATGGGATTACGTATCCGTGGCGTTGACCAGCGTTATGAAATGACGCTGAAAGCGGCGGGGCAGACGCTTGGCGGACTGCATCAGCGTCCGGAATATAATGTTGAGCTCAGCGAGCCGGTGCTGGACATTGCGCGTCTGCCCGCAGAGATCTGGCCAAAGGGCACCGATGTCGTGGCGCTACAGTCGCGTCTGGAGCCGCTGTTCACCACCCATTTCCAGCGCGAAGTCTGGCTGATCACCACAGGCAACAGTGAAATTGAAGTGGCGTTTGATCAGGGCGCGGTCACAGCGGGTGAGCTTAGCGAGCCGCTGTGCGAGATCGAACTGGAGCTGAAACGTGGCGAACGCCAGGATCTGCTGGCCTTTGCACAGCAGCTGGTGGGGCTGGGTGGTCTGCGTATGGGCAGCCTGAGCAAAGCCGCCCGCGGCTATCAGCTGGCGCAGGGTAATCCGCCGCGCCAGATTGAGGCGTTCCCGCTGCTGAAAGCCGGCACTAAAGCGACCGTAGAGCAGGGCATGGTCGCTGCAATGTCTGCTGGACTGCGTCACTGGCAATATCATGAAGAAGTCTGGCTGCGCGGTAACGCGGCGGCGCAGGATGCGGTGCGCGAAGCGCTGGACCTGCTGCGTCAGGCCTTCAGCCTGTTTGGTGCGCTGGTGCCACGCAAAGCCAGCAGTGCATTGCGTCAGCAGCTGACCACACTGGAAGAGACGCTGGTGAATGAGGAGCAGGAGGCGACTGCTTTCTGCCTCTCTTCTCTCTCCGTTGAAACGCAGCTGGCGCTGACTCACTGGCTGGCTGAATCTCAGTGGCGTCAGTGGATCGATGCCAAAGGGGAAACCAAGCTGCAGGGTTCGTTTAAGCGCTTCAGCGACATCATGCTGAGCCGCGTTAATGCTGATTTAAGAGAAACCTTCATCACGGTAAAACAGCCCAATGAGTATCAGGACAAAGCTACGCGCCTGGCGCGTCAGCTGCTGACGGTGCACCTGCTGGCGGGTTCCTATCCCGTGGAAACGGTGATGGCCTGGCTCGATCCCTGGCAGCAACTGCTGTCGGCAATCCATGAAAAGCAGACATCCGGATTAGCCTGGCTGGCGATGCAGGCGCTGAAACAGCAGCCGTTCTGGCTCACCAGCGGCGCTGCCCGCTAACGGGCATTCCGTTACGCCATCAAGGAGGGAGTTATGTTGTCAGCACTTCCCGCGTTGCTACGCGATCAGGCCGAAGAGGCCGCCCGACAGCTTGGGGTTCCTCTGGCTTCGCTAAGCCCGGAGCAGGCCGCCGGGCTGGCTTTCAGCGATTTTGTGCTGGAAAACCTGCAACAACATCCCGACTGGTGGCAGGCGATGCTCGACCAGCCGCCTCAGCCTGAAGAGTGGCAACACTACTCTGCGTGGCTGAATCAGGCGCTGAACGATGTCGACAGCGAAGCGAGCCTGATGCGTGAACTGCGGCTGTTTCGCCGCCGTATGCTGGCGCGTGTCGCCTGGATGCAGGCTCTGCAACACGCCACAACCGAACAGAGCCTGCAGCAGCTCAGCGTATTAGCCGAAGTGCTGATCAGCCGGGCGCGTGACTGGGTCTATCAGGATTGCTGCCGTGATTTTGGTACGCCCTGTAATGCGGATGGCGACGCGCAGCCGCTGCTGATCCTCGGCATGGGCAAGCTGGGCGGCGGCGAACTCAATTTCTCCTCTGACATCGACCTGATTTTTGCCTGGCCGGAAAACGGCACCACGCGCGGCGGACGGCGTGAGCTCGACAACGCCCAGTTCTTTACCCGTATGGGACAGCGGCTGATCAAAGTGCTGGATCAACCCACCATGGATGGCTTTGTCTATCGGGTGGATATGCGACTGCGCCCGTTTGGCGACAGCGGTCCGCTGGTGATGAGCTTTGCCGCGCTGGAAGATTACTATCAGGAGCAGGGACGTGACTGGGAGCGTTACGCCATGGTCAAGGCGCGACTGATGGGCGATGACCACGATCGCTGGAGCCTGGAACTGCAACAGATGTTGCGACCGTTCGTCTATCGCCGCTACATCGACTTCAGCGTGATCCAGTCGCTGCGTAACATGAAAGGGATGATCAGCCGCGAAGTGCGGCGACGCGGGCTGAAAAACAATATCAAACTGGGCGCGGGCGGCATCCGTGAAACCGAGTTTATCGTGCAGGTGTTCCAGCTGATTCGCGGCGGGCGTGAGCGCTCGCTTCAGTTGCGTGCGCTGCTGCCGACGCTGGAGGCGATCAAAACGCTGGCTCTGCTGCCCGCGGAACAGGTCGATGCACTGCGTGACGCCTATCTGTTCCTCCGGCGGCTGGAGAATCTGCTGCAAAGCCTGGGCGATGAGCAGACTCAGACGCTGCCCGAGGATGAACTGCATCGCACCCGGCTGGCGTGGGCGATGGATTGTGCCGACTGGGCTTCCCTGATGACCCGCCTTGATGGCCAGATGGCGGCGGTTCGGGCCATCTTTGACGAGCTGATTGGCGAAGATACCCCTGAAATTGGCGATCAGCGTGAGCTGGCGGAGTTTCAGGTGCTGTGGCAGGACCAACTGGAGGATAGCGAACTGGCACCGCTGGTGCCGCAGCTCAGTGACGATCAGCGGCTTACGCTGCATCAGGCGCTGGAGGCGTTTCGTCAGGATATTAACCGACGGACTATCGGCCCGCGTGGCCGTCAGGCGCTGGATCAACTGATGCCGCGGCTGCTGAGCGAAGTCTGCCCGCGTGAAGATGCGGCGGTGACGCTCGGCCGCCTGACGCCGCTGCTGATCGGCGTGCTGACACGCAGTACTTATCTTGAGTTGCTGACGGAGTATCACGGTGCCCTGCGTCATCTGATTCGTCTGTGCGCGGCCTCACCGATGGTAGCCAGTCAGCTGGCGCGTCATCCCTTATTGCTGGATGAACTGCTCGACCCCGCCACGCTCTATCAGCCGACCGCCACCGACGCCTATCGTGACGAGTTGCGACAGTATCTGCTGCGAATTCCCACTGAGGATGAGGAGCAGCAGCTGGAAGCCGTGCGGCAGTTTAAGCAGGCACAGCATTTGCGTATTGCTGCCGCTGATATTGCTGGCACGCTGCCAGTAATGAAAGTCAGCGATCATCTCACCTGGCTGGCGGAAGCGATTATCGAATCGGTGGTGCGCCAGGCGTGGAATATGATGGTGCAACGCTACGGTCGTCCTTCGCACCTGAGTAATGAACATGAGCGAGGCTTTGCGGTACTGGGCTACGGCAAGCTGGGGGGCTGGGAGCTGGGTTACAGTTCCGACCTCGATTTAGTCTTTCTGCATGACTGTCCGGCTGACGCGGTGACTGAAGGGGAGCGCAGCATTGATGGCCGTCAGTTCTATCTGCGTCTTGCCCAGCGCATCATGCATCTCTTCAGTACCCGGACTTCCTCCGGCATTCTCTACGAAGTGGATGCGCGCCTGCGTCCTTCCGGCGCGGCAGGCATGCTGGTCAGTACCTTTGAGGCCTTTGAGGAGTATCAGCGCAGTGAAGCCTGGACCTGGGAGCATCAGGCGCTGGTCCGGGCGCGTGTGGTGTTTGGCGAGGCGGCCCTGGGCGAGCGCTTCAGCGTGATCCGTCAGGCGATTCTGTCGCTGCCACGTGCCGCAGACGCGCTGCAAACTGAAGTGCGTGAGATGCGTGAAAAGATGCGTGCTCACCTCAGCAACAAACACAAAGGTCGCTGGGATATCAAAGCCGATGCGGGTGGCATCACCGATATTGAATTCATCGCACAATATCTTGTCTTACGCTACGCCGCTGAGCAGCCTGAACTGACGCGCTGGTCTGACAATGTGCGCATTTTCGAGCTGATGGCGAAGTACCATAAAATGCCCACTGATGAAGCGCAGGCGCTGACGCAGGCATATGTAACGCTGCGTGACGCATTGCACCATCGCGCCCTGCAGGAGCTGCCGGGTCACGTTGAACCAGAGGCTTACGCAGCGGAGCGGCAGACGGTTCTGAACAGCTGGCAGCGCTGGCTGATAACGCCTGCGTCTATCCTGGCGTGATGCTGATAGCACAAATCGCAACTGTGCTATCATCCGCGCACTATTTTTAATGCAGTCTGGAGTGTCTGGAATGAAAGTGACTCTGCCCGCGTTCGGCCAAGCCTCAGTGCTGGTTGTTGGCGATGTAATGTTGGATCGTTACTGGTATGGCCCAACCAGCCGTATCTCCCCTGAAGCCCCGGTTCCGGTGGTGAAAGTGGACACGGTTGAAGAGCGTCCTGGCGGCGCGGCAAACGTGGCGATGAACATTGCAGCACTCGGTGCCGCGTCTCGCCTGATCGGCCTGACCGGTGAAGATGATGCGGCGCGCGTGTTAAGTAATACGCTGAAAGATGTCAATGTTCATTGTGATTTCGTGGCGGTCAAAAGCCATCCGACCATTACCAAACTGCGCGTGCTTTCCCGCAATCAGCAGCTGATCCGTCTCGATTTTGAAGAGGGCTTTGATCAGGTTGATCCGGCGCCAATTCACCAGAAAATGCGTGATTCGCTTGCCGCAGCGGGTGCGCTGGTGCTGTCCGACTACGCCAAAGGCGCGCTCACCAGCGTCCAGACCATGATTACCCTGGCGCGCGAAGCGGGCGTACCGGTATTAATCGACCCGAAAGGCACCGATTTTACGCGCTACCGGGGCGCGACGCTGCTGACGCCGAACCTCTCGGAATTTGAAGCCGTCGTCGGCAAATGCAAAAACGAAGAGGAGATCGTGGCGCGTGGCACACAGCTTATCGCTGACTTTGACCTCTCCGCGCTGCTTGTGACCCGTTCCGAAAATGGCATGACGCTGCTCCAGCCGGGCAAAGCGCCTCTGCATCTGCCGACGCAGGCGCAGGAAGTCTATGACGTGACCGGTGCAGGTGATACGGTGATCGGCGTGCTGGCTGCTGCTCTGGCTGCTGGCGACTCGCTGGAAGAAGCCTGTTTCCTGGCGAATGCGGCGGCGGGTGTAGTGGTGGGTAAACTCGGTACCTCGACCGTCAGCACCGTTGAGCTGGAAAATGCAATTCACGCCCGCCCTGAGCAGGGTTTTGGCATCATGACGGAAGCGCAGTTAAAAGCCGCCGTTGAGATGGCCCGCCGTCGTGGCGAAAAAGTGGTGATGACTAACGGCGTGTTCGACATTCTGCACGCCGGTCATGTCTCTTACCTGGCAAATGCCCGTAAGCTCGGCGATCGACTGATCGTCGCGGTGAACAGCGATGCGTCGACTAAACGTCTGAAAGGCGAAAGCCGTCCGGTGAATCCGCAGGAAAACCGGATGATCGTGCTGGGCGCGCTGGAAGCGGTCGACTGGGTGGTAGTATTCGAAGAGGATACGCCGCAGCGGCTGATTGCAGGGATTCTGCCTGACCTGCTGGTCAAAGGTGGCGATTACAAGCCGGAAGATATCGCGGGCAGTAAAGAAGTGTGGGCAAATGGCGGCGACGTGCAGGTGCTGAACTTCGAGGACGGTATCTCTACCACCAACATTATTAAAACTATTCGCGGCAGCTGAAGCGGAAAGTAAGCGGGAGCCTGGCTCCCGCTCAAAGGCTTATTCTGGCTTATTGTCCGCGACAGGTTTCACCACATCCGCAACCGGTGCCGGTGAAGCCGCTGGCGAACTCGCTACCGCTGCAGAGGGTGTCGCGGCAACAGGCGTTACCGGTGCCGTTGCGGTCGGTGGCGTACCGGCTGATGAACCCTGACTTTCCAGCTGGGCCAGACGCTGCTCCAGCGCCGCCAGTTTCTCCCGCGTACGCAGTAATACCTGCGTCTGCACATCAAACTCTTCACGGTTGACCAAATCCATACGGGTCAGCTGCGCCTGAAGAACCTGACGAATTTTCTTTTCGACATCATCACCAAACTCACGAACACCTTTAGGCATCGCTTCGTGAACCTGACGGGCAAGTTGTTCAATTTTTTTCGTGTCGATCATGATGATTTCCTGGTTACGGAGAGCTGTGTCAGCGTGTTTACCAACGTAATAAGTGTTAAGTGTAATGCCAGAAATGAAAAGGATAAACCTCAAATCGGTAACGCAGGAAATGCAAAAGCAATTGCGCTATTGATGATTGCCGCCTCAAACGATCGGCGTTATAGTTGAAAGGCTTATTCTCAGGGCGGGGCGCAATTCCCCACCGGCGGTAAATCAGCTTCGGCTGAAAGCCCGCGAGCGCTTTATCTTGATGAAAAGAGAGATAAAGGTCAGCAGATCCGGTGTAATTCCGGGGCCGACGGTTACAGTCCGGATGGGAGAGGGTAACGACATCTGTCGGACAATTGTGTCTGCTTCACGTTATTGCCACGTCTTTTTGACGTCACTCCTAAGCACGCCCTGATTCTGGTAACCCATACATTTTAAGGTTTTTATTACCATGAATCAGACGCTACTTTCTGAATTTGGCACGCCTGAACAGCGTGTAGAACGTGCTATCGCCGCCCTGCGTGAGGGACGCGGTGTGATGGTACTCGACGATGAAAATCGCGAAAACGAAGGCGATATGATCTTCGCCGCAGAAAACATGACCGTTGAACAGATGGCACTGACGATTCGTCACGGCAGCGGCATTGTCTGCCTCTGCCTGACCGAAGCGCGTCGCCAGCAGCTCGATCTGCCCATGATGGTGGAAAATAACACCAGCTCCTTTGGTACCGGGTTCACCGTGACCATTGAGGCCGCCGAAGGTGTCACCACGGGCGTCTCTGCCCAGGATCGTATCACCACCATTCGCGCTGCCATTGCCGACAATGCCAAACCTACCGATCTGCATCGCCCTGGTCACGTCTTCCCGCTGCGTGCCAGCGAAGGCGGCGTATTAACCCGTGGCGGGCATACCGAAGCGACTATTGATTTAGTCACGCTGGCCGGCTTTAAGCCCGCAGGCGTCCTGTGCGAACTGACCAACGACGACGGCACCATGGCCCATGCGCCTGAAGCGATTACTTTCGCTCGCCAGCACAACATGCCAGTCGTGACCATCGAAGATCTGATCGCCTGGCGTCGCGCGCACGAAACGCGTCATGCCAGCTAATCTGGCTGCCGCAATAAACAGGCCCTGAACGGGGCCTGTTTTACTTCCAGCCGTACCCGCCTGACCTTCAACTTTCCCTCTCTCCCCCTGCTAAACACCTGTTAAATTTTCCACGTTCAATGTCATTCAAATTTCCTGATAATCTCCATCATGGTTATCCGCGTGATAAAGCAGCGGATGCGCGTATCGTAGTGGCTATCAAATAACCGATCCCGGGGATCACGAATGAGCCAGTTACGAATGCCAGCGCTGTTTTTGGGGCATGGCAGCCCGATGAATGCCCTTGAAGAGAACCGCTATACTGCCGCGTGGCGTCACGCTGGCGACACTCTGCCACGTCCACGTGCGATTATCGCGGTTTCGGCACACTGGTATACGCGCGGCACCGCCGTGACGGCAATGGCAGAGCCAAAGACGATTCATGATTTTGGTGGCTTTCCACAGGCGCTGTTTGATACGCGCTATCCGGCACCGGGATCGCCTGAACTGGCGCAGCAGCTGGTTGATCTGTTAGCGCCTGTTGAGGTGAAGCTGGATCATGAATGGGGACTGGATCATGGTTCCTGGGGCGTCCTGATTAAGATGTATCCGGATGCGGATATTCCTGTCGTGCAGCTAAGTATTGATGGCACCAGACCAGCGGCATGGCATTTTGAGATGGGCAGGAAACTGGCTGCGCTGCGCGATCAGGGTGTGATGATTGTCGCCAGCGGCAACGTGGTGCATAACCTGCGTAAAGTGCGCTGGGATGGCAACAGCGAAGTCTACCCCTGGGCCAGCAGTTTTGAACAGTTTGTCCGCGATAATCTGACGGTGCAAAGCGAGGCCGCTTCTCATCCGCTGGTTAACTTTATGGATCACCCTGGTGCGGCACTGTCTAACCCGACGCCTGAGCACTATCTGCCGCTGCTCTATGTGCTGGGCGCACGTCAGCCGGATGAGGCAATCAGCATTCCGATTGACGGTATGGAGATGGGCGCCATCAGCATGTTGTCGGTTCAGGTAGGTTAGGGTAAAGCTGAGAGAAAACAGGCCAGAAGCTGGCCTGTTATTATCGCGGTGCGTTAACCGATAAAGGCGTGCGGATAGAAACGGGAAAGATCCTGAGTGATCAGGTCGCGGTCTTCACGCAGGCCAATACCGGCCGGTTGATCGTCGATCAGCCAGCTGCCGATCAGCGTATAGCTGTCGCCAAATTTAGGCAGTGGATGGAACTGCTGGACGATCATTCCCTCTTCGCCGTACGGCCCATCAACGCGGGCAATCTCCTGACCATTTTCTACGATTCGGATATTGGCCCCTTCACGTGAAAATAGTGGCTTCACCACATATTTGTCCATGTGCGGAACGTCATCTTCGGCGAACCAGGCAGGTAACAGGTTAGGGTGATTCGGGAACATCTCCCACAGCAACGGCAGCAAGGCTTTATTCGAGATAATGCTTTTCCATGCCGGTTCAAGCCAGCGCACGCCAGCATCGCCGAGTTTGGTAGAGAACATCTCACGCAGCATAAACTCCCACGGATAGAGCTTGAACAGGTTACTGATCACCTGATCCTGAGCATCGGTAAATTCCCCTTTCTCGCCCAAGCCAATCTCATCCATATAAAGGAATTCACTCGGCAGACCGGCTTCAGTGGCGCAATCCTGAAGATACTGCACGGTGCCACGATCTTCGTCGGTGTCACGGCAGCAGGCGAAATGCAGCCAGTTAAAGCCGTGCTGCTGATGTAATGCGGCAAAGCGTTCAATCAGCTTTTCCTGCAGGCTATTAAACTGATCGCTGCCTGCGGGTAGCTGACCGGCGTTAAGCTGGTCTTCCAGCCACAGCCACTGAAAAAACGCCGCTTCATACAGTGAGGTCGGCGTATCAGCATTGTTCTCCAGCAACTTCACATCGCCTTTGCCATCCCAGGCGAGATCAAGGCGTGAGTAAAGCGACGGCTGACGCTGATGCCATGAATCGCGCACGAAGTCCCAGGTGTGTTTCGGAATGCGGAATTTAGTCAGCAGCGCTTCGCTGTTAACCACTTTTTCCACTACCTGCAGGCACATCTGATGCAACTCAGCGGTCACATCTTCCAGATGTTCGATTTGCGCCAGCGTGAACTGGTAATAAGCATCTTCACACCAGTAGGGTTCGCCATGCATGGTGTGAAAACGAAAACCGAACTCGGTGGCTTTTTCGCGCCAGCCTGGGCGTTCTGAAATGGCAATGCGTTCCATCGGGGCGTTAGCCTCCCATTGAGCGGCTGGAGGTGCCGCTGGCGCTGCTACGCTGCATGCTGTTCTGCTTCGCAACGGTTTCACCAAAACCACCACGGGTAATGGTAGAGGTGGTCGCCGGTTTTGGTGCCATCGCGGTTTTAGGCACGGTCATGGTTTTGCCGGAGGTGGCAGCACCATAATTACGGCCAGATGCATCAACAAACTGGCCATTGGCCGGGCTGCGGGCATTTTTTGGGGAGAACAGCGGTTGCTGCGCAAAGCCCGAACCACCACCCATCATGCGGCCCATCATATAACCGGCCATCAGTGGCATCCAGAAGCTACCGCCACTCTGCTGTGATTCGGCATTGGTGGTGCCCACACCCGCCTGAGCCGGTGTTTGCTGACACTGGTTTTCACCAAATTCAGCCACACAATCTTCACGCGTGGCATATTTTGGCGCGGTACGTTCCGCCTCTTTTTTGGCTTCATTGAATGCGGTCGTACATTGCGCACTCTGACCCGGATTGGCTTTCGAACAGTCATCCGCGTTCTGGTACATCGAAACAGTTTCATCGTTCTGTTCGCAGCCAGCCAGCATAAATACCGCCGAGACGGCGATAGCAACGGGCGTTAAATGGCGTGCCTGCCAGCTCTTACGAAAAGCGGCATAGCGAATAGATTTTGTGCGTTTCATTATGATTATCCTGTGCCCAAAGGTAGCGCATAGAATAGGGGATGGGGGGGTAAAATTGAAGCTGGAGGCCTGATACAACAGGGATCTTTACTTAGTTATACGTTCAACAGAGAGACGGGCCGCAAAGCAGCCCGTCCGCTGATTAATTACCGAAAGGATTAGCGCTGCTGTGGCGAGCCGCAGGACGCGCTGCCTCAGAAGAGCCGGTTGCCACCGGACCGCTATCCACGCGTGCGGTCTGTTGTGCATTTTCCGGTGCCACCGTTTCCGGTGAAGTCGGGATCTCTTTACCCAGCTGGCTGTTCAGTTTCTGCAGGCTCTGCTCATTGAGCGTACCCAGCGCATAGCTGATATTCAGCTGGTTAATCAGGTAGCTATAACGCGCATCAGAGAGCTGCTGCTTAGCGTTATAGAGCACGGTTGTCGCATCCAGCACATCAACGATGGTACGCGTACCAACCTGATAGCCTGCTTCTGACGCATCGAGAGAGCTTTGCGCAGAGACCACAGCCTGTTTGTAGGCGTTGATGCTGCTGATAGACGCATTCACGTTGTTAAACGATGAACGTACCGTCTGGACTGCTGAACGGTGTGCGCTTTCCAGCGATTCGCTGGCGCTGACGAAGCTGTACTGCGCCTGTTTCACCTGAGAGGTGACGCTGCCGCCGCTGTAGAGTGGCAGTGAGAAACTCAGACCCACCTGGTTAGAACCGGTAATTGAGTCAGTAGAACCCTGGCTCTGGTTCGCACGGCTGCCGCCATACTTGCTGTTCGACAGGCCGGTAGAGGCAGTCAGACCCAGCGTCGGCATATGACCAGCTTCAGCGGAGCGGATCTGCTCACGGGCTAAATCCTGATTCAGACGTGCAGAAAGCAACGACAGGTTACGAGCTTCCGCCTGCTTAAGCAGCGCGCTGACCGCTTCGGGCTTATCGGTTCTGAATCGATCGATGCTCAGCGAAGCCAGAGACATGTAGTCCATGCCGGTGATCTGACGCAGCGTTTCAACGTTATTATCAAGGTTGTTACGCGCGGTCACTTCGTTAGCCAGCACGCTGTCATACTGCGCACGGGCGTTCTGAACGTCAGTAATAGCCACCAGGCCTACGTTAAAGCGCTGAGTAGTCTGGTCAAGTTCGCGGTAGATCGACTGTTTCTGCGCTTCGGTGTAAGAAAGCGTATCAATCGCTTTCAGCACGTTGAAGTAGGCGGTCGCGGTGTTCAGAATCAGATCCTGCTGCGCCACCTGATAGGTCACATCCTGGATACCGGCAGCTTTTTCCTGCAGGGTCAGTGCGCGCCATTTCGACATATCGAAAATAGTCTGGGTTAATTGCAGCGAGCCGCTGGTCGTGTTGGAATGGAGACCACTGCTGTCGCGATAACCGTTGTTATAGGTGTAGTCTGCACCCAGGCCGAGCTGGGGTAGTAATGGGCTACGCGCTTCGTTGATTTTCTCAAAGGCAGAATCGCGATCGGCAGCGGCGCTGCGCAGATCCGGGTTGCTCAGACGTGCTTGCTGGTAAACCTGAAGCAGGTCTTCGGCCTGGCTGGCGAAGCTGAAACCGCCCAGGCTCAGCCCAATAAAAAATGGGAGCAGTTTTTTCATTTGCATTCCTTTTGTTGCAGCAAATTGCAGTGGGTGCGCTGCCGGGTAAGCCAAAAAATTATCGCCGATTCTAGCAGAGGGCAACTGTGAGATAAGTTGGCTGAACGTGCCTTCTCCCCCTAATTTACGTAAATAATTCAGAAAGAACTACTTACATGGAGCACGATTACAGGCTTTTTTCGCTCCACCCCAATCTGCACAAGGAACCTGATGATGCCGGAAGAAAAAAAATCCCCTGTGACTTTCACAAAAAACGATGTAGAAATTATTGCACGCGAAACCGTCTATGATGGTTTTTTTTCCGTCGAACGTTACCGCTTCCGTCACCGCCAGTTTAATGGCGAAATGAGTGGGGAAGTGCAGCGCGAAGTTTTTGAGCGCGGACATGCCGCCGTGCTGCTACCTTATGATCCCTTACGCGATGAAGTGGTGCTGATTGAACAGATCCGCATTCCGGCTTATGACAGCAGTGCTTCCCCCTGGCTGCTGGAGATGGTCGCTGGCATTATCGAGCCGGGTGAATCTGTTGAGCAGGTTGTACGCCGTGAAGCTGTTGAAGAAGCAGGATTAGAAGTCGGACGGGTTAAGCCTATGCTTAGCTATCTGGCTAGCCCTGGCGGCACCAGCGAACGTCTGTCGGTGCTGATTGGGGAAGTGGATGCCAGCCAGGCAGAGGGATGCCATGGTCTGGAGGAAGAGAATGAGGATATTCTTGTCCATGTAGTGAGCCGCGAACAGGCTTACCGCTGGGTGGAAGAGGGGATAATTGATAATGCGGCGTCTGTCATCGCACTGCAATGGCTGGCGTTGCACCATGAAAAACTACGCGAAGAGTGGATACAAAAATGAAACAGCGCTATACCCCTGACTTTCCCGAAATGATGCGGCTCTGCGAAACCAATTTCGCCCAGTTACGCCGCCTGCTGCCGCGTAACGATGAGGCGGGAGAATCGGTGATCTATCAGGTGAGTGGCGCCCGTTATCAGCTGACGATCCAGGAGTCGACACGCTACACTACGCTGGTGGAGGTCCGCCAGGTCGCGCCTGCCGTGAGTTACTGGAGCCTGCCCTCGATGTCTGTCAGGCTCTATCACGATGCGATGGTCGCCGAAGTGTGTTCAACTCAACAGATCTATCGTTTCAAAGCGCGCTATGATTATCCTAATAAAAAATTGCATCAGCGCGATGAAAAACATCAGATAAACCAGTTTCTCGCAGACTGGCTGCGCTACTGCCTGGCACATGGCGCGATGGCAGTTCCGGTCTGCTGATGCGTATAATGCAGTAAATGGCGTGGAGACGAAGGAAACGCTTTGGATAGCCTGCTAACTCTTCCTGCAGCGAACGGTTCCGAAATCAGGATTTTGCAAATCACGGATACCCACCTGTTCGCGGGAAAACATGAATCGCTGCTTGGGGTGAACACCTGGTCGAGCTATGAAGCGGTGCTGGATGCGATTATTGCGCAACATCGCGACTACGACCTGATCATCGCCACTGGCGATCTCGCCCAGGATCACTCTATCGAAGCCTATCAGTATTTCGCTGAGGGTATCTCACGTTTGCCGCGGCCCTGTGTCTGGCTACCTGGTAATCACGATTTTCAGCCCGCGATGGTCGACACGCTGGCCGCATCCCACATCAATGCCCATAAGCAGGTGCTGTTGGGTGAGCAGTGGCAGGTTGTGTTGCTCGACAGCCAGGTCTACGGTGTCCCGCATGGCATGCTGAGCGACTATCAGCTGGAGTGGCTCGACAACGCGCTGGCCCGCTTTCCGCAACGGCATACACTGGTTATGCTGCATCACCATCCCCTGGCCTCTGGTTGTACCTGGCTCGATCAGCACAGCCTGCGCAATTCTCATCAGCTTGATGCCGTGTTGCAGCGCTACCCGTTAGCCCGGACGCTGGTCTGTGGCCATATTCACCAGGAGTTGGATATGGAGTGGCATGGCCGTCGGGTGCTGGCTACGCCCTCTACCTGCGTCCAGTTCAAACCGCACTGCACCAGTTTTGCGATCGACACCGTGGCTCCCGGCTGGCGCTGGTTTACGCTGCATCCGGATGGCGGCCTTGAGACCGAAGTGAACCGGCTTGACACCGACGCTTTTCGTCCCGACTTAGACTCAGAAGGATACTGACGCGTGGCGGCATTGCTCTATCTGCACGGTTTTAATAGTTCGCCGCAGTCGGCCAAAGCGACTCAGTTCCGGCAATGGTTAGAGACGCAGCATCCGGAAATTGAAATGATTGTTCCTCAGCTGCCGACTTTTCCGGCCGATACAGCCGCCATGCTGGAGGATTTAGTACTGAGTCGCAGTGGCGAAACCCTCGGGCTGGTAGGCTCTTCGCTGGGAGGTTATTACGCCACCTGGCTGTCGCAATGTTTTATGCTGCCGGCCGTGGTCGTCAATCCCGCGGTACGGCCTTTTGAGCTGCTGGCGGATTTCCTGGGCGAAAATCAGAATCCCTACACGGGCCAGCAATATGTGTTAGAGTCACGCCACATTTACGATCTCAAAGTAATGCAGATTGAACCGCTGGAAGCGCCCGATTTACTCTGGCTGCTGCAACAGACCGGCGATGAAGTTCTCGATTACCGACAGGCGCTCGACTATTACAGCGCGTGCCGTCACACGGTAGAAGAGGGCGGCAATCATACATTTACTGGATTCGAGCGCCATTTCCCGCAGATTCTGGACTTTCTCGGTCTGAATCATCCCTGAGTAATGCGGAAATCGCACCCCATTTCACCCTTCTAATCAGACATTTACGATGAGTCAATCAAACTATAACGCGGATGCCATTGAGGTCCTGACTGGCCTTGAGCCTGTTCGCCGTCGTCCGGGCATGTACACCGATACGACGCGGCCCAACCATTTGGGCCAGGAAGTGATTGATAACAGCGTCGATGAGGCGCTGGGCGGCCATGCGAAGCGGGTTGAAGTGATTCTGCACGCTGACCAGTCGCTGGAAGTTATTGATGATGGTCGCGGCATGCCGGTGGATATCCATCCGGAAGAGGGCGTGCCTGCCGTTGAGCTGATCCTGTGTCGTCTGCACGCAGGCGGCAAGTTCTCCAATAAAAACTATCAGTTCTCGGGCGGTCTGCACGGCGTCGGCATTTCTGTGGTTAACGCCCTGTCAAAACGCGTCGAAGTCACGGTGCGCCGTAATGGCGAAATCTATGACATGGCCTTTGAAAATGGCGACAAAGTTCAGGATCTCACGGTTACTGGCACGGTGGCGAAACGCAACACCGGTACGCGCGTCCATTTCTGGCCTGATGAAAGCTTCTTCGACAGCCCACGCTTCTCGGTATCACGTTTATCCCATCTGCTGAAAGCCAAAGCAGTGCTCTGTCCCGGCGTTGAGATTGTCTTTAAAGACAAGCTGAACAATACCGAACAGACCTGGTGCTACGAAGATGGCCTGACTGACTACCTGTGCGAAGCAGTGAATGGCTTACCGACGCTGCCGGAAAAACCCTTTGTCGGCAGCTTTGCCGGTGATGTGGAAGCGGTGGACTGGGCGCTGTTGTGGCTGCCGGAAGGCGGCGAGCTATTAACTGAAAGCTACGTTAACCTGATCCCGACCATGCAGGGCGGGACTCACGTCAACGGTCTGCGTCAGGGGTTGCTGGATGCGATGCGCGAGTTCTGCGAATACCGCAATATCCTGCCGCGTGGCGTAAAACTTTCTGCGGAAGATATCTGGGATCGCTGCGCTTATGTGCTGTCGGTCAAGATGCAGGATCCACAATTTGCCGGGCAGACCAAAGAGCGTCTCTCTTCACGTCAGTGCGCAGCCTTTGTCTCTGGCGTTGTAAAAGATGCCTTCAGCCTGTGGCTGAACCAGAACATTCAGACGGCAGAACAGCTGGCTGAACTGGCGATCTCCAGCGCCCAGCGGCGTATGCGGGCAGCCAAAAAAGTGGTGCGTAAAAAGCTCACCAGCGGTCCGGCGCTGCCGGGCAAACTGGCGGACTGCACCGCGCAGGATCTGAATAAAACAGAACTGTTCCTGGTCGAAGGAGACTCAGCAGGCGGATCGGCCAAGCAGGCGCGCGATCGTGAATATCAGGCGATCATGCCGCTTAAAGGCAAGATCCTGAACACCTGGGAAGTCTCTTCCGATGAGGTTCTGGCGTCGCAGGAAGTGCACGATATTTCCGTGGCGATCGGCATCGATCCTGACAGCGAAGATCTTTCGCAGCTTCGTTACGGCAAGATCTGTATTCTGGCGGATGCGGACTCCGATGGTCTGCACATCGCTACACTACTCTGTGCGCTGTTCGTGAAGCATTTCCGCTCACTGGTCAGAAATGGTCATGTCTACGTGGCCATGCCGCCGCTCTACCGTATCGATCTCGGTAAAGAGGTCTACTATGCGCTGGATGAAGATGAGAAAGAGGGCGTGCTGGAGCAGCTGAAACGTAAAAAGGGCAAACCTAACGTTCAGCGCTTTAAAGGACTGGGCGAGATGAACCCGCTGCAGCTGCGCGAAACGACGCTGGATCCGAATACCCGCCGCCTGGTTCAGCTGACCATCAGCGAAGAGGATATCGATCAGACGCTGCGCATGATGGATATGCTGCTGGCGAAGAAACGTTCCGAAGACCGGCGTAACTGGTTGCAGGAAAAAGGCGACAAGGCCGATATCGAAGTGTAAAAAACAGGACGCGAAAGCGTCCTGTTCTCTTTGTGCTTCAGCCAGCACATCCTCAGAGAACCCGGCAGATTCAGAGCAGAGACAGTAACCATTGTGAAGATTACCCTGGAAGAGCTACGCGCCTGGGTGGCGGTGGTGGACAGCGGCTCCATTACCGCAGCGGCATCCCAGCTGGCGCAGACCAGTTCGGGCATCAGCCGGGCGTTGTCCCGGCTGGAGAGTAAGCTGCAGACTACCCTGTTGCATCGCACCACCCGACGGCTGGCGCTGACCGAAGAGGGACAGGTTTTTCTGGAGCATGCGCGCCAGATCCTGGCCTCGGTTGAGCAGGCCGAAGAGCAGATTGCCCTGCGGCGCGAGATGCCGTCAGGACGACTGCGGGTGAACGCTGCCACGCCCTTTATGCTGCATGTGATTGTGCCGCTGGTGGACGATTTCCGCGCCCGCTATCCCCTGATTCAGCTTGAGCTGAATACCGACGATATCATGATCGATCTGCTGGAGCAGCAGACCGACATTGCCATTCGTATCGGCGAACTGCGTGACTCTACGCTGCGCGCCCGGATGCTCGGTAGCAGTGCGATCCGGCTGATGGCCAGTCCGGCCTATCTGGCGAAAGCGGGCACGCCGCAGAGCGTTGCCGATCTCGCGCAGCATCAAACCATCGGCTTTAGTTATCCTGACACCCTCAACGTCTGGCCGGTCTGGCAGTCCGATGGCGATTTCATGCGCATTAAACCGACTCTCTCTGCTTCCAGCGGCGAAACCATCCGACAGTTGGCGCTGGCAGGACAGGGGATTGCACGCCTCTCCGACTTTGTCAGCCGGGAAGATTGCGCCGCTGGCCGACTGGTGCCGGTCCTCCCCGCAGAAACCCGCGATCTGCGCCTGCCGGTGCATGCGGTCTATTACCGTAACTTTACGCTCTCTTCGCGCATCGGCTGCTTCCTGGATTTTCTTCGCAACGAGATTGATCGGCGTCAGCTGCTGTGAACCGGTCTGTCAGAAACAAAAAACCTCTGTCACTGGACAGAGGTTCAGATGGGTGACAATTTCGTCGGGCGCATCTGACCGCAACGTATTAGCTCAGCGCGCAGGGACCAGGGTCAGAAGAGGAAAACGTCCCGCGCCAGGACGGCGCGGGCCGAGCATGTCATGGATGACGGTTTTTGCGTTTTTCCGATCTGACCCTGATCCCTGTGCTGGCTCGATCTTACAGCGACTGTGGCCGGAGTTTGTCAGCAGCCTTAACCCCGTTTACACAACGCGAGTTAAGCCTCCCGCACTAATCAGGCGCTGGGCTCCAGCACCAGAATCTTCACATCCACCACATCATCTTTAATGATGACGCGATGCGCATCCATGTGCGGCATCTGCTGATGCTGCTCCAGATGGCGCAGCGTTTCCCACTGTTCCAGCATAAAAATGGAGTCCGGCGAGTTCTGCTTCCACGGTACCTGTGCCTGATGGTCCAGCAGCGCGTCATACTGATGGCAGCCATCTTCTTCTAAGACCAGCGGGATCAGCTTCTTCACCGCATCCAGCACGGCCTGACGGCGACCGGGTTTAACACAAATTTCAGCAACGACTGTTAACATTCGCGAATTCCTCTTTCGTGGGAAAATAGGGGGTAGCCCCCAACCATCTTACGCAAAAACGTGGCTAAGATGGGTCCGATAAGCGGCGATATCGCGTGGCACGTCCGGCGCTTTAATCACGTCGTTGCAGATAAAGGTCGGCAGCGCTTCCAGTCCCAGGAACTGGTTGGCTTTATGGAAGTGCAGATAGAGACCGTCGACGCCGACGCCTTCAAAGAACTGCTCCGGATCGGTAAAGGCCTGCAGCGGCGCATTCCAGGTCAGTGACAGCATATATTTTTTACCCTGCAGCAGGCCGCCGGAACCGTACTTCTTCGCTGCATCAGAACGGGTGCGGCCATCGCTGGCGTAGAGCGAGCCGTGACCTTCGGTAAAGACTTCATCGATGTAACGCTTCACGGTCCAGGGTTCGCCCATCCACCAGCCTGGCATCTGATAAATCACCACATCGCTGTCGACATATTTCTGCACTTCATCCGCAACCACATAGTTGCTGTCAGCCAGGGTCACTGATACCTCATGCCCCATGTCACGCAACTGGCTGGCTGCAACATCGGTCAGAGTGTGGTTCAGTTCGCCTTTAGAGTGGGCAAAGGTTTTGCCGCCATCGATAATTAAAATTTTGCTCATGAATAGATTGCCTCGTTTCCTGAATATGGTGCCCAGCTTACGCGTGCGGCGCCCGCAGAAAAATGGGAGGTTGATCACAAGACTTTTGCTGTGGCAGCAACAATACGCCGGTTTATGGCACCATCGGTGGGCAAACTCATCATGAAAACAATCAAAGAAAAAACGCAAAATGAAAAAAATTGCACTCTCTTTGCTGCTGACCAGCAGTGCTGTCCAGGCACAATCGCATCTCGACACCATTCTCAGTTCTAAAACGCTTAAGGTCTGCACCACCGGCGATTACAAGCCCTACAGCTATCTGCGACCCGATGGACAGTATGAAGGGCTGGATATCAGCATGGCGAACGCACTGGCGACTTCGCTCGGCGCGAAAGTGCAGTGGGTGCCGACCACCTGGAAAACCCTGATGCCTGACTTTCTGGCAAAACAGTGTGATATCGCCGTCGGCGGCGTCTCCGTCACGCTGAAACGTCAGCAGACCGCCTGGTTCGCCCGGCCGCTGGATGTGGATGGCAAAATCCCGCTGGTGCGCTGCACGGATAAAGATCGCTTCCAGACCATCGAGCAGCTAAACCGGCCTGACGTGCGGCTGATTGAACCGGCTGGCGGCACCAACGAAGCCTTTGTACACAGCCATCTGCCGAAAGCCTCACTGACGCTGTTCCACGATAACGTCACCATCTTCCAGCAGCTGGTGGATAACAAGGCGGATGTGATGATTACCGATGCCTCTGAAGCGCGTTTTCAGCAGCAGCATTACCCGACGCTCTGTGCGATCAATCCCGACAAACCGCTGCAGTATGGCGAGAAGGCTTACATGATTCCACGTGACGACATCAGCTGGAAACTCTATGTCGATCAGTGGGTGCATCTCAGCACCGCCACCGGCGAATATGGTGACATTGCCCGCCAGTGGATGGGCGCAAAGCCCTGATTCACTTCCGCAGACAGGTCAGGCACTTGCCAGTCTTAATCCGGCATGCCTCCGGCACACAAAATCGCGTGGCGGGAAGCCTCTTGTCCCGCGCTTCCCCTGTGACTAACACCAGGGAATAAGGTACTATCCTCGCCAAACCACCGCCGGGTGTCCCGCCGTTGTGGGCCACGATGTGAGGATGAGAAATTAATGAGTGAACTGACTCAGGATGGTGCAGAGCGTCTTGCCCTGCACACATTCACCGAGAATGCGTACTTAAACTACTCGATGTACGTCATCATGGACCGTGCCCTGCCTTACATTGGCGACGGATTAAAACCGGTTCAGCGACGTATCGTCTATGCCATGTCCGAACTGGGACTGAGCGCCAGCGCAAAATTCAAAAAATCGGCGCGTACCGTGGGTGACGTGCTGGGTAAATACCATCCGCACGGCGACAGCGCCTGCTATGAAGCGATGGTGCTGATGGCGCAGCCGTTCTCCTACCGTTATCCGCTGGTCGACGGTCAGGGCAACTGGGGGGCGCCGGATGATCCCAAGTCGTTCGCGGCAATGCGTTACACCGAATCCCGTCTGTCAAAATATGCGGAGCTGCTGCTGGGTGAGCTGGGTCAGGGAACGGTCGATTATCAGCCGAACTTTGACGGCACGCTGCAGGAGCCGAAGATGCTACCGGCGCGCCTGCCCAATATTCTGCTGAACGGCACCACCGGTATTGCCGTGGGCATGGCGACCGATATTCCGCCACACAACCTGCGTGAAGTAGCTCAGGCCGCCATCGCGCTGATCGATTCGCCGAAAACCACGCTGGAACAGCTGCTGGATATTGTCCAGGGGCCTGATTATCCTACAGAGGCGGAGATCATTACGCCGCGTGACGAAATCCGCAAAATCTATCAGACCGGTCGCGGCTCCATTCGCCAGCGTGCGATATGGAAGAAGGAAGAGGGCGAGGCGGTGATCACCGCGCTGCCACATCAGGTGTCAGGCGCGCGCGTGCTGGAGCAGATTGCGAACCAGATGCGAAATAAAAAGCTACCGATGGTGGAAGATCTGCGTGATGAATCGGATCACGAGAATCCGACCCGCCTGGTGATCGTGCCGCGCTCCAATCGCGTCGATCTCGATCAGGTGATGAACCATCTGTTCGCCACTACCGATCTTGAGAAGAGCTACCGCGTTAACCTCAACATGATCGGGCTGGATAACCGTCCTGCAGTGAAAAACCTGCATGAGATCCTGACCGAATGGCTGGTGTTCCGCCGTGATACGGTCAAACGTCGTCTTAACTACCGACTGGATCGCGTGCTGCGTCGCCTGCATATCCTGGAAGGTTTGCTGGTTGCGTTCCTGAACATCGACGAAGTGATCGAGATCATCCGTACTGAGGATGAGCCGAAGCCAGTCCTGATGTCGCGTTTTGGCATCAGTGAAACTCAGGCCGAATCGATCCTCGAACTGAAGTTGCGCCACCTGGCAAAACTGGAAGAGATGAAGATCCGTGGCGAGCAGGCGGATCTGGAAAAAGAGCGCGATCAGCTGCAGGCTACGCTGGCCTCTGAACGCAAGATGAACACCCTGCTGAAGAAAGAGTTACAGGCTGACAGCGCCAGCTATGGCGACGATCGTCGTTCGCCACTGCATGAGCGTGAAGAAGCCAAAGCCCTGAGCGAAACCGAACTGGTGCCGTCTGAACCGGTCACCATTGTGCTGTCGCAGATGGGCTGGGTGCGCAGCGCCAAAGGCCACGATATCGATCCCGCAGGACTGAGTTACAAAGCGGGCGACAGCTATCTTGCTGCGGCACGCGGCAAGAGCAATCAGCCGGTGGCCTTTATCGACTCTACCGGCCGCAGCTACACGCTCGATCCAACGTCGCTGCCTTCCGCGCGCGGGCAGGGCGAGCCGCTGACCGGCAAACTGACTCCACCGCCGGGCGCAGTAGTTGAACAGGTGCTGATGGAGCCGGATGACCAGCGTCTGCTGATGGCTTCTGATGCGGGCTACGGCTTTATCTGCACCTTCAGTGATCTGGTGTCGCGCAACCGCGCCGGTAAAGCGCTGCTGACGCTGCCGGAAAATGCCCGGGTGATGACACCCATGGCGGTCCACCATGAAGATGACATGCTGCTGGCGATTACGCAGGCGGGACGGATGCTGATGTTCCCGGTCGGCGAGCTGCCGCAGATGTCGAAAGGCAAGGGCAACAAAATCATCTCCATTCCGTCAGCGGAAGCGGCTGCCGGTCAGGACAAACTGGCCTGGCTGATGATCCTGCCGCCGGGCAGCGCTATTACACTGCACGTGGGCAAGCGTAAAATGCTGCTGCGCAGTGAAGAACTACAGAAATTCCGCGCCGATCGCGGACGTCGCGGCACGCTGTTACCGCGCGGCCTGCAAAAAATTGATCGTGTTGAACTGGATGCGCCTGCGCGTCCGGCGAGCCCGGATAGCGAAGCGTAAACTACCCGGCTGATCCTGCGTCAGCCGTGGCTCAATGAGGGAACTATGTTACTGATTCTGCGTGCCATTATCGTCGTCATTTATTCGATCCTAATCTGTATCTTTGGCTGTGTCTGGTGCCTTTTTTCACCACGCGATCCGCGCCACGTCGCGACTTTTGGTCGTCTGTTCGGCAAATTGTCGACGGTTTTTGGCCTTAAAGTAGAGCTGCGCAGACCGGAAGGCGCGGAGAATTATGGTAATGCGATCTACATCGCCAACCACCAGAACAACTATGACATGGTCACTGCGGCCAAAATGGTTCAGCCCTATACGGTAACCGTGGGCAAGAAGAGCCTGCTGTGGGTACCGTTTTTTGGCCTGCTCTACTGGCTGACCGGTAACCTGCTTATTGACCGCGATGACCGTGCTAAAGCGCGCGGCACCATCGGTGAGCTGGTGGATCAGTTCAACAGTAAGCGTATTTCGATCTGGATGTTCCCGGAAGGAACGCGCAGTCGTGGTCGTGGCCTGTTGCCGTTTAAAACCGGTGCTTTCCACGCTGCCGTGGCCGCAGGTGTACCGATCATTCCGATCGTGGTCTCAAACACCCATGGCAAGATCAATCTCAACCGCTGGAACAACGGCCTGGTCATTGTTGAGATGCTGCCACCGGTTGATGTAAAAGCGTTTGAGTCCTCGTCGGTGCGTAAGCTGGCCACTCACTGTCGCGAACAGATGGCGGCAAAGCTGGAAGAGCTGAACGCCGAAGTCGCAGAACGCGAAAAAAACGGAAAAATCTGACCGGCGAACCATTCGCCGCACTATCCTGCATGGATGCCGCACGGCGGGCCTTTTCCGGCTCGTCGTGAACGCAGCACAGCAAAATCAGAGCAATAAAAACAGGGTCGGCGCTTAGCGCCACGCGTAAAGGGTCAGAAGTTTTATGTCTTTAAGCAGACGTCAGTTCATCCAGCTTTCTGCCGGAGCGGCGCTTAGCGCCAGTGTATTACCTCATGCGGCGCACGCCGCTTCTTCAGCTAATGGCGATACGCCACTTCCGATTCCGCCGTTGCTGGAATCCCGTCGCGGCCAGCCGCTGTTTCTGACGATGCAGCGCAGCCACTGGTCTTTTAATGGCGACAATAACAAAGTGCCGGTGTGGGGCATCAATGGCCTCTATCTTGGTCCCACCGTTCGGGTATACAGCGGCGACGACGTTAAGCTGATCTACAGCAATCGTCTGAACGAGCCGGTCTCAATGACCATCAGCGGCCTGCAGTTACCGGGCGCACTGATGGGTGGCGCGCCGCGTATGATGTCGGCCGGTGTCGACTGGTCGCCGGTGCTGCCGATTCGTCAGGCGGCTGCAACCTGCTGGTATCACGCCAACACCCCAAACCGCATGGCTCCGCACATCTACAACGGTCTCGCGGGCATGTGGCTGGTGGAAGATGATATTGGCCGGCAACTGCCGTTGCCGAAGCATTACGGCGTCGATGACTTCCCGATTATCATTCAGGACAAGCGGCTCGATAACTTTGCCACGCCGGTCTATGACCCGCCGCAGGATGGCGGCTTCCTGGGCGATACGCTGCTGGTGAATGGCGTGCGCAATCCGTTTGTGGAAGTGTCACGCGGCTGGGTACGTCTGCGTCTGCTTAACGCCTCGAATGCACGCCGCTATGAGATGGTGCTCAGCGACAACCGTCCGTTTATGGTCATTGCCAGCGATCAGGGCTATCTGCCTGCGCCGGTCGCGGTACAACGTCTGTCACTGGCACCAGGCGAACGTCGTGAAGTGCTGGTGGACATGTCACAGGGCGATGAAGTGTCGATTACTGCGGGTACGGCGGCGGGCATTATGGACCGGCTGCGCGGTTTCTTTGAGCCATCTTCTATTCTGACCTCGACGCTGATCCTGACGCTGCGACCTACAGGCTTACTGCCGCTGGTGACGGATAATCTGCCGATGCGTCTGCTGGCCGATCAGATTCTGGATGGTGTCGCGGTTCGCACCCGCGAGTTCCGCATCGGTGACAGCATGCCGGGCATTAACGGCGCGATCTGGGATATGAACCGCATTGATACCACTACGCAGCAGGGCACCTTTGAGCGCTGGATTTTGCATGCTGATCGGCCACAGTCGCTACATATTCAGGGCGTGATGTTCCTGATTAAAAGTGTAAATGGTGCTCAGCCGATGGGCGAAGATCGTGGCTGGAAAGATACGGTGTGGGTCGATGGTAGCGTGGAACTGATGGTTACCTTCCCGCAGAGTTCGTCCGAGCACTTCCCGTTCGTCTATTACAGTCAGACGCTGGAACTGGCCGATCGCGGAACGGCGGGTCAGCTGGTGGTTCAGCCCACGGCATAACAGCACGGCCAGGCGGAAAGATCCCGACTGACCGCGTGACTCTCTCAGCCCGGCAGTCGCAGGGCTGAGTGTTTCTAGTTAAAGGTTTCCGGGTCTGGTCCCAGACGGTTGCCGCTGTCCAGTTTCGCAATATCACTTACTTCATGCTTATCCAGACGGAAGTCGAACACTTTAAAGTTCTCTTCGATGCGCGCTGGCGTCACCGACTTCGGAATCACCACCAGGCCGCTATCCAGATGCCAGCGGATCACGATCTGCGCCGGTGTCTTGCCATACTTCTTCGCCAGCGACTTAATGATCTCCTGATCGAAGACCCCTTTGCCGCCCTGTGCCAGTGGACTCCAGGATTCGGTCTGGATCTGATGCAGTGCGTTCCACGCATGCAGCGTGCGTTGCTGTAGCATCGGGTGCAGCTCAATCTGGTTTATGACTGGCGTCACACCGGTTTCATCCAGCAGGCGCTTCAGGTGCGCTTCATGGAAGTTACAGACACCGATGCTTTTGGTCAGACCCTGCTGCTGCAGTTCGATCATCTTCTTCCAGGCATCAACATAATTGTCTTTCTCCGGACACGGCCAGTGCATCAGATAGAGATCAACCTGCTCCAGCTTCAGTTTCTCCAGGCTGGTTTCCATCGCCTGCTGAACGTTCTGCTGATCGTCGTTCCACAGTTTGGTGGTCACGAAAATCTCTTCACGCGGCACGTCGGTTTCCTGCAGTGCCTGACCAATCGCCTCTTCGTTCTTATAGGCTGCGGCGGTATCGATTGAGCGATAGCCGACCTCAAGCGCTTTCAGCACCGCATGACGCGCATCTTCAATGCTGGCCTGCCACACACCGAGTCCGAGTTGCGGCATCATATTGCCATCGCGCAGTTTGATAATGGGTTGGTCTGCCATAGTTGCTCCTTTCCGTTGCGGTTAATCCGTGAGATTTCACTCTGCTTAAGTCTAGTCAACAATTTTCAACCTGCTCAGCTATAGCGAATCATGACCGAAATTGTGCCGACTCATATTTATTCTGGTTTTCTGCAGGCGTGAACTAAACCGGCTTGCTTATAGGGTATAGTCCAGTTTTGCCAGGGGCTCATAGCATTTATATCTGAAGCGGGAAATTCTGCTTGCGAGCGGCAACACGGGCATAGTCGTAGTGCCATAACAATAAAGCTGTATCGTTAGCTTCGCGAGGGTGATAGCACAGTAATATCAGGCGACACAGAATCCCGAAGGAGACAAACTGTCTCTATTACGGCATATCAAAATAAGAAGACAGGTTAATAATAGTGAGCATTTCCGGCCAGATCAGAAAATATCCAACGCGTTTTTCTTAAAGTGATTCCTCTCCCGTGGCATGATTACGCTTTGCTGAAACTCATTAGTTAAACAGGGAGAGTAAAAGATGAGTAAACGAAGTGATATCATTGACGGAACTGCTGCTGCCAGGGTTCCCTATGGACTGGTTTATACGGAAGTACTGGGCTGGATTGATCTGGGACGTGCTCAGGGTAGTGATATAAGAACGCTGTTGAGAAGTATTGATTCCGGAGAGGCTTCAGGCAAGAAATACTACGATGTTACCTATTCGCAGTCTATGATTGATCCGACCAGAACCATGAAAATGGGTAAATTTCTTACCTGGCGTATCAAACACGGTCGTTCCCATTTTGAATGCAAAAGCATTGCGCTGGCAATGATGATGTCTCTGGCCCGGAAGTTTGAAGGATTGCAGGCATCATTTCCCATCACTAGCGTTACAGACAGTGGTTTCAGTGGAGAAGATCTGGTGTCAGATTTGCTGGGTTTTTACCGTGTTGTCACTCTGTATGATCTTTTTGAGCTGCTGCGTCCCGTCAGCAAAGCGGAGGCGCTGAAAAGATGGGATTATTACGGAAAGATCGGTTCCTGGAAGAACGATTCTTTTTTGCCACTTTTATTCCCCGACCCTGAAAGATTCCCCATTGCGAGACCCCGAAAAGGTGTTGTGCCGAATTTTATGATGACAGTCAAACCCTGGAGTGACTTCCATTCGGGGATAGTTGGTATCGCCAGCGCTGATGGTTCCTATATAGATAAGGCAACCGGTGGAGTATTACCGTATGCGTAAGTCATACAAAATGGTATCAATGATTATTATTGTTATTATGTCAGTGCTGGTCTGGATATGGCCTTATATAAAAATGGAATTCGCTGGGAGCGCAAATTATACCGAGCAGGATGTGCTCGAATATGAATTTTATACTCCAGAGATCCTGAAGAAAATGCCCCGAATTTCTCCACGATATAATTTTGAGTTTGCGAATATTACAGGGCCAGCTTCACATGTTTATGCAATAAAATATTATAATACTGATGATTCAGGAGGGATTGACGCCTATTTGATTTCTCTGGGGTATAAAAAGCAGAAGGATTGCCATATTGAAGCTGTATGTTGGATTGGTACTGAACCTCAGCAAATTGTGACTGTAAGCACCTTAGAAAACCCTAAAGTATTGTTAGTTTCAATTATCTACAACTTCTGATTGAAGCGGCTTACGTACAGGCGCATCGGGCTGAATGATAAAAACGATTTGGAACATTTTAGTGACGTAAAGGGGTGCCTGATTCTCCAATCCACTGGCGATTCGGGCATTCACACGGCACACTGGCTTTTTGCCAGGAAAAGGAGTCGTTATGGCGCACGATGCACTGTGTCACCGGCTGGCACAGCAGGTAGTCACGTTAATGACCCACGGTCACGACCGTCTCTGTCCGGTCGAAAATGTGTCGCTGATTTATGCGAATCAATATCGTCCCCGCACGCCGATGATGTATCAGCCCGGCATTGTGATCCTGTTTCAGGGCAGCAAAACCGGCTATCTCGGCAGCACCGTGTTTCAGTATGATGCCAGCAAGTATCTGATGCTCACCGTGCCGCTGCCGGTGGAGTGCGAAACCTGGGCCTCGCCGGAGATACCGATTGCCGGGCTGTGCCTCAACGTCGATACCGCCAGCCTGCAGGATCTATTAATTGAAATCGGCGATGACGATCAGTTTCAGCCGCAGCCGCAGACTTCAGGTATTCACTCGGCGTGGCTGACAGAACCGATGCTGTGTGCCGCTGAGCGGCTGCTGGATGTGATGACTCAGCCGCGCGATGCGCGGGTACTGGGGCCGCATATCGTGCGGGAGATTATCTACTATGTGCTGACCGGCCCGATTGGTGGCGCGCTGCTCTCACTGGTGAGCCGACAGACACAGTTCAGCCTGATCGCACGCGCCCTGCGACGGATTGAAAATCACTATGCGGAAAACCTCAGCGTCGATGCGCTGGCGGCGGAAGTGAACATGAGCGTTTCAGCCTTTCACCATAACTTCAAAGCAGTGACGCAGACCTCGCCATTGCAGTATCTCAAGCGCTATCGCCTGCATCAGGCGCGATTGCTGATGCTGCACGATGGACTGAAAGCGAGTGCGGCGGCGGTGCGAGTCGGCTATGAAAGCCCCTCCCAGTTTTCGCGGGAATTTAAACGCTATTTTGGCGTGACACCGGGGGAAGAGGTCAATCGTGTCAGGCAGACGGTTGCGGATCCATCTTCATAGGTAGCGGATCCGTCCGCCATGATGGCGGCGGATCCGAACGCTACGGGCATGTCAGGCGCGTTTCTGGCGACGCTGTTTCCAGATCACCAGGATGCTGCCGAACAGGCCCAGCACCAGCAACACCATCGGCAATATCATCAGAATCGCCATCACCTGATCTTCATGACGCTTGATGAACGGCACCTGGCTGATGCCATAGCCAAACGTCACTACAATGCCGACCCATAGCACGCCGCTGAGCCAGTTGAACAGCTGGAAGCGACCATTCTGTAAACCCGCAATGCCTGCCATAGTCGGCAGGATGGTGCGGATAAAGGCGAGGAAACGGCCGACCAGCAGCGCCATCAGACCGTGACGGTTAAACATATTCCAGGCGCGCTGATGATATTGCGCGGGCAGATGCATCAGCCAGCTCTTCACCAGTCGGGTATTGCCCAGCCAGCGACCCTGCAGATAGCTCAGCCAGCAGCCGAGACTGGCGGCCGTCGTCAGGATCACCATCGTCGGCACAAAATCCATCACCCCTTTAGCCACCATCGCGCCTGCCAGCAGCAGCAGGCTGTCACCCGGCAGGAAAGAGGCGGGTAACAGGCCATTTTCCAGAAACAGCGTCAGGAACATCACGCCGTACACCACCCACACCACATCCGGATTTGCCAGCGCGGCAAAATCCTGATGCCAGAGCGCCTGGACAATCTCGTGTAAAACACCCATTAGCGATTCCATCACGTCACAAGGAACAATCCGTCTGCGTTCAGACAGCGCAGTGAACTCACTGACAGCCTGAACGATGCGGGATAAATTTTAACAATAAATGAGCCGGTGCCCGGCAAACTCTGCGGGCCGCTGCTGCCCGGTTTATCTTCTGTTTACTTTCTGTTGAGCTGAATCAGCGCGTCAGCCGCGCAAAACCGGCCTCCAGGTCAGCCAGCAGGTCATCAACATGCTCCAGGCCAATATGCAGTCGCACCAGCGTGCCGGTGAAATCCACGCCGCCTGCCGGACGAATCTCTGCCAGCTCTTCGGGCTGATTCGCCAGGATCAGGGATTCATAGCCGCCCCAGGAGTAAGCCATACTGAAATGATGGAAGTGATCGAGATATTCCGCCAGCTGAGGCGCGTCTACTTTTTCCTGCAGGATAAAGGAGAACAGGCCGCTGCTGCCGTTAAAATCGCGCTGCCAGAATTCATGACCTTTGCTTTGCGCCAGCGCCGGGTGATTCACCCGCGCCACTTCGGGACGCGCCGCCAGCCACTCAGCCACCTGAATCGCGCTCTCTTCATGCTGACGGAGACGGGTGCCCAGCGTACGCAGACCCCGGCTCGCCATATAGGCGCTATCGGCATCAACCATCTGGCCCATCAGATAGGAGTTCTCGCGCAGCTGATCGATGCAGCGAGCATTGGCGACTGCGGTGCCAATCATCGCATCGCTGTGACCAATCAGATATTTGGTGCCGGCCTGAATCGATATATCGATACCGTGCGCCAGCGCGTTAAACAGAATACCGGCCGCCCAGGTGTTATCGATCATGATGATCGCTTCAGGCGCTTTGGCGCGAACCGCCGCCACAATCGCCGGAATATCCTGAACTTCCATGGTGATCGAGGCGGGTGATTCGAGGAAGACAACTCGGGTATTGGGCTGTACGAGTTCACTGATTTCACTGCCGATGCAGTGATCGAACCAGCCCGTTGTCACCTGCAGCTTCGCCAGGATTTTCGTGCAGAAGTCCTGCGTCGGTTCATAGACCGCGCCGCTCATCAGTACGTGATCGCCCGCTTCGACAAACGCCAGAATCGCGTTCGCCACGGCAGCTGCGCCGCAGGGGTAGAGCACGCAGCCTGCGCCGCCTTCCAGCTCGGTCATCGCATCCTGCAACGCGAAGTGTGTCAGGGTGCCACGACGGCCATAAAAGAGCTCGCCTTTTGCCCGTCCGGCGGTGGCGCGTTTTTTCTCCGCGACCGTATCAAAAACCAGCGAGGAGGCCCGTTGAATCACGCTGTTCACAGAGCCCTGGGTATAACGCTTGCTGCGTCCTGCACTGACGAGCGTGGTATCAATTTTTCTGGTGGTCATGAGTCGCCTTTACCGCTTCAGACTAAGCTCTCACGTTACCACGAAACAGCCAGCAGGGTTGAGACTCAATGGTGATTATCAGAGTGCGTCGCAGGAAAAAAACCGGCCCGCAAGCGGGCCGGTTTTCATTGCCTTACATCACGCCCATCAGGCGCGGCAACCAGAGCGAAATGGCGGGAATATAGGTAATCAGCATCAGGACTATGAACAGCATTCCGTAGAACGGCAGCATCGCCCCGACGACCTGCTCAATTTTCTGCTTACTCACCGCGCTGGCCACAAACAGCACGGTGCCGACCGGCGGCGTAATCAGCCCGATACCCAGGTTAGTCAGCATGATCATGCCGAAGTGAACCGGATCGACGCCCAGCGCGGTCGCCACCGGTAGTAGCACCGGCGTCAGGATCAGAATCAGCGGCGCCATATCCATCAGCGTGCCCACCACCAACAGCAGGATGTTGATGCACATCAGAATCACATACTTGTTATCGGAGAGGCTGGTGAAGGCCTCGGTAATAATGGTGGGCAATTGCATAAAGGTCATCACCGCGCCGAACCCGGCCGCGAACGCAATCAGCACCATCACGATGGTGACGGTTTTAATGGTGCGAAACAGCAGGATATGCAGCTGATTCCATTTAAAGTCGCGATAGATAAACATGGTGACAAAAAAGGCCCAGATACAGGCGATCGCCGCAGACTCTGAGGCGGTGAAAATACCGGATAGGATCCCACCCATGATGATTACCACGGTGAACAGGCCCCAGAACGCATCGAAGAAAATCTTCAGCGCCTGACGAAACGGAATACGCTCGCCCTTAGGGTAGCCACGCTTATGGGCAAAGCCGAGGCACATGATCATCAGGCAACCACCCAGCATCAGTCCGGGCAAAATACCGGCCACAAACAGCGAAGAGATGGTTACCATGCCGCCGGTGGCCAGTGAATAGATCACCGAGTTGTGGCTGGGGGGCGTGAGCACCGCCTGCACTGAGCCGCTGGCCGTCACCGCAGCGGCAAAATCGCGCGGATAGCCTTTCTCTTCCATCTGCGGGATCATCACCGAACCAATTGAGGCGGTATCCGCCACTGACGACCCGGAAATGGCGCCAAAGAAGGTCGAGGCCACGATGTTAACCAGTGAAAGGCCGCCGCGAATAAAGCCGACAAAGATATAGGCGAAGTTGACCAGCCGCCGGGCAATGCCACCCTCCGCCATGATCGCACCCGCGAGGATAAAGAACGGGATGGTCAGCAGCGAAAATTTGTTAATCCCATTGGTAATCTGGATCACCACCGCTTCCAGCGGCAGATCGATCCACCAGGCACCGATAAAGGCGCTCAGGCCGACCGCAAAGGCGACCGGAAAACCCACTAACAGCAACACCAGCAAACTGCCTATCAAGATTAATGCATCCATCTTCTGCTCCGGATTAGTGGGTGCCGCCCAGCGTAACAATGGGTCGCTGACTTTGATCGCCGGTCAGCAATCGCTCAACAACAAACAGCAGGGTGAATATCGCGCCAATCGGGATCGGCAGATACATCTCGCCGTAGGTCACCGCTGGAAGTGAGGCGAGCGTCTGCACCCACATCGCTTCGCACAGGCTGTAGCTGGCCTGAAAGATCACCAGACAGGTGATGATCATCAACAGATCGCAGACCCGCAGTAGCACGCGCTGAGGAACCTGTGGCAGGCGGTCAGTCATCATCGAGACACAGATATGAGTCCCGGCGCGCAGGCCGACTGGTGCGCCGATAAAGGTAAAAATGATCATACAGATAATGGCAACCGGTTCCGGCCAGGAGAGTGCGCCATTCATCACGTAGCGGGCGAAAATCCCAATCGGGATCACCGTCACCATGATCAACAGCGCAACGGCGGCCACCAGCATGCAGAGCAGATAAAGCCCATCCATCAGACGCGTATAAGCAGACATAATTGATCCCTGATTAAGCACGCCACACGGCAGTGTGGCGTCTGGATTATTTCACCTCAGCGATCCGGGTCATCAGATCCTGATATTTACCGCCAAACTGATCGCGCACTGGCTGGGTCGCTTTAACGAAGTAGTCGCGGTTTGTCTGCTGGAAGGTCACGCCGCCCGCCTTCATTTTGGCGATCGACTGTTCGGTGTAGGTCGCCCAGAGCTGGCGCTCCTCATCCTGTGCCTCTTTGCCGAGCTTTTTCAGCAGTGCCTGATCCTCGGGTTTCAGGCGATCCCATGCGCGCTTTGAAAACAGGATCATCTCTGGCTGGATAAAGTGGCCGCTGAGGGTGTAATACTTCGCGACCGGCATGTAGTTATGGGCAACAAAGGTGGGTGGGTTATTCTCGGTGCCATCGACCACGCCGGTCTGCATCGCACTGAATACTTCACTGACGCCCATCGCCACCGGATTCGCGCCCATCGCTTTCAGCGTCGCCAGTGAGATGGCGCTGTTCTGCACCCGGATCTTCATGCCTTTGAGATCTTCCGGTTTTACCAGTGGCTTCTTGGTAATCATGTTGCGCTCACCGGCATCGGTCCAGCCCAGGAACACCATGCGGGCATTGGGATCTTTGTCGAACTTGTCGGCAATTTCGCGGCCTATCTCGCCATCCAGCACTTTATGCATGTGGTCAACGTCGCGAAAAATGTAGGGCAGAGTGAGCACGCTGGTTTCCGGGGCAATCGAAGTGACCGGAGCCAGCGAGACGCGGATCATATCAATGGCACCCAGCTGCACCTGTTGCAGCGTCTGATCTTCATCGCCCAGTACGCCACCGGCGTAGAGCTTCATCTCCAGCCGTCCATCGGTGGCCTGTTTCAGTTTGTCGCCCATGTGTTGCAGGGCGACCACGGTGGGATAGCCGGCAGGCTGGACTTCAGCCACTTTAATCACCTGTGCCGTGGCGGTGGCGCTCATCATCATCGCCGCCAGGGCACTGGCCAGGCATGTTTTCGTCATTCTCATTATATTGTCTCCCGCAGAGGTAAAACGGCATGGGATCTGGGCTAACCGCAGAGGGCCGTGTGCAGCCAGCATAGTGAAATCGCGTCTGAGTAAAATGCAGCAATGCTGATTGAATGAATCTCGTCACATTTTGAAACGTTGTTTTAATAAATTTTCATGCAACTTCACATTTCCGAAACATCCCTGCAAATAGTGTTTAAACAAGGTCAATGGGAGGTCAATAACGGCGATTGGGTTTGTAAATACTAATGAGAACTACTATCAATTCGCCGCTATTTTGCTATTATTCGCGCTTGTTTCGCATCCCTGAATCAGAAGTTGGAGAAGCAGCGTGGTAGCCAGTGATTTGATGCAAACGGACCTCTCCGTTTGGGGCATGTATCAACATGCCGATATCGTGGTAAAGGTGGTCATGATTGGCCTGTTGTTGGCCTCAGTGGGGACATGGGCGATCTTCTTCGGTAAATATACCGAACTCAGCGCCGCTAAACGTCGCCTGAAGCGTGAGCAACTGGCACTGGGCGAAGCCCGCAGTCTCAATGACGCCGCCCGCATTGCTCAGTCGTTTACCGGTCACAGCCACAGCATCGTGCTGCTGAACGATGCGCAGAATGAACTTGAACTCTCGGCGGGCGTTGAAGACACCAACGGCATTAAAGATCGCACCAGTTTCCGTCTTGAGCGCCGCGTTGCTGCGTTCAGCCGTCATGCAGGCCGGGGCAATGGCTTCCTGGCAACCATCGGTTCTGTCGCTCCGTTTATCGGCCTGTTTGGCACCGTCTGGGGCATTATGAACAGCTTTATCGGCATCGCGAAAACCCAGACTACCAACCTTGCGGTTGTGGCTCCTGGTATCGCCGAAGCGCTGCTGGCGACGGCGGTAGGCCTGGTGGCTGCAATCCCGGCCGTCGTGATCTACAACGTTTTTGCCCGCATGATCGCTAATTACAAAGCCTCGCTGGGTGATGTCGCCGCTCAGGTGATGCTGTTGCAGAGTCGTGACATCGACCTGGGCACCGTCGCCACTGACGTTCCGCGTCCTGCGACCGCCCAGAAACTGCGCTTAGGGTAAGTTCTTATGGCAATGCGATTAAACGACGATCTGGAAACCGATGGTGAAATGCATGAAATCAACGTGACGCCGTTTATCGACGTCATGCTGGTTCTGTTGATCATTTTTATGGTGGCCGCGCCACTGGCTACGGTCGACGTACGTGTCAATCTGCCCGCCTCAACCAGCGCGCCGCAGCCGCGACCAGAGAAGCCGGTTTACCTGTCAATTAAAGCGGATAAGCAACTTTACGTCGGTAACGATCAGGTGACGCCGGATTCGCTGGTGAACGTGCTGACCAGCCAGACTCAGGGCAATAAAGAGACCACCATTTTCTTCCAGGCGGATAAGTCGGTGGATTATGAAACGCTGATGAACGTGATGGATAAGCTGCGCACGGCGGGCTATCTGAAAATTGGTCTGATGGGCATGGAAACCGTGAAGAAATAGCGGGTTATCCGGCACCGTTAAAAGGCGACTGTTGAGGTCGCCTTTTTTTATGGTGGCACTTCAGCCACATAAAATCAGGTCGATAAGTGGCAAAACCGATCACTTATGCTGCCTTATCTTAATTGTTAATTAGTTGTTACTTATGTACATGGGTTTGTAAAGTGCAATGGTGACTCAGGTCACATTAATCCCGCTTCAGGCAGGCTAAAACGGCTAAAAAACAACAGGAAGCCGTTATGAGTCACACCCCGTCTTTACAAAAGCCGCCGAAAAGTGCCGCCCGAACCATTTTCAACGTCACCAGTGGTAACTTCCTGGAGATGTATGATTTCATGGTGTTCGGCTACTACGCGACCGCCATTTCAAAAACCTTCTTCCCCGGTGATGACCCGTTTGCCTCCCTGATGCTGACCCTGATGACCTTTGGTGCCGGTTTCCTGATGCGCCCGCTGGGGGCGATCATTCTGGGTGCCTACATCGACCATCATGGTCGTCGCAAAGGACTGTTGCTGACGCTGGGCCTGATGGCGATTGGTACCCTGACCATTGCGGTGGTGCCAGGTTATGCCACGCTGGGCGTGGCAGCGCCGATTCTGATCCTGCTGGGACGACTGCTGCAGGGCTTCTCGGCGGGCGTTGAGCTGGGTGGCGTGTCGGTCTATCTGGCCGAAGTTGCTCCTGAAGGACGCAAAGGCTTCTTCGTGAGCTGGCAGTCGGGCAGTCAGCAGATTGCGGTGATTTTTGCTGCTCTGCTGGGTCTGATGCTGAATCATCTGCTGGCGAAAGAAGCGGTGACGGAGTGGGGCTGGCGTATCCCGTTTGTGGTCGGCTGCCTGATTGTGCCGTTCCTGTTCTATATCCGCCGGATGCTGGAAGAGACCGAAGCGTTCAGCAAACGTAAACATCATCCGAGCATGACGGAAATCATGCGCTCAGTCGCCAGCAACTGGGCGCTGGTGCTGGCGGGGATGCTGATGGTGGTCACCACCACGGTGATGTTCTACATGATCACCGCCTTTACCCCCACCTTTGGTAAAACCGTGTTGATGATGAGCGACAAGCAGGCGTTCCTGGTGACGCTCTGTGTCGGTGTTTCCAACCTCTTCTGGCTGCCGCTGATGGGCACGCTGTCGGACCGTGTCGGACGCCGTCCGTTGCTGATTGGCTTTACTCTGCTGATGATTGTCACCACGTGGCCGGTGCTGCACTGGATGGTAGGCTCGGCCAGCTTCGCCCACCTGCTGGAAGCGGAGCTGTGGCTGTCGTTCCTCTATGCCAGTTACAACGGTGCGATGGTGGTTTATCTGGCAGAGATTATGCCTGCTGAGGTTCGCGCTGCCGGTTTCTCAATGGCCTACAGCCTGGCGACGGCGCTGTTTGGCGGCTTCACACCGGCTATCTCCAGCTACCTGATCCACGCCACCGGTGATAAAGCGATGCCGGGCGTCTGGCTGACCTTTGCCGCGGTCTGCGGATTGATTGGTACTCTCCTGATTGGCCGGATGGTGAAGCAGTACCAGAGGCGTCACAACGGCACGACGACGGTCAGCGCCTCCCTCTAAAACGACAAATCGACCACCACGCTGTCGCTGTAGTTTCCCGCAGGCGGCGTGTTTTGCGTGGTCAGGATGCGCGCGGTGTAGTTAAAACCGCGCGTCAGTCCATCCGTGGATACCGCCGTGGAGGTGGTGCTGCTCCAGCGTTCAGTGCCTGCCGATCCCCAGCGATTGCTGGTGGTGCTTTTATAGATCTCATAGCTCAACCGATTCGCGCCACTCGCCATATTCCTGACGCTGCCCACTGGATAACTGCCGTTGCTCAGCCCGACGGTATAGGTACTGCCTTTGCTGCACAGTACATTAATAGTCTGTGACACGGCGGAGAAGCTGCCGACCAGCGGCGCGCTGCCAAAACTGATATTAGGCGCGGTAATCGTCGTGCAATCGTTAGTGAGTATGGCGGTGATGGTAATCGGGATCACGCCACTGCCGTTCTGCTCGCTTAAACAGATATTGCCAATCGCAATGCTGGTGCAGATGCGATAAGTCACGGCCATATTCAGCGTGACGGTATAGGTACCCGCGGCCACCACCTGGCCGGGAACGGTGCGCAGATAAACCGGGATAGCGAAGTTAAGGCTGCCCAGCAAGCCCGCCAGGTTGATCAGGGTCTGCGAACCATAGACGAACGGCGTGCCGCCAATCGTCAGTTCAGTGGCGCAGGCACTGTCGGTGCAGAGCCGCACCGGCACATTATCGCTGCCGGTATCACCGCTGCGTTTCAGCGTACCGCGCGTGCCGTTGCTATTGGTCGCGCCCGTCAGTTGAAAGGTGATCTGGTTATTGCCCAGCAGCGACAGCCCGGCACCCGCGCCACAGTTGACGTTGGCATTCGTGGTGGTGGAACTGACGGTGGTATTTGCCACAAAGGTCGTGACTGAACCGAAACTGGCGGTCGATGCGGGCAGGGCGCAGGCGGCGTAGCCCAGCGACGGCAGTAACAGCAGCAGGCCAGCCAGTAACAGCGATTTCATCATGGTTGGGTTCCGAACGTAAAAGATTCAGCTGGAGAGGGGGCGCTGCCTGCGGCCGGTGCGGGCAGCGCACAGGTCAGCGGGCCGTAAGTTTTCAGCGCCTGCGGCTGACCGCTGGCGATGCGCAGTTCGGTTTCGCATTGGCGGCCATCGGGCGTCACCACCTCCATCGGATTACTGGCGGTGAGATCCTCCATCCATACGATGCCATCCCAGCCGACATACCCGGTGGGATGATCAGGGCGCTGCACCAGGCTTGAGATCGGCAGCGGCTGGCCCTGCGCATCGACCAGGATCACGCTGGCTGAGCGTAGTTTCTCCACCGGGAAGTTGAGCAGGTAGCCGCTCTGACGTTTCACCGCGAAGCGCTGCTCAACATGAGGTGTGGTCATATCTGCGGGCAGGTCGAGGGTATCGATATCATATTTGGCCGGATAGTAACTACTGATGGCGGGCACCAGCAGATAGCCCTGCGGGTTGGTACGTCCCATCGACTGATTTTCATAGCGGACGTTCACATCGGGGTAGCCGGTTTTTACCAGTACAAAGGCGTCGTTGATGGCGTTGGCGGCAAAAACGCTGTTGTCCATTAACACCAATGCGCCTGAGAGATCGGCCCACTGAGTCAGGTTGTCATCATCGCCATAGAAGCCCCCCGAGGTGTCAATCTGGTTGTTGCGATAGCGCAGACTGCCCTGACGGTAATCGCCGCTGTTACCGCTCTGATTCGCCCAGGAGGCATCCCATGCGAACCCGCCGTCGCTGGGCATGGCGCTGGAGGCGTAGAGACGCTGGCTGTCGCGGCCACGCTGATCACGCTCGGTGCTGATGGCCGCGCTGCCCTGTTCGCCAAACGGGATCACCAGCGAGATCGCCCCGGTCCAGCTTTTCTCCTGCTGATCGCGGCTGGCCGAGACATACAGGCTGCTGTTACCCCACAGGTTTTTACTCCAAGAGAGGTTCCACAAGCGGGTGCGATCGCCCTGGCCGTCGGTGATATCGATAAAGGCGGCACCGACGCTGCCAAAGCGGTTCAGTGAGACGCTGGCGCTGTACTGAGCACTGCGGCGCGACAGCGCGTAACGGCTATCCGCCTGGCTACCGGCGCGGCTGCCGACCAGGGCCAGATTGCCGAAGTCGCTGCTGCGCTGGGTTTGCTGTGTGCCGATGTTGAACCAGCGATTGTTGTACTGATAGCCCCAGCTATATTGCCTGCCACTTTCGCCATCGAGCTGACTTTGCGCCACCGCGCCGTTAACCACGCCCCAGCTGCCGACGCGCAACTGGCCTCCCAGCCCGCCCATCGCCAGGCTCTCGCTGCCTTCGGCGTGGCTCTCCAGCGTCAGCCAGTCGGTCATGCCGTAGCGATATGAGCCGCTGGCGGCGGCCGCACCATAATCGAAGTTTTTAATGCCATAGTTCTCGCGGATAGCACCAGCGGAGAAGGCATAGTCCGATAACCCCGATTTCAGCACGTTACTGGAGACGTAAAAAGGCATGGTGGTGGTGACGCGTCGGCCCACCGCATCGGTAGTGGTGATCACCGCGTCACCCGCGCCGTTAACGAACGGCACATTGGTCATCGACCAGGGGCCAGGCTGCACGTTTGCCTGGCTGGAGCGATAGCCATTGATAAAGAGATCAACGGTGGAAGGCACGGCGGCCTGACCGGAAAAAGCGGGCAGCGGATAGGTCACCAGATCGGGACGGACGCTGAAATCGCGGCCGATACGGATACCGCCGAGCCGTACGCTACTGCTCCAGGCCAGCGAGTCAGTGACCAGATCGCCGACCCGCCAGCTCACCGCCGCATTCTCATCTTCGTTGCTCCACCAGCTGTCGTAGCGGATATAGCCGTTGTCCTGATACGTCGTACTGCCTTCCAGCTGCTGCTGCCAGACGCCGTTAGTGGAGACGTGTCCGGCATCACCAAACAGCCGCAGTTCGTTCCAGGCGGAAAGCCGGGTGCCGGTGGTATCGGTACGGCTGGCGTAGAGGTCGTAGTTGATCAGCGCGCCGTTGCTGGTTCGACCCGGATAGCGCGGTCCGTTCTTCACCTCGCCAATCACCTGACCGGGCAGCCACTCAGGCGGCACGGTGAGCAGCAGACGCTGACGGGAGGCATCATATTCCACACTGACGGGTTGCAGGCTGCTGACATCGATCTGCTCCTGCTGGCCCAGCTTATCCTGTGGCAGACCGGCTCGCTGCAGATCGCCACTGCGAATCCAGAAATGACCGTCGCGCTGCTCTACCGGCACTATGTTGCCGTTCTCCTGCTGGTTAATCACCAGCTCCAGCATATATTGCTGACCGTTGCTGCTGGTCTGCAGGCTGGGCGGCGGGGGCAGGGATGAGTAAGTCTCCGCCAGCACAGGATCCGGCGTTAAGGCATAAATGACGCTGGCTACCGCCAGCGCGCAGGGATGCAGGGAGAAAGGTCTCATTCAGCACTTATTTTTGTGCAGCGCTGCGCCACTGGCTCTTGTTAACCTCTGCAGTGAGTTCGCCGCTGACCGGCGCCGTGAGTGGCCAGCGATAAGTGCTGTCCGCCAGCACATAGCCGTATAAACCGTCGCCCAGTTTGCGACCGCCAATCGCCACATTGCTCAAACGGGCGTGACCGCTGCCGCTGTTGGTTAACTGGAGCCAGCGCTTGCCGCCTTCGCTGACCTGTTGCCAGCGCAGAGCCGGGCGAGCGCTGTCTGTGTTCAGCCCGGTACCATACACAAACAGCGGCACTGAGTAGCGCATCTGGAAGGTCAGTCCGGCCTGATTTTCGCCAGGATTGCGCGGCGTCGGGATCTCATCCAGCACCACCCGATAGGCCAGCTCTTTACCGGCCGCGGGCGGTGTCTGTTTAATCAGCCTGACCAGCTGTTTCTGGCCTGGCTCCATCCGCACCATCGGCGGGCTGGCGACCACCTGCTGCTGAGTCTGATACTGCTCCTGGCCGTTGTTCTGCTGCCAGCTGAAGACGCGGATCTGCATCATGGTGGTGCTGTTACCGCGATTCTCCAGCCAGAGTTCGCTAGCTTTCTCTTCAGGATTAATGGCGGGGTCGATGGGCCAGATCATCACCGAATTCGCGGCGAAGGCCGGGGAGAGCAGGGTGGAACTTAGCAGCAGCAACAGGGCGCGCAGTGGCTTCATGATCATATCCTTGTTTTCTATCACCTCACCAGCTCAGGGTGACGGTCAGCGTGTCGGTATAAACGCCGGCGCGCGCAGTGCCGGGCAGTTGTAGCTGGCCATAGATCGGCAGCGTAATGTTATTGGCATTGCTATAGCTCAGCGGCACTGCCTGATTCACCGGGATTACCGTGGTGCGGCTGGCATTACTAAAGAGCGTATAGGGAACGGTGTTGCTAAAATTGGGCAGCTTCAGGTTGCGGGTGGTGGTGAAGTTGGCGCCCTGATTAATGCTCATGCTCAGCGTGGTGCCCGGCGTGCAGGCAAGATTAATGGAGGTGCTCTGCACAAAGCTGGCGTTGGCGGTCGTCGCCGCCACGCCAGACTGTGTGCCGAAGTTAAGCGTGCCGAAAACGCCGGTATTGGTACCGGTTATTACGCAGCCTGCCACAATCGACGCGGTAACCTGGAAGGTGCTGGTGGGCAGACTCCAGGCGCTGACACTCCCTATCAGAAGGGGCAGACCGCGTGCGATCATCAGGCAGGATCGCCAGAGAACCACCCGTATTTACCTGCGACAGCAGCTAATAGTTCACGGCAACGTTTATCGTATCGGTATAGGTTCCGGCAGGGACCAGGGGATTAAAGCCGCCGCCGACCACCCGGCCATAAATGGCGTAGTTGGTGCCCAGCGTCGGGTCAGTGGTTCCACTGGCCGCGATTGGCGTGTTATTGGCGATCGCCGTGGTGAAGGAGGCGTCACTGTAGAGGGTATAGGCGATGCCCTGCGCATTATTCGATCCGAGAATCAGATAACGCGGCGATGTCGAGGCAGTGCCATAGATGTTGGCTGGAGCAGCATTACTGCTGGTCACCACCACGTTGTAGTCCTGACCGGTGGTGCAGCGCACAAAAATACCGTTGCCCGCCGCACCGACCAGCGTGGCGTTCAGGGTATCAAAGGTGGCAGCGCTGCTACCAAAGTTCAGGGTACCAAAGTTCACACCCGCCGTGGCTGACTGGCCGTTCACCAGGCAACCGGTGGTCAGCGTTAATGTGGCATTGACAGTTCCCGAGGTCGTCGCCGCCTGGGTTAATAACGGAATGGCGACAGTTAATCCTGCAGCGGCAAACAGAAAAAGCTTGAGTTTCATAATATTTCCTTACGGATTATCGAGAGTCAGTGCTTTTTCACCCGGTGTTTATTAACGATTTAACCCAAAGGAATGAAATAAAAGTAACAAGGCGGGCAGTGCCGCTATCTTAAGATTAACCTCAGACTTAAGAATGCTGATTTATATCAGTTTTACTTACTATAGATCAGTTAAAGCGTTACGCGAAGCCTTGTAATTTATTTTTGACTAATCAAAACGTCACGGCGGCCGATAACCCAGTAATAGCAAGGGATGAAGGCGAGTCGGAAAAGCAAAGTCCTTTGTTTTTTTGGCCGCTGTCATGTTTTCTGCTTCGGTGAAATTTTCTTTTACCAATCAGACATTATAACAATTTACCCGCTGCCTTAGGGGCCAGGTAATAAGAATGCAGGTCATCAATGTCCTGCGTCTGTGGGCGCGTTTTGCCAGCTTTTCCGTCACACAAACATCGAAATTTAATAACGCTCACCTACCGGGTGTTTTTTAGATCACTTATCAGACTGTACACAGCATCCGTTAATCAGCGGGTGGTGAGGAGTTACACATGTTGCCTGTCACCTGGGATAGCGTGCTGATCGGCGTTTCGCTGATCGTGGCGTTTATTGCTTCTTTTACAGCCCTGGATACCGCTGGTCGGGTGGTGGTATCCCGTGGCTGGAGCGCCCGGTTCTGGCTGCTGGTGGGCGGCACCGCAATGGGGATTGGCGTCTGGGCAATGCACTTTATCGGGATGCTGGCGATGATGATGCCGATGATAATGCGCTATGACACACGGCTGACGATCCTCTCGCTGCTGGTGGCTATCCTGGCGTCCGTGCTCGCCTTTGGTCAGACGGTGGGCGGCCTGCATCTCACCCGTCAGCGGCTGCTGCGCGGCACGCTGATCCTCAGCGCGGGGATGGTCGTGATGCACTATCTCGGCATGTATGCGCTGCTGATTGACCCCCGACCTGAGTGGAATGGGCTGCGGGTGGCGCTCTCGGTACTGATTGCCTTTGCGGCCTCTGGCCTGGCGCTGTGGCTGGCGTTTCATCTGCGTCAGGGCGATCATCATCTGCTGCTGATGCGGGGACTGGCATCCCTGGTGATGGGGATCGCCATCGCCGGTATGCACTATGTTGGCATGTCGGCAGCCCGGTTCAGTGAAATCAGCACGATGCAGTCGCACGGTGCGAGTAATCCGGGACTGGCGGTGTGGGTGACGCTCATTACGCTGATTATTCTGGGTATTACGCTGCTGAGCTCAATGCTGGATGCGCAGCTGCGTGCCGCGCGGCTGGCGACCCGGCTCCGGCGCGCTAACCAGGAGCTGCGTCAGCTGGCAATGCATGACAACCTGACCGCGCTGCCCAATCGGGTGATGCTGGAGCAGCAGCTCGACCTGACCATTAAACAGGCTATGCTCAATGAAAGGCGCTTTGCCGTGATCTATATGGATCTCGATGGCTTCAAAGCGGTCAATGACACCTGGGGACACCACGTCGGTGATCGATTGCTGGTAGCTGTGGCGGAACGGCTGCGCAGTCAGCTCAGTAACACGATGCTACTGGTGCGGCTGGGAGGCGATGAATTTGTCCTGATGGCGGAGGCGTGTGACATCAGCCCGTCCCGTCAGCTGGCGCAAAAACTGGTTAAAGTGATCAGTACGCCGTTTGAACTGGATCGCTACCTGCTGCACGTTTCACTCAGCGTGGGCATTGCGATATTTCCGCTGCACGGCCGCAACCGGCAGGAGCTGCTGCTGAATGCCGACGCGGCGATGTACCATACCAAACACAGCGGACGAAACGGCTGGTGCCTGTTTGAACCGGCCATGAGCGTCGCGACACAGTATCAGCTGGAGCTGGCAAACGATCTGTGGGAGGCGATTGATCGTCAGCAGATGCGGCTGTTCTACCAGCCCAAATTCCGTTCCGGTGGCACCCGGCTCATGGGTTTCGAAGCGCTGCTGCGCTGGCAGCATCCGCAGCGCGGCTTGCTGACGCCGGAGCTGTTTCTGCCGCGCGCCGAAAAAACTGGCCAGATTGTCGCGCTCGGCAACTGGGTCATCGATGAGGCGTGCCGACAGCTGAGGATCTGGCACAGCCAGGGTCACAACGACTGGACGGTCTCGGTGAACCTTTCGGCGTTGCAGTTTCACCAGCGTGATTTGCTGAATACCCTGACCCAGACGCTGGCGCGTTACCAGTTGCCAGGCAGCGCACTGATGCTGGAGATCACCGAAGCGATCGCCATGCGCGATCCCGTTTTCAGCCAGCAGCGTATTCGTGAATTACAGCAGGCGGGTGTCAGCGTCGCCATTGATAACTTCGGCATCGGCTATGCTAACCTGCTGCATCTCAAGGATCTGGATGCCAGTGAACTCAAAATCGATCGCAGCTTTATCAACTGTCTGCGACCTGGCAGTGAAGATGCGACGGTGGTCAGCGCCATGCTGACGCTGGCGCAGAGTCTCAATCTGCGCATGGTAGCGGAAGGGGTTGAGACGGAAGAGCAGCAGCATTTGCTCACCAGCTTAGGCTTTGATGCGCTGCAGGGTTATCTGCTGGGCAAGCCAACGCCAGCGGACCGGGTTGATGCGTTTAGTTTTCCCCAGCTGCGACCGCCGGTAGCGTCACTGTCGGGCTGACGCTGACGATAGATTTCATCACTCAGAATGAGTGAAAAGAATGCAGGGTTCGTGGTTCATTAACCGCCGGGCCGTGCCGATAACTAAGAGAATAATTTTAAATACCTCTGCTCAACCACAAGCTCTGCTTCCGCGGGAATGCACTATGTTAGCGACCTCATACGACTCTTTTATCGTCATCGTCTCCGTTCTTGTGGCGATGCTGGCTTCGTTCACCGCCTTAGATATGGCGGGACGGGTGGTGCATTCCACCGGCAAAGTTGCGCTGGTCTGGTTGTTCGGCGGTGGTTTTTCCATGGGCATCGGCATCTGGGCGATGCACTTTATCGGCATGCTGTCGATGAACATGGAGATGGTCATGAGCTACAACGCCGGGCTCACCGCCTTCTCTGCGGCCATCGCTGTCTGTGCGTCGATATTTGCGCTGTGGCTGGTCTGCAGCAGTCATGATCTGCCCTTACCGCGCCTGGCGGGTGGTGCGGTTATTCTCGGCAGCGGCGTAGTCGCGATGCACTACACCGGCATGGCGGCGCTGATGTTCTCCCCCGGTATCGTCTGGAAATGGGGCTGGGTGGCGCTGTCGGTGGCGATCGCCCTGGCCGCCTCTGGTACCGCGCTGTGGCTGGCGTTTAACCTGCGGGAAGGACAGACCAGCAGGGTCACCCTGCTGCGCATTGGCGCTTCGGTGGTGATGGGCTGTGCGATTGCGGGCATGCACTACACCGGCATGGTGGCGGCAGAGTTTCCTGCTCACAGTCATTCGGTGGGTCAGGGCGTTAACAGCAACTGGCTGGCGATTCTGGTCACGGTGGTCACCATCTCGATTCTGGGCATAACGCTGCTGGTGTCGATGCTGGATGCGCGGATGCAGGCGCGTACCTCCATTCTTGCCAGTTCCCTGGCTGAAGCCAATCGCGAGCTGGCTCAGCTGGCGCTGCACGACAACCTGACGCGGCTGCCTAACCGCATCCTGCTGGAGGATCGGCTGGAGCAGGCGATCAACAAAGCGAACCGTGAGCAGAAGCAGTTTGCCCTGATGTTTATGGATCTTGATGGGTTTAAAGCGGTTAACGACGCGTTCGGGCACCACATTGGCGACAGTCTGCTGATCGGCGTGACCGAGCGCATGAGCCAGCAGATGACCGGCTACTTCACGCTGGCGCGGCTCGGTGGTGATGAGTTTGTGCTGCTGGTGGAGATCGACGATCCCAATGATGCGGCGGCCATTGCCGATAAGCTGGTCAAAGCGGTGGATCGTCCGTTTGATATCTCACGCTATGAGCTGATGGTCTCGCTGAGTCTCGGCATTGCGGTCTATCCCGGTGATGGCGTGGATGAGCGTGAACTGATGTTCAACGCCGATGCGGCGATGTACCACACCAAAAATAATGGCCGTAACGGCTACACCTTCTTTCAGCCTTCAATGAACATTCAGGCCCAGAGCCAGCTTCAACTGAATAACGATCTCTGGCAGGCGCTGGATCATGATGAACTGCGCCTGTTCTATCAGCCAAAATATTGCGCGCCGAGCGGTCCGATTCTCGGTTTTGAGGCTCTGCTGCGCTGGCAGCATCCGCAGCGCGGCCTGCTGTCGCCCGATAAATTTCTGCCAATGGCAGAAAAGACCGGAATGATTGTCAATATCGGCAACTGGGTAATCCATGAAGCCTGTCGCCAGCTGCGCCAGTGGCATCTGCAGGGCCATCCGCACTGGTCGGTGGCGGTGAACCTGTCGGCGTTGCAGTTTGAGCAATCGAATCTGGTGGAGACGGTGGTTGATGCGCTGGCAAAACATCAGATTCCGGCCGAACTGCTGACGCTGGAGGTGACGGAAACTATTGCGATGCGCGATCCCGATGAGAGCGTGCGTATCCTGACTGAACTGACCCAGCTCGGGGTGAAAGCTTCAATTGATGACTTTGGTACTGGCTACTCCAGCCTGCTCTATCTGAAACGGCTTCCGGCCAGTGAACTCAAGATCGACCGGGCCTTTGTTAATGAGCTGCAGCAGCATCACACAGAAGATGCCACCATCGTGTCAGCGATAGTGGCGCTGGCCCAGTCGCTGCAATTGAAAGTGGTGGCCGAGGGCGTTGAAACTACTGAGCAACAGGCTTTCCTGACCAGCCTGGGCTGTAATACGCTACAGGGCTACCTACTGGGCAAGCCTGTTCCCCCGGAGCGGGTGCCAGAGCTGGATGATTTTGTGGTGGCGGGAATTAAAGAGGCGGTTGCGGATGTGAGCCTGATTGCCAAAGCCGAGCAGCCGCTGACGCCGCAGGTCGCTGTGATCTGACCTGCCTGAAGCAGGGAAGAACCAGCGCAATCGGATAAAGCGATTCGCGCCGCCTGTCATTGGTCGCTGTGCGTGGTAAAGTCTCGCGGTCAGACTATTCACGGTAAAACAGGGAGAGGCGACCCGTGGCGAAATACCAGCGATTGATGGATGAGATTCAGCAGCAGATAGAGGCCGGCATCTGGCTTCCGGGCACCCGTTTACCGTCTCTGCGTCAGCAGGTGGCGCAGCAGGGGGTCAGCCTGATGACGGTGCTGCATGCCTATGAATTGCTGGAGAGTCAGGGCTGGATCGTCTCCCGTCCACAGTCAGGTTACTACGTGGCACCGCGTGCCTTAGCCCCCGCACCGCTGAGTGTGGCGATCAGCGAACAGGTTGATATCAACGACTTTGTGTTTGATGTGCTGCAGGCCACGCGCGATCCCGCTATCGTGCCGTTTGGCTCCGCATTCCCCGATCCCGCACTCTTTCCGCAGCGCCAGCTGATGCGCTCGCTGGCGAACGTCTCCCATCATCTGACCCCAACCGATGCGCTGCACAATCTGCCACCCGGCAACGCCACGTTGAGACAGCTGCTGGCGCAGCGCTATGCGCGTCAGGGCATCACCCTGTCGCCGGATGAAATTGTCATCACCAGTGGGGCGCTGGAGGCGCTGAACCTCAGTCTGCAATCCCTGACCGAGCCTGGCGACTATGTGGTGATTGAACATCCGGGTTTTTATGGCGCGCTGCAGGCGATAGAGCGGCTCAAACTCAAGGCGCTGGCGATTCCGGTCGATGCAAAGCAGGGTATCGATCTCGTCCAGCTGGAGGAGGCGCTACAGCGCTGGCCGGTGAAAGCCTGCTGGCTGATGACGACGCTGCAGAATCCGCTGAGCGTGACGTTAACTCCGGAACGCAAAGAGCATCTGGTGGCGCTGCTGGCGCGTTATCAGGTGCCGATGATTGAAGATGATGTCTATGCCGAACTCTGGGCAGGTGAAATTGCGCCGCTGCCGGCAAAAGCCTGGGATCGTCAGGGAAACGTGCTGCACTGTGGCTCATTTTCAAAGTCGCTGGTGGCGGGATTTCGCGTTGGCTGGGTCGCGGCAGGGCAACATGCGCAGCGTATTCAGCGGCTACAGCTGATGAGCACGCTCTCGACCAGCGCACCGATGCAGCTGGCACTGGCCGATTTTCTCGCCACACGGCGTTACGACACCCATCTGAAGCGGCTGCGACAGATCCTGGCGAAGCGACAGCAGATGGTGCGCCAGGCGTTGCTGAAGGTGCTGCCGCCACAGGCCACGGTCAGTGAAGCGCGCGGCGGCTATTTTCTCTGGGTGACGTTGCCGGAGAGCATCAATACTACCCGGCTCTATCAGCAGGCGCTGGCTCAGGGGATCAGTATTGCACCAGGGCAGTTATTTTCGGCAGGGGAGCAGTTCAGTCACTGTTTTCGGCTGAATACCGCCTGGCCGTGGGATAGTCGGGCCGAGGCGGCAATAGCAACGCTGGGTCAGTTGATGGCGGAGCCGCAGGCAGATTAAACCCGCGCCGCTTCCTGATGGCCCCAGGTCAGGTAGTAGACATCATAGAAATCCACTTCCCCTTTTTGCGACAGCAGACGCTGGATACCGGTTTTCACTCGTTCCGGCGTCTCGGGCAGCGACAGAATGCGGGAGATAGCCTGTTCGCGCACCGGCTGAACGTAATACCACTCGCCGTTGTAGCAGACGCGCAGATCGAGCGCATCGATATCTTCGAAGCGATATTTCGGGTTGATATCCAGCAGCATCAACACGCTCATCACCAGCACAAATACGGTGGCGAACCAGAAGGCGGGCCAGCCGAGCATCTCGGTGGTGAAAATCAGCGCCACGCACAGCCCATAGCAGAGGTACATGACTGCCCAGAGGCCAGGATGGTTTTTCAGAAACGAGAGGCTAAAGCGCGGCAAATTGTCGCGACGTTCTTCGCGGTTCAGCGTCGCAATCTCATCAATCAGGATTTGTTTAATAGCGTCCATTGGTTACCTCACTGTCATCTGTTAGCTATTACAACAGATAACAGTCAAGCATATCAGAAACAGATTTGTTCGATTTTTCTATAACAGTTGAGAAAATGCGTGCCAGATAAACGGACTGAAGCGGCTGCGGTCGTGGCCCTGTGACAATTTGCAACACTTTGCCGTAGTAAGAACCACTTTCCGCCACCGCGCAGATACATCGTTGCACTATTGTTAACGACACATTTGGCTTTAGTCAGCAATATCAGTCAACTATCTCAATTGTGCCGTCTGGCGCACATTGCATTGTGCCGGAGGTTTGCCACACTTAGAAAAAACGGAGAACCTGTATGCGTGCCTCATCCTCCAGTCTGATGTTACTGATGTCCTTTGCTGCGGGAACCTTCTCGGCCGGGGCCTCTGATAATCCTCAGCATCTTATGCTCGGCATCCCCTCGGGCGGCGTGCCTAATAACCCGTTACCTCTGATTATCTGGCCGCGCGTGGTGCCGGAAGAAGAGGAGATCGGGACGTGGTTTGAAAAAACTTTCGAAGAAAACGGCTGGCCGCCCGCCTGGCGCTATCCGATTTTCCCCTATACCCATTATCATCCCAATACCCATGAACTGCTGGGCGTGGTGGAAGGCTGGGCAGAAGTGCTGTTTGGCGGCGACAGTGGCCGGATGGTCACCCTGCGCGCAGGCGATGCGGTGCTGATTCCGGCAGGTGTCGGGCATCGTCAGGTCAGCGCCAGCGAAGATTTTATGGTGGTGGGTGCCTATCCGCGTGGCATGTCGCCAGAAACGATGCGCGATGAGCCGGCGAAGCTGAAGATGGCCCAGGAGCAGGTGAAAAAAGTGCCCTTACCGACGCAGGATCCCTTTACCGGCAAAGAGGGCGCATTAACCGAGATCTGGCAGCCGATTGCCGCGCTGCATTTACAGCAGCAGATGGACCTGTAAATACCCGCGCCCGTCGTGAAATCATTAAGCGCGAGCACGCCTCGCGCTTCTGCCGTTCTGCCCTGAAATCTCTGTTAAATGTTAATCCCGTTCGCTTAATCCTGTTGTCATACCATTGAATATTTGGCCGCCGCTGCCGATATATCACCTGCTAAGATTAGTTATTCTTCTTAATACGCTTGTGTTTGCAGACCTTTTCCGCTTTAGTCGCGGCCAGTTTATTAAGAACATTCCTAAGCCATTACCCGGCTACCGAGCAGCAGGCAAATAACAATGGATAATAACTCTGATGTCATCTATCGCATGCTGGTACAAAGCGTGATCGATTATGCGATCACCATGCTTAAACCGGACGGAACTGTCGCCAGCTGGAACGGCGGGGGCCTGCACGTCCTGGGTTACAGGCCAGACGAAATTATTGGTCAGCATGCCGCCCTGTTTTACAACGAAGAGGATCGCCGTCGCGGTCAGCTGCAGTGCGAACTCGATACTGCAGCGACCGCCGGACGGTTTGAAACCGAAGGCTGGCGCTGTCGTAAAGATGGCAGTACGTTCTGGGCTCACGTGGTGATCTATCCGATCCGTAATGAGGCGGCCCAGCTGGTCGGATTCGTTGCTATCTGCCGTGACTGTACCCTGCAACAGGAACAGCAGCACAAAGATCGGGAACAGGAATCGCGCTTCCGTCTGCTGGTGGAAGGCGTCACCGATTACGCTATCTACATGCTCGATCACGACGGCAACGTGGTGAACTGGAACGCTGGCGCGCAGCGCGCCAAAGGTTATGTGGCGGAAGAGATCGTCGGTCAGCATTTTTCCCGCTTCTACAGCGCGCAGGATCGGCTGAATCATGTTCCGGAGCAGAACCTGCAAACCGCGTATCGCACCGGCCGTTTTGAGGATGAGGGCTGGCGTTATCGCAAGGATGGCAGTGCCTTCTGGGCGCATGTGGTGATCGACACGATCCGCGACGATCAGGGCAAGCTGCTGGGCTATGCCAAAATCACCCGCGACTGCACCGAGCAGCAGCGAATCCGCAGTGAGCAAAGGGAGCAGGAACAGCGTTTCCGTCTGCTGGTAGAGGGCGTCACCGATTACGCCATCTATATGCTCGACGTCGATGGCGTGGTGGTGAACTGGAACGCCGGCGCACAGCGTGCAAAAGGTTACAAAGCAGACGAAGTGGTCGGTCAGCACTTCTCGCTGTTTTACAGTTCTCAGGAGCGACTGAACCGGACGCCGGAAGCCAACCTCGGTATCGCGCTGAAAACCGGCCGCTTTGAAAATGAGGGCTGGCGTTACCGCAAAGATGGCAGCGCTTTCTGGGCGCATGTGGTGATCGACGCCATCCATGATGATGACGGTAAGCTGGTCGGCTTCGCCAAAATCACCCGCGACCGCACGGAACGCCGTGAACAGGAGCAGCAGATCCTGCGCGCACGTGATCTGGCCGAAGCCCAGAGCACCCAGAAAACGGCGCTGTCCAGATTCCTCGATAACATCATCGCCAACATTCCCTCCTGCGTGATTGTGGAAGATGCTATCACCCGTGAAATCCTGCTCGTTAACGACCGCACTCAGCAGCTGTTCGGCCTGTCCAAATCACTGATCGTCAACAAGCGCCCGCACGAATGCATGTCGCCTGAACTCAGCGACTACTTTAATAATCTGGCCGATGTTGCGCTGCGCAGTGAAGGCATGCATGAGCGCGAGCAGTTGCTGATGACTGCCAGCGGCGAACGCATTCTGCATACCCGCGCTACTGCGATTAATGGTCAGGATGCGCGCCGTAACTATCTGATGCTGCTGGTGGAAGATGTCACCGACCAGCGCGCCGCCGATGCCCGTATTCACCATATGGCGCATCACGACAACCTCACCAGCCTGCCCAACCGCTTGCTGTTCCGCCAGCGTCTGAGCGAAGCGTTGCGTAGCGCCGGTCAGACACAGCGCCAGACCGCTGCGCTCTGCCTCGACCTCGATAATTTCAAAAATGTGAACGATGCGCTGGGTCACCAGATTGGCGATGAGCTGCTGCGCAGCGTGGCAAAGCGTCTGCGCAACACGCTGCGTGACCAGGATACGCTGGCGCGCATCGGCGGCGATGAGTTCGCCATCGTGCTGCCTTCGGTAGCGAACAGTGATGAGGCAAGCGCAGTAGCACAGCGCCTGATCGAGGCTATTCGTTCGCCGGTCAACGTGGAAGGCCATAATCTGACGGTCGGATTGAGCGTGGGTATTGCGCTCAGCACCACCATCACCAATACGCCGGAGCAGCTGCTGCGCTGTGCTGACATGGCGCTGTATGAAGCCAAACGCAACGGCCGTAACCGCTATGAGCACTTTACACTGGAGATGGACGATGTGGCGCGCAGCCGCCGTCTGATTGAAAACGATCTGCGCGATGCAATCAGTGGCGGGCATCTGCGGCTCTACTATCAGCCCATCACCAATGGCGATCATCGCACCATCATTGGCTATGAGGCGCTGATGCGCTGGCATCATCCAGTCCGTGGCTTGATCATGCCCAACGACTTCATCCCGATTGCGGAAGAGACCGGTCTTATTCATATGCTGGGAGCGTTTGCACTCTACGAAGCCTGTCGCGAAGCGGCGAGTTGGGAAGGGGAGCAGTCGGTCTCGGTCAATCTCTCACCATTGCAGTTCAAAAATAGCTCGCTGGTGCCGGTGGTCGAAGGCGCGCTGAAGGAGTCGGGTCTCGATCCGGCGCGGCTGGAAGTTGAGATCACTGAATCGGTGCTGCTGGATGATTCGCTGGGGAATATCCGTACCCTGCAAAACCTCAAGGCGCTGGGCGTGCAGATTGCGCTGGATGATTTCGGCACTGGCTATTCGTCGCTGAGCTATCTGCGATCTTTCCCCTTCGACAAAATCAAAATCGACAAATCGTTTATCAACGATATGGGCGACAGCCGCGAGGCACTGGCGATTATCCGTGCCATCACCGGCATGAGCCGCAGTCTGGATATCCAGATTACCGCCGAAGGGGTGGAGAGCGATGAACAGTTCGCTAAACTGCGCGATGAGGGCTGTACGCTGTTCCAGGGCTTCCTGTTCGGTCGGCCTCAGCCATCGGAATTGCGGCTGAAAACGCTGGGTTAACCAGCGCCACGTTAATCATAAAGGCCATGCTGCTGGACCGGCGCATGGCTGAGATTATCGCGGATACGCCGCACCGATTCACGCACCACCAGCCTGCCATTCAGCAGCAGGCTGCCGGTGGGCGTGCCGGGATTCAGTCGCATCTCCTGTAGCATTCTCACTGCCGCAGCGCCCAGCTCATCACGCGGCACCTGCACCGACGTCAGCGGAATATCGTGGATAGCGGCAAGGTTAAAGCCATCCATGCTCATCACCGAGATATCCTGCGGCACCCGCAGACCGGCCTGCTCCAGCGCTGTAACGGCACCTGCGGCAATGTAATCCCCGCTGGCGAGAATCGCGGTGGGGCGCAGCGCATCCGGGCAGTGGCGCAGATATTCCCCAAGCCGCTCCGCCGCCTCATTGCTGCTGAAGCTGTTCAGGGTCAGCAGATGCTGGCGGCTGTCAAAGCGCAGATTCATTGCGTGCCAGGCGTCACGGACGCCCTGCAGGCGTTGCTCCATGGTGTAGCGGCGCAGACAGTGCAGCGACAGGATCTGCCGGTGTCCCTGCTCAAACAGATAGCGAGCTGAAAATTCGCCAATCAGCTGATGATGTGGCGAGACCGATGGCAGGCGCATACGGCGATCGCGGGCGTTAATCAGCACGCAGGGTTTGTTCATCTCCGCCGCCAGTTGATGAATATGCTCATCATCAATGCCGATCAGCAGTGCCGCTTCGGTCTGCTGCATTTTATCGATAAACAGCGTCGCATCACTTTCTACTTCTTCCAGCGGGCAGTAGCGCAGCCGCACCTCATGCGGCTCCACCGCCTGGCTGATCCCCTGAATCACCTTGTAGTAGAAGATGTCACTGCGCACATCGAAGGCACGGGGCGGGGCAAAGACCATCAGGTTATTCAGCAGCAGGCGACCGCTATGCAGGTTATTCAGCACACCCTGCTGCTGCGCCACTGCCAGCACTTTGTCGCGGGTAGCGGGCCGGGTATTCGCTTTACCCGCCAGCACGCGCGAGACCGTGCTTATCGAGACCCCGCTCAGCGCCGCTATTTCACCCACTTTCAGCCTTTGTTTCATTCTGTGATCGCCTTCAAATCTGCTAATGAAAAATTTTTCATAGCCTGCTGAATCGCGTCAGATAAGCGTTTCAGAGCCATTTTCTGCCGGAATCCAGCCTGCCATGAAAAACGTTGCAAAAAAGTGGCTGTACCCACGTTTCGCACTTTTCTAAGTTCGTGAAAAGGACACGCGGTACGCCTGCTGGCGGTGTGCGTCATCAATGGTAATCAGGAGTGGCAGAATGAGCCTCGAATCAACAACGAAACCCATCAGTGCGTCACGCACGGTGCGCGTGATTAAAAATTTACGCTGGTGGATGCTGGGAATGTTCCTGCTGGGTGTCACCGTCAACTACATCACCCGCAACTCGCTCGGCATTCTGGCACCGGAACTGAAAAACAGCCTGCATATGAGTACCGAGCAGTACTCCTGGGTCGTCGCCGCGTTTCAGCTGGCCTACACCCTGTTTCAGCCCCTCTGCGGCTGGCTGATCGATGTCATCGGACTGAAGATGGGCTTCCTGATCTGCGCGCTGATCTGGTCGCTGACCTGTCTGCTGCACGCCGGTGCAGGAAGCTGGCTGCATCTGGCGCTGCTGCGTTTTGTGATGGGTGCATCGGAAGCAGCCGCCACGCCCGCTAACGCCAAAGCGATTGGTGACTGGTTTCCGAAAAAGGAGCGCCCGGTCGCCGCGGGCTGGGCAGGCGTCGGCTTTTCGATTGGTGCCATGCTGGCTCCGCCGATTATCTATGTCGCGCACATTACCTTTGGCTGGCAGGGCGCCTTTCTGTTGACCGGCGGCCTGGGTCTGCTGTGGGTGGGACTCTGGTGGTGGGGCTATCACTCGCCGGAGACCCATCCTCGTCTCTCTGATGAAGAGCGCGCCTTTATTAATCAGGACAACGAAGCGATTGGTGAAAAACTGCCGTTCTTTACCGCGCTGAAAGTGATTGGTAAAGAGAAGAAATTCTACGGCATTGCTATTCCGGCATTTCTGGCCGAACCGGCCTGGGCGGTGCTGAGTTTCTGGGTGCCGCTCTATCTTGCCAACGAGCGCGGCATGGATCTCAAGCAGATCGTGATGTTCGCCTGGCTACCATTCCTGGCCGCTGACCTCGGCAGCGTCGCCAGCGGCTATCTCACCAAAATCTATGTGCGCTGGTTTGGTCTCACCCGCGTCAATTCCATTGTCGCCAGTTCGGTGACCGGTGCACTGCTGATGGTCTCGCTGGCGCTGATGACGCTGGTGAAAGATCCCTGGCTGGCTATCGCCCTGATCTCCGTCGGTGGCTTTGGTCATCAGGTGATCTCCTGCATGCTGAGCGCGCTGGTGGTAGAGCGTTTTGATCGCCGCCAGATGGCCACAGTCAACGGCATGCGCGGCTCCTGCGCCTGGATCGCCAGCTTTATCTTCTCGCTGATTATTGGTGTCACCGCCGATACCATCGGCTTCAATCCGCTGTTTGTGGCGATGGGCTTCTTTGACCTGATTGGTGCCGTTTTCCTGGTGATGCTGATCGCCGAACGCCGCCAGCGCCCTGCTAACCCATAAGGATATCGCGATGAAAACCCTGAAGAACTGGACGCTGCATCAGCAGGCCGATCACTTTGTTGAACTCAAGGTCGAAGCTCGTCATTTCCTGCGGCTTTATGTGCTGGAAGAGAAGCTGATGCGCGTGCTGCTGAAGCGCGACGGTGAGCTGGCGCTGAACCGCACCTGGAGCATTGCGCCCGGGCAGGATGTGCCCTGGGAGGGACGTGACCGCGAGGCGCTGGATGGCTTTACGCTGCCCGCGTTTCAGGTGGAGCACGATGCGCAGCAACTGCGCATCAGCACGCAACAGCTGCGGGTCACGGTGCATCAGCCGCTCTGCCTGAGCTGGGAGCAGTTTGATGGAAAGAGCTGGCAGCCGCTGACCGCCGATCGCCACACCGGTGCCTATCTGTTGAATGCGCATGGTGATGGAGTCGAGCACTATCAGCGTCGTCAGCCGCAGGATCGGGTGTATGGTCTGGGCGAGAAGAGTGGCGATCTGAACCGCGTTAACCGTCGTTTTGAGATGCGTAATCTCGACGCCATGGGCTACAACGCCGCCAGCACCGATCCGCTTTACAAACATATTCCGTTTACCCTGACGCAGCGCGATGGCGTCAGCTTCGGCCTGTTCTATGACAACCTCAGCAGCAGCTGGCTCGATCTGGGGAATGAGCTGGATAACTATCATCTGCCTTATCGGCGTTACCGCGCCGAGGCGGGCGATCTCGATTACTACATGATGCTCGGCCCGACGCTGCTCGACGTGACCAAAGCCTTTGTGCGCCTGACCGGACGCACGCTGTTTCAGCCGAAGTGGAGCCTGGGTTACAGCGGTTCTACCATGCACTACACCGACGCACCGGACGCACAGCAACAGCTGCAATCCTTTATCCGTCTGTGTCGCGAGCATGAAATTCCCTGCGACTCGTTCCAGCTCTCATCCGGTTACACCTCGATTAACAACAAGCGCTACGTGTTCAACTGGAACTACGACAAAGTCCCGAATCCCAATGCGCTGAGCGACGCATTTCATCGTGCCGGAATGAAGCTGGCGGCCAACATCAAGCCCTGTCTGCTACAGGATCACCCGCGCTATCAGGAAGTCGCATCACAGGGGTTGTTTATTCGTGACTCTGAGCAGGATCGTCCTGAGCGTTCGGTGTTCTGGGATGATGAGGGATCGCACCTCGATTTCACTCATCCGCAGGCGGTGCGCTGGTGGAAGGAGAATGTTACTCAGCAGCTGCTGGAAAAGGGCATCGATTCCACCTGGAACGACAATAACGAATATGAGGTGTGGGATGGCGAAGCGCGCTGTCACGGTTTCGGTCAGCCAATCGCCATCAAGCATATCCGTCCGGTGATGCCGTTGCTGATGATGCGCGCCTCAATGGAAGCACAGCAGCAGTTTGCACCAGAGAAACGTCCTTATCTGATCTCCCGTTCCGGCTGCGCCGGGATGCAGCGCTATGTGCAGACCTGGAGCGGCGATAACCGCACCAGCTGGCAGACCCTGCGTTACAACATCCGCATGGGGCTGGGAATGAGCCTGTCCGGGCTGTTTAACGTCGGACATGATGTCGGCGGCTTCTCAGGCGATAAGCCGGATGCCGAGCTATTTGTGCGCTGGGTTCAAAATGGCGTGATGCATCCACGCTTTACCATCCACTCGTGGAATGACGATCACACGGTGAACGAGCCGTGGATGTATGCGGAAGTCACGCCGATGATCCGCGAGGCGATCCGGCTGCGCTATCGTCTGATGCCTTACCTTTATAACCTGGCGTGGCAGGCCAGCGCGGAAGATGAGCCGATGCTGCGTCCGACCTTCCTCGATCATGAGCAGGATCCGCAGACATATCAGGAGTGTGATGACTTTATGCTGGGTCGCGATCTGCTGGTTGCCAGCGTCGTAGAGCAGGGCGCGCGAAGTCGTGAAGTCTATCTGCCACGTAACCGCGGCGGCTGGTATGACTGGCACAGCGGCAAGGCGTTTGCAGGTGGCGAGACTATCACGCTGGATGCACCGCTGGATCGGCTGCCATTGCTGGTACGGGCCGGTGCGGTGATCCCGCTGGGCGAGTGTGAAACCACGACGGATGCGCGCCGCGACACGGTGCGGCAGTGGCAGCTATGGCCGGCACCGGAAGGCGTAACCACTCAGGGCGAAATGTTTGACGACGATGGCGAAAGCCATGGCTGGCAGCAGGGCAATGCGTTGTGGCTGAGCTGGACATTGTGCAGCAGCGCTAGTCGAATCGACCTGACGGTGGAAAAACGCGGAGATTACCAGCCCGCCTGGCGGGAGATCGCGCTGTTACTGCCTGAAGGTGAACGTCGTGAGCTGTGGGTGAATGGCGAGAAAGCGGCGAGTTACCGGCTGGAATAGCGGTGCAGTGGTGTCAGCAAGACGGAAATAAGGTCGGCCCCAAAAAGGGGCCGATAAATATTATTCTGCGTGGTTCTCGGTGCTCATCCTGCCCAGATCTTTATCGACCAGGAACAGACCGTTGCCGCTGTTGCTGACCAGCGCCAGTTTATCCAGCACGGTTTTGAACAGCTTCTCTTCTTCGTGCTGCTCGGCAACATACCACTGCAGGAAGTTGAAGGTAGAGTAATCCTGCGAAGTCATAGCAGCGTGGGCCAGCTCATTAATTTTGCTGGTGATCAACTGCTCATGTTCCAGCGCCTGCTGCAGAATTTCATTCAGTGAGGTGAAAGAAACCGGTGGCGCAGCGATGGTGCCCAGCACCGGCATGCCGCCGGTATCGCTCAGGTAGTCAAACAGACGCTGCATGTGCTGCATCTCTTCGCGTGAATGCATCTTCAGGAAGGAAGCGGCACCCTCAAAGCCTTTGTCGCTGCACCAGGCGCTCATTTGCAGATAAAGATTGGCAGAGAAAAATTCCAGGTTCAGCTGGTCGTTTAAACGCCCAGTCATTTCAGCAGTCAGCATGGCCGAGTCCTTTTAAGAAGATGTTAAATACAGATGTATAGTCGGTGAATTATGCATCAAACATGTTAGTAAAGTGAAGCCTTTTCGGCAAAATGAGCCAATTTATCTGATTGATTTAAATAGAATTATTTCGGAAATTGAATGCGACCAATTCTCATTCTGTATCACAGGCTACCGGGCAATAAAGTCAGGGTTATCAGCACCATGATAGTGCGGGCGTTAATGGGTCTGCTGGTGCAATCGTCACAAACGCAGGCGAAATATCCGCAATCTGATGACGTCGGGAAAATATAACCTCGCGGTCTGAAAATATTATTTGGGCGCGCAACTGACTGTTCGCGTGGATTAAGTGCCAGGTAACGACAGACTCGCCATTTATAAGCGAGCTCTGATCTGCTCTGGCATAAATCCTGCTTACAACTTACTTCCCTGAATTGAAATTTGTACGCCAGGGAATTTACGGCAAAGCAGCTTACCAGGAGCAAGAAATGTCAGAAGAGAGTGTGGTTAATTCGGTAAAAATGACGGCGACCAAAGGCAGTTATGTCGCGTTAATTTTTGCCATCCTGTTTTTTTCAGGGCTGTTTTATAAGGTCGAGGGGCTTTCATGGCTGGGTGCCTTTGACTTCACCACGCTGGGCGGCAGCTTTGGCACGATGAAAGATCCCGCCAGCAACACCTTTCTGGGCGCAGGCGGACTCAGCGCCAAAGCAGGTTTCCTGTTTGCGCTGTCGCTGACGCCTACGGTGATGCTGGCGCTGGGCGTGCTGGAAATCTTTACCCACTATGGCGCGATTCGCGCGGCACACCGGTTGCTGACCCCGCTGCTTAAGCCGCTAATGGGACTGCCGGGACATTGCGGTCTGGCGTTAATCACCGACCTGCAAAGCACTGATGCGGGCGCGGCATTAACCAAAGAGATGGCTGACCAGAAACAGATCAGCAAAAAAGAGGTTGTGGTGATGAGCGCCTGGCAATATTCCGGTGCCGGATTAATCAATAATTACTTCGCCATCGGTTCTGCGCTGTTCGCCTCTATGACCCTGCCGATTATTATTCCGCTGTTATTAATGTTCGTTCTGAAATTTGTCGGTGCGGCGATAACACGCGCTGTGTTAAACAGTGTTTATAAGAAGGATTTCGCCGATGGAAAATAAAATCGCGACCAGCAGTAATCCGTTTGATGTTTTTGTGACCGGTGCGCGCAAAGGCTTTCACATCGCCATTCACAACCTGATGCCGAATGTGGTGATGGCCTATGTGCTGGCAGAAGTACTTAATCTGCTCGGCATTATGCAGTTTCTCGGGCATGTCTTTGCGCCGGTGATGGGGCTGTTTGGCCTGCCGGGCGAAGCGATTACCGTACTGCTCACCGCCTGGCTCTCATCGTCGGCGGGCACTGGCGTAGCGGTCAGTCTGCTGACTAAAGGGCTGCTGACCGGTGCGGATATTACTATTCTGGCTCCGGCGATTTTCCTGATGGGATCGCAGCTGCAATATATGGGACGGCTACTGGGCGTGGCCGATGTGCCCAAAAAATACTGGCCGCTGTTGATGCTGGTGAGCATCATCAACGCGCTGATCGCGATGTCTGTTATGCGTCTGTTTATTCAGGAGTAACGCTGTGTCTAAGGTATTAGAGCATTACCACTATCTGCATGAAATTCCGGAGCTGGGTTTTCAGGAGGTGAAAACCTCGGCTTACATCGCGGACCAGCTTGAGAAAGCGGGCCTGAAGGTGACGCGTAACATCAATAACACCACCGGCATCGTGGCGGAGATCGACAGCGGGGTGCCGGGGCCGGTGCTGGCGCTGCGTGCGGATATGGATGCGCTGGGCCACATCATTGATGGCGTGCCTTGTGCGCGTCATACCTGTGGTCACGACGGTCACTCTTCGGTGGTGCTGACGGCGGCGACGGCGCTGCTGCAGGAGGGCACGATGAAACGTGGCCGTCTGAAGATCCTGTTCCAGCCCGCCGAGGAGCTGGGTGCCGGGGCGCTCTCGATGATCGAAGGCGGCGCACTGGATGATGTGGAGATGATTCTGGGGTTCCATCTGCGTCCGCTGGAGGAGTGCGTGGTCGGTCAGGCGGTGCCTGCGGTGCTCTACTCCGCCTGTAGCACGCTGGAAGCAACCATCAAAGGCCAGCCCGCTCATGCGGCGCGTCCACATCTTGGCGTCAACGCACTGGATGCCGCTGTACAGGCGGTTCAGGCCGTCAACGCCATCCATCTTTCGCCCGGCCTGACCTGGAGCGTCAAAGCGACGCGCTTCCTGTGCGATGCGGGCGTCACCAACTCGGTGCCGGATGAAGCGCGCGTAGTCTGGGATCTGCGTTCGCAGGAGAACGGGCCTATGACGATGCTGAAAGAGCAGGTCACGCGTGCCATTACCCATAGCGTGGCGTCACTGGGTGCCACCGCCGAGGTGCGCGTGCTGAAAGAGATGCCCGCCGCCGAGATTGATGATGAGGCGACGGCGGTGATCCGCGCCGCGATCGTTGAGGTGCTGGGCGAAGAGGGCGCACTGTCGACCCGGACTACGCCGGGCAGCGAGGACTTTTTCTACTATCCGGTGAAGCGTCCGGGTGTAAAAGCGGGCTTTTGGGGGTTGGGCACCAACCTGACGCCAGGACTGCATCATCCCGATATGCATTTTGATCTCAGCTCGCTGGAGATTGGTGTGCAGATCTTTAAAGCCTGTGTCAGGAAGGTGCTGGGATAATGGCGGCGGGGCGGATGCAGATCCTTCCCACCCTGTGACGGCATTCACCTTTTCCGATTCTCCGTCCATGAAATCCTGCCCCTCTCCCTGTAGGCCGCGAGCGCAAAATATTGTATGCTATGCCGCCTTAAAGCTGACCAGGTAACCGGACTTCACGCCAATGTAACTTCGCGCTGACCCGCCAGCGATCAATGATCGTTTTTGGCACCGTTTACCCGCCGGTAAGGTTCTGCCGGCCACCGTGATTTATCAGCAGCGCCAGGACGTTGCGCTGCCTATTGAGAAGAATTCCATGTCTAATCCCTTTTTAGAAGAGGTGGCACGCCGCCGCACCTTCGCGATCATTTCGCACCCGGATGCCGGTAAAACCACCATTACCGAAAAAGTGTTGCTGTTCGGACAGGCTATCCAGACCGCCGGTACGGTAAAAGGCCGTGGCTCTAACCAGCACGCCAAGTCGGACTGGATGGAGATGGAGAAACAACGTGGTATCTCCATTACCACCTCGGTGATGCAGTTCCCTTACCGCGATAGCCTGGTGAACCTGCTGGATACCCCAGGCCACGAAGACTTCTCGGAAGATACCTACCGTACGCTGACTGCGGTCGACTGCTGTCTGATGGTGATCGATGCCGCGAAAGGCGTCGAGGATCGTACCCGCAAGCTGATGGAAGTGACCCGTCTGCGCGATACGCCGATCCTGACCTTTATGAACAAACTTGACCGTGACATCCGCGACCCGATGGAAGTGCTGGATGAGGTGGAAAGCGAGCTGAAAATTGCCTGCGCACCTATTACCTGGCCTATCGGCTGCGGCAAGTTGTTCAAAGGGGTTTACCACCTCTACAAAGATGAGACCTATCTCTACCAGACCGGTAAAGGCCACACCATTCAGGATGTGCGCATCGTGAAGGGGCTGGACAACCCGGACCTCGACACCGCAGTCGGTGAAGATCTGGCGGCACAGCTGCGTGAAGAGCTGGAGCTGGTACAAGGCGCTTCGCACGAGTTTGAACAGGAAGCCTTCCTGAGCGGCAAACTGTCGCCGGTCTTCTTCGGTACCGCGCTGGGTAACTTTGGCGTTGACCATATGCTGGATGGCCTGGTGGCATGGGCACCGCGTCCGATGCCGCGTGATACCGACACCCGTACGGTAGAAGCGAAAGAAGAGAAGTTCACCGGCTTCGTGTTTAAGATCCAGGCAAACATGGACCCGAAACACCGCGACCGTGTGGCCTTTATGCGTGTGGTGTCCGGTAAATATGAAAAAGGGATGAAGCTGCGTCAGGTACGCACCGGCAAAGATGTGGTGATCTCTGATGCCCTGACCTTTATGGCGGGCGACCGTTCGCACGTTGAAGAAGCCTATCCTGGCGATATCATCGGTCTGCATAACCACGGCACCATTCAGATTGGCGACACCTTTACGCAGGGTGAAAACATGAAGTTCACGGGTATTCCGAACTTCGCGCCAGAACTGTTCCGTCGTATTCGTCTGCGCGATCCGCTGAAGCAGAAACAGCTGCTGAAAGGGCTGGTTCAGCTGTCGGAAGAGGGGGCTGTGCAGGTGTTCCGTCCGGTGCATAACAACGATCTGATCGTGGGTGCGGTCGGGGTACTGCAGTTCGATGTGGTGGTAGCACGTCTGAAAAGCGAATATAACGTCGAAGCGATCTACGAAGCGATCAACGTATCTACGGCACGCTGGGTTGAATGCAGCGACGCGAAAAAGTTTGAGGACTTCCAGCGTAAAAACGAAGTTAACCTGGCGCTTGATGGCGGTAATAATTTGACTTATATCGCGCCGACCATGGTCAATCTCAATATTACGCAGGAACGTTATCCCGACGTTCGTTTCCGTAAAACGCGCGAGCACTAATCGGCTGTTTCCGGGCCATTCCAGCTGGAAGTGGCCCTGTTTTCCCCGCTACAGACTCCTCCTAAAAACCCCGTTTTTCTTCTGTTTTGACGTGTGATCAACCAGTTAGCCAGGCAAATTGCAAAATGCCGTCTATGATTATTCTATCGGACGGCGGAAGAGACTTCTCTTGTCCTTACGTCCTGTATCGCAGTGGCCCTGGTTGCCTCTGTTGCGCCCACAGTTTTTGGGTGAGTTAACTGATAGAAGGAAGATATCGATGAACAAGACTAAGATTGCTAAAACCCTGATGGCCGCCATGATTGGCTCAGCACTGATCAGCGGCAGCGCACTGGCTGACGAATCAATGTCGCAGAAAGCGTCACAGACAGCCGACAGCGCGGGTTCAAAAATCGATAGTTCTATGAAAAAAGTCGATGGTTATATGGATGACAGCGGCATCACTGCTAAAGCCAAAGCGGCACTGGTAGATGATGACGCAATTAAAAGCACGGATATCTCGGTAAAAACGCATAGCGGCGTCGTGACCTTAAGCGGCTTCGTCACCTCACAGGATCAGGCTGAAAAGGCTGTGGCTGTGGTGCAGAAAATCGAAGGTGTTAAATCCGTCAGCGACAAACTACACGTCAGAGACAGCAAATCTTCTTCAATGAAAGGTTATGCGGGCGATGCCGCTACGACCAGCGAAATTAAAGCTAAGCTATTAGCGGATGACATTGTTCCGTCGCGCAACGTAAAAGTTGAGACCACCGACGGCGTTGTTCAGCTTTCAGGGCAGGTTGCTAATCAGGCACAGTCAGATCGTGCAGAAAGCATCGCTAAAGCCATTGAAGGCGTGAAAAGCGTTAAGAATGACCTTACGGTTAAGTCTTAAGCTTGCGTGCGGTGCCTCTGGTGGCCGCACGAATAAAAGATACCCATCCGGGGATGAACTAAGCAGTTCGATTTTAAATAGGGTAAGGAGAGGCTTATGTTTCGTTGGGGCATTATTTTTCTGGTGATCGCACTGATCGCTGCAGCGTTAGGTTTTGGCGGTTTAGCGGGCACAGCAGCATGGGCAGCTAAAGTTGTCTTCGTCGTTGGTATTATCCTGTTCCTCATCAGCCTGTTTACCGGCCGTAAAAAGCTTTAGCCGATGAGTTCTGCAGTCTAATGCAACGCAAAGCATAGAGCGGAGACCAGTCATCTGCAGCGACTGACGTGAAGAAATGGACACCTTCACATCGCTGCAAGGTAAGCCAGCTTAGCTGGCCTGCCGGTTAAAGGAATAGATGACTGGTTCTCCGGAATGCTGCCGTAATAAATGGATCGATCCTCCAGCATACCCGGAACCCTTTTTTGAGGTTCGCACAGTGGGTATACGCATTCCCGTCACACTCGGCGCCATTGAACCTCTGGCCCTGACACCGTTTAAATCTCAGAAAATAGCCCTGGTATGTGAAGGCGGCGGTCAGCGTGGCATTTTCACCGCAGGCGTGTTAGACGAATTTCAGCGCGCCCGATTCAATCCTTTTCATCTGATGCTCGGCACCTCTGCCGGTGCGCAAAATCTCTCGGCCTTTGTCTGTGGTCAACCCGGCTATGCCCGTCGTGTCATTACCCGCTACACCACCAGCAAACTCTTTTTTGATCCGCTGCGCTTTGTGCGTGGAGGCAATCTGATTGATCTCGACTGGCTGATCGATATTACCCGCAGTGAATTCCCGCTGGCGATGAGCAGTGCGGAACAGCTGTTCTCCAGCGGTCGCGAATTCTATATGTGCGCCTGCCGCAGCGATGACTACACGCCCGGCTACTTCAATCCCACCGCTGATAATTGGCTGGATCTGATTAAAGCCTCCAGTGCCATTCCCGGCTTTTACCGGCTGGGAGTGAATCTGGAAGGGATCAGCTATCACGATGGCGGCATCAGCGATGCCATTCCGGTGCGTGAAGCCGCCCGACGCGGGGCCGATACGATTGTGGTGATCCGCACCGTGCCGTCGCAGATGTTCTATACCCCGAAATGGTTTAAGCGGATGGAGCGCTGGCTCAGCACCGGCGCGCTGCAGCCGATGATTAACGTGCTGAATAAGCATGAGCAGAGCTATCGGGAAATTCAGCAGTTTATTGAGAATCCACCCGATAATTTGCGCATCATTGAAATCTTCCCGCCGCACGTGCTGGCAAGCAGTGCGTTGGGCAGCAGCATCGCGGCGCTGAATCAGGATTATCATCTGGGACGACGCTGTGGTCGCTATTTCCTTGCCACGCTGGGCCAGTGGCTGAGCGATGCAGAACCGATGATCTCAGCGCGTATCGTTATGCCGCCTGCACCGGTCGCCAATGCGCCGGATACCCGACTGATCATCACACCGCCACTGGCGGACAATGATGCGGATTACGACAAAGGATCGCTGGCATGAAGTTTATCGACACGCATTGTCACTTCGACTTTCCGCCGTTCGAAGGAGACATTGCCGCCAGCCTGGCCCGCGCCGCGGAGGCGGGCGTAGAGAAGATTATCGTTCCGGCGATCGATGCCAGCCGCTTTGAGCGGGTCTGCGCGCTGGCTGCAGCGCATCCGCCACTTTATGCCGCGCTGGGCCTGCATCCGATTGTTATCGAAAATCATCAGGACGCCCATCTCGACCAGCTGGAAATCTTACTGCAACAGCGGCCGCGTAAGCTGGTGGCGATCGGCGAGATCGGGCTGGATCTCTATCGCGACGATCCGCAGTTTGATAAGCAGCAGCGCTTTCTCGATGCGCAGCTTAAGCTGGCAAAGCGTTATGCGTTGCCGGTGATCCTGCATTCGCGCCGGACCCATGACAAGCTGGCGCAGATTCTGCGTCGTCACGATCTGCCGCGCCGTGGCGTGGTGCACGGTTTCGCTGGCAGCCTGCAACAGGCACAAACCTTTATTAAGCTGGGTTATGCGATTGGCATTGGCGGGACCATAACCTATGAACGCGCCAGCAAGACCCGTCAGACCGTGGCGCAACTGCCGCTCTCTTCGCTGCTGCTGGAAACCGATGCACCCGATATGCCACTGCAGGGTTTTCAGGGCCAGCCAAACCGGCCGGAGCGGGCGCATCAGGTGTGGGAAGTGCTCTGCAGCCTGCGGGAAGAGTCACCTGAAGACATTGCCGATGCGCTGTGGCAAAACAGTCAGAAGCTGTTTCAGCTTGATCCCGCTTTCCCGCCGCTGCGCAGCTGACCCGCCTCCCGCTCTGCACCCCTTGCAGTAAAATGTGATAATAGTAACATCGCAGCATCTGGCGTATAATCGGCATCAGCTAGTGCAACTTGAGATTTTAGTCACATTATATGTGGCATGATTGCACTAATTTCTTATTTCTATGTGACTGCTGGCACATATCAGGCCGCTTCAGAGTGTTATTATTATAACATTCCGCCGGCAAGCCGGTGGGTTGCACCCCGATCCTTTGGAGAGCCTCATGACCGATATCAAACACCTTGCCCTGCGCGCCCTGAAACTGATGGATTTAACTACCCTGAATGACGACGACACCGATGCAAAAGTGATCGACCTTTGTCATCAGGCTAAATCCCCGGCAGGCAACACCGCGGCAATCTGTATCTATCCGCGTTTTATTCCGATTGCGCGCAAAACGCTGCGCGAGCAGGGTACCCCGGAGATCCGCATCGCCACGGTGACTAACTTCCCGCACGGCAATGACGACATCGACATTGCACTGGCAGAAACCCGCGCTGCTATCGCCTACGGTGCCGATGAAGTGGACGTTGTGTTCCCGTACCGCGCGCTGATCGCCGGTAACAGCCAGGTGGGTTTCGATCTGGTGAAAGCCTGTAAAACCGCCTGTGCAGAAGCGGACGTGCTGCTGAAAGTGATCATCGAAACCGGTGAGCTGAAGCAGGAAGCGCTGATCCGTCAGGCCTCTGAAATTGCCATCGATGCCGGTGCCGACTTCATCAAAACCTCCACCGGTAAAGTGCCGGTTAACGCCACGCCAGAAGTGGCGCAGATCATGATGAACGTGATCCGTGATAAAGGCGTCAGCAAGGAAGTTGGTTTTAAACCTGCGGGCGGCGTACGCACCGCAGAAGATGCCGCGATCTATCTGCAAATGGCAGAAGATACGCTGGGTGCCGACTGGGCCGATGCGCGCCATTTCCGCTTTGGTGCCTCAAGCCTGCTGGCGAGCCTGCTAAACACTCTGGGTCATGACAGCGACACCAGCAAAGCGGGTTACTGATCCCTCAGGCGGTCGCTGACCGCCTGTTATCCATTCTGTTTTCCCTGAACCAGGGGGCTACCTTGTTCCTGCCACAAGAAATTATTCGCAAAAAACGTGACGGTCATGCGCTGAATGAAGAGGAGATTCGCTTTTTCATCAATGGTGTGCGTGATAACACCGTCTCGGAAGGTCAGATCGCCGCGCTGGCGATGACCATCTATTTCCACGACATGTCGCTGCCAGAGCGGGTCGCGCTGACCATGGCGATGCGTGATTCCGGTACGGTGCTTAACTGGAAATCACTCAACCTTAACGGGCCGGTAGTGGATAAGCACTCGACCGGCGGCGTCGGCGATGTAACGTCGCTGATGTTAGGGCCGATGGTCGCCGCCTGCGGTGGATATGTGCCGATGATCTCCGGGCGTGGCCTGGGCCATACCGGCGGTACGCTGGATAAACTGGAAGCGATTCCGGGCTTCGATATATTCCCCAACGATGACCGCTTCCGCGAAATCATTAAGCAGGTCGGTGTGGCCATCATCGGCCAGACCAGCTCACTCGCGCCGGCGGATAAGCGTTTCTACGCCACGCGAGACATCACGGCTACCGTCGATTCCATTCCGCTGATCACCGCCTCGATTCTGGCGAAGAAGCTGGCAGAAGGGCTGGATGCGCTGGTAATGGATGTCAAAGTCGGCTCCGGTGCATTTATGCCAACTTATGAAGCCTCAGAAAGTCTGGCGCAGTCGATTGTGGGCGTCGCCAATGGCGCAGGCTGTCAGACCACCGCGCTGCTGACGGACATGAATCAGGTTCTCGCCTCCTCAGCCGGTAATGCGCTGGAAGTGCGTGAAGCCGTTCGCTTCCTCACCGGCGAGCAGCGTAATCCGCGCCTGCTGGAAGTGACGCTGGCGCTCTGCAGCGAAATGCTGATCTCCGGCAAACTGGCTGCCAGCGACACCGAAGCGCGTCAGAAGCTGATGACAGTGCTGGATAACGGCAAGGCCGCCGAGGTGTTTGGTCGCATGGTCGCTGCCCAGCAGGGACCGGCTGATTTCGTCGAACGCTACGACACTTATCTGCCCGCGCCATTGCTTAGCAAACCGGTCTATGCCGACAATTCTGGCATCGTCAGCAGTATGGATACCCGAGCGCTGGGTCTGGCGGTCGTGGCGATGGGCGGCGGACGTCAGCGCGCCAGCGACAGCATCGATTACAGCGTCGGCTTCAGCGAGATGATCACCCTGGGCGAACGTGCCGATGCGCAGCGCCCGCTGGCGATGATTCACGCCAGCAGCGAAGACAAATGGCAGCAGGCCGCCGCTGCGGTCAAAGCCGCGCTGGTGCTCGGTGATTCCGCGCCAGCTGAGACGCCAGTTGTCTATCGCCGTGTGAGCGATATCAGCTAACTGACCCGTAACCCGTGCCAGCCGTGATGCATTCGGGTATACTGATCTGATCGCTTTTTTTTGACTTGTCACGCGCCAATGCGCAGGAGACTTGCATGAAACGTGCTTTTATTATGGTGCTCGATTCCTTTGGAATTGGCTCCAGTAAAGATGCCGATAAATTCGGTGACGTGGGTTCAGATACCTTAGGTCATATCGCCGAAGCCTGTTTTAAAGGTGAAGCAGACAAGGGACGTAAAGGTCCTTTGCATCTGCCTAATCTCACCGCACTGGGTCTGGGCAAAGCCGCTGAGCTGTCGACCGGCCGCTTCCCGCTGGGTCTGGATCCTGAAGCGAAGATCACTGGCGCGTACGCTTACGCCAGTGAGCTTTCGTCAGGTAAAGATACGCCATCAGGCCACTGGGAAATTGCCGGTGTACCAGTACTGTTTGACTGGGGCTACTTCAGCGACAAAGAGAATAGCTTCCCGCAGGAACTGCTGGACAAGCTGGTTGAGCGTGCAGACCTGCCGGGCTATCTCGGTAACTGCCACTCTTCAGGTACGGTGATCCTCGACCAACTGGGCGAAGAGCACATGAAAACCGGCAAGCCGATTTTCTATACCTCTGCGGACTCCGTATTCCAGATCGCCTGTCACGAAGAGACCTTTGGTCTTGATCGTCTCTACGCGCTGTGCGAAATCGCCCGTGAAGAGTTGACCGAAGGTGGCTACAACATTGGTCGCGTTATCGCCCGTCCGTTTGTGGGTGACAAAGCGGGTCAGTTCGAGCGTACCGGCAACCGCCACGACCTTGCGGTCGAGCCGCCATCCGCCACCATGCTGAAAAAGCTGGTGGATGAGAAGGGGGGTCATGTGATCTCTGTGGGTAAAATCGCTGATATCTATGCTGAGCAGGGCATTACCAAAAAGGTTAAAGCGACCGGTCTGGATGCGCTGTTTGATGCGACGATTCAGGAGATGAAAATCGCGCCGGATCAGGCGATTGTTTTCACCAACTTCGTTGATTTCGACTCAACGTGGGGACATCGTCGTGATGTAGCCGGTTATGCTGGCGGGCTGGAGCTGTTTGACCGCCGTCTGCCTGAGCTGATGGAGCTGGTTGGCGAAGATGACATTCTGATCCTGACTGCTGATCACGGTTGTGACCCGACCTGGCAGGGCACCGAACACACGCGTGAGCACATTCCGATTCTGATCTACGGACCGAAAGTGGAGCCGGGTTCACTGGGATACCGCGAGACTTTCGCTGACATTGGTCAGACAATTGCACATTACTTTGGCCTGTCCGAGATGGATTATGGCAAGAACATGCTGTAAATCAGCAATTTAATAAGGATTAAACAATGGCAACCCCGCATATTAATGCTGAAATGGGCGATTTTGCAGACGTCGTACTGATGCCTGGCGATCCGCTGCGTGCAAAACACATCGCAGAAACCTTCCTGGAAAACGCGGTTGAAGTGAACAACGTGCGCGGCATGCTGGGCTACACCGGTACCTACAAAGGCCGCAAAGTCTCTGTAATGGGTCATGGAATGGGTATCCCTTCCTGCTCCATCTACACTAAAGAGCTGATCACGGACTTCGGCGTTAAAAAGATCATCCGTGTAGGCTCCTGTGGTGCCGTGCGTGCCGACGTAAAACTGCGTGATATCGTGATTGGTATGGGTGCCTGCACCGATTCCAAAGTGAACCGTATGCGTTTTAAAGATCACGACTTCGCTGCGATTGCTGACTTCGACATGGTGCGTAACGCGGTTGATGCGGCGAAAAACCTGGGCGTTGAAGCGCGCGTAGGTAACATCTTCTCTGCCGATCTCTTCTACACCCCGGATCCGCAGATGTTCGACGTGATGGAAAAATATGGCATTCTCGGCGTTGAGATGGAAGCCGCTGGTATCTACGGTGTGGCCGCTGAGTTCGGGGCGAAAGCGCTGACAATCTGTACGGTTTCCGACCACATCCGTACGCACGAGCAGACTACTGCTGCTGAGCGTCAGACAACCTTCAACGACATGATTAAGATTGCGCTGGAGTCTGTCCTGCTGGGTGATTAATCCGCGCGGCGGGTGCAGTATCCGCCCGCTGCCCGATCCCCTGTTCAGATCCTCCCCCACCGGAGGATCTGATTTTCCCGCCTCGCCGTCCCGGTAACATTCACATCAAATGACACACTTTTGCTGAGGCTTGTGCATCTTCGCGCTGGCACCTCTGCGATCCCGCTTTATCATAGTGCGCAATAACAGATAATAATTAATCGCCTGATAATGCCCCCTGATGAACTTTCGTAACTTCGAAGCTGAAGAGAAGCTGTTTGCCCGCCGCGCCGCAATAGCCTTTGTTCTGGTCTGTATCTGTTTCACCATTCTTGGCGTAAACCTTTATCGCCTGCAGGTGCGCGACCATAGCTACTACCAGACGCGTTCCAACCAGAACGACATCAAGATGATTCCCATCGCCCCGACGCGCGGGCTGATTTATGACCGCAACGGCATCCCGCTGGTGCGCAATGTCAGCTGGTACGCCATTACGCTGACGCCTTACAAAATTACCGACATGGACGCCACGCTGCGGGAACTGACGCCAATCGTTAATCTGACGCCTGACGAGATCGACACCTTCCGCCGTGCGCTGAAGCAGACCAGCCGTTATAAGCCGGTCGTGCTGAAAGAGGAGCTGACCGAAGAGCAGGTCGCCCGATTTGCGGTCAATCAGTTTCACTTCACCGGTGCCAGCATTGAGACCTACCAGGATCGTGAATACCCCTATGGCGCGGATCTGGCGCATGTGATCGGTTATGTATCGAAAATCAACGATAACGACTATAAACGGCTGAATGCGGAAGGCATTGCCGAAAACTATGCCGCTGACCATAACATCGGTAAGCAGGGGATTGAGGGCTATTACGAAGCGCTGCTGCACGGCAAGCCGGGTTATCAGGAAGTGGAAGTGGATAACCACGGCCGCATTGTGCGGGTGCTGAAAGAAGTGCCGCCAGTGGCGGGTAAAAACCTGACGCTGACGCTGGATCTGCATCTGCAACAATATATAGAGAGTCTGCTGGCGGGACAGCGTGCGGCACTGCTGGTTGAGGATCCGCACGACGGTTCGGTGCTGGCGATGGTTTCCAGCCCCAGCTACGACCCTAATCCGTTTGTGAAAGGCATCAGCTATCAGGCTTACAAAAAGCTGCTGCAGGATAAAGACCTGCCGCTGATTAACCGCGTCACGCAGGGCCTTTATCCGCCTGCCTCCACTGTGAAGCCTTACATGGCGATGTCGGCGCTGCTCACCCATGTGATTACGCCGCAGTCGCAGTTCTTTGGCGCGCCCACCTGGACACTGCCAGGCACGGACCGGCGCTACCGTGACTGGAAGAAAACCGGGCACGGCATGCTGGATGTGACCCGGGCGATTGAAGAATCTGCCGATACCTTCTTCTATCAGGTGGCATTCATGATGGGCATTGACCGGATTCACACCATGCTCAGCCAGTTTGGCTATGGCAAGTCGACCGGCATCGACCTCAATGAAGAGTACAGCGGCTTACTGCCGAGCCGGGAGTGGAAGCAGAAGGTGCATAAAAAGACCTGGTATCAGGGCGATACGGTTTCCGTTGGCATCGGGCAGGGCTACTGGGTTGCGACGCCGATTCAGATGGTGAAAGCGATGGTGGCGCTGATCAACAACGGGCGGGTAATCGCACCGCATCTGCTGGAGAAAACCCAGCGCGGCACGCTGGTGGAGAATTATCATCCCGAGCTGCGCGAGGCGCAGATTGGCGATCCTCATTCACCCTACTGGTCGCTGGTACGCCACGCGATGTTTGGCATGGCGAACGCGCCAAATGGCACCGGGTATAAATATTTCCACACGGCACCTTATGGCATCGCCGCGAAGAGTGGGACGTCGCAGGTGTTCAGCCTGCGTCAAAACCAGACCTATAACGCGAAAATGATCCCGGTGCGGCTGCGTGACCATATCTTCTACACCGCTTTTGCGCCATTTAACGACCCGAAAGTGGCGGTGGCGCTGATTCTGGAGAACGGCGGCAACGAAGGGATTACTGCTGCACCTGTGATGCGGGCGATTCTGGACCACATCTTTATTCCGCCGACGCCAGAAGCGCCTGTTCAGGCAACACCGTAAAGGGGGGCGATTGCCCCCGCAAAGCCTCAGACTTTAAGCGTTTTGGTCACCTGGCCGATGGCGCGCACGACGTCCGTTGCACCTTCACGGATTTCCGCAATCACGCCGCCCGCTTCCTGGGCCAGTTGTACGCCCTGATCGGCGCGCTTCAGGTTTGATTCAATCCCTTTCAGTGCCCGGCTTGCCAGCAGATGGTTTTGTTGTACCCGATTTTCAATGTCGGTAGTCGCGCGGTTGATGTTGGCCGCCAGCGTACGGACTTCATTAGCCACCACCGCAAAGCTACGGCCATGGGTTCCGGCCCGCGCCGCTTCTATAGCGGCATTCAGCGCCAGCAGGTTGGTCTGATCGGCGATCCGGCGGATACCTTCCACAATCGCGCCAATACGATCGGAGGATTCACTCAGGCCGGTAATATCACCTGAGATCCCCTGCAGTTCAACGGCCAGGGCGTTCATGGTCTGCACGCTGCTGGCGATTACATCGGCACCCAGCTTTGTGCTTTGATCCGTTTGCAGTGCGGTGTGATAAGCTCGTTGAGCCGCATCATGCTCCTGCTGATTCTTTTCCACCTGTGCAGTCACATCCGTCGCGAATTTCACGATTTTATAGAGCCGGCCCTGTTCGTCAAACACCGGATTGTAGGTGGCGCGCAGCCAGACCGTCTCGCCTCTTTTATTCACGCGGGGAAACTGTCCCGAGACAAATTCACCCCGGTTCAGCTGCTGCCAGAACTCGCTATATTCGCGGCTGTCACGCAGTGCCTGTGAGCAGAAGCGACTGTGGTGAACACCTTCTACCTCCTCACGATGGTAGCCCATGGTTTTCAGGAAGTTTTCATTAGCTTTAAGCACTTCACCTTTGAGGTTGAAGGCGATGACGGCCATCGACCGTTCAATAGCGGTGGTGATGGCGCGCTGCTCCTGCGCATCGTTAATATGACCGGTAATGTCGGTTGCCAGCTTAACGATTTTAATTACCCGGCCATGGCGGTTCTGTACCGGCACATAGTTGGCTTCGAGCCATACCGGTCGGCCGTTTTTCGCCACGCGCAGGAACTTATCGCTGAAACTTTCGCCCCGGTTGAGTCGCAGCCAGAAATCCTGATAGTCCCGCGACTCAAGCTGCTCTGCGGTACAAAACAGGCTATGGTGCTGGTTTTCGATGTCTGCCAGCGTGTAGCCCATGCGCGCCAGAAACAGCGCATTGGCGCTGAGAATGGTGCCATCGGGGGAGAACTCAATCATGGCGATGGAGCCGTTGAGAGAGCTCAGCGTGGCGGCTGAGTGTGAGCGCTTCTGCCAGCTGTGGCGCGAAGCGATTCCTGATGTAATGGTGGAAAACATGGCGATCCTTATTATTAGTGTTGGTCTCGCATGCTATATCGGCAAAACCGCGCCACAATGCAGCCTTTGCCGTTCCGTTGAGTGAAATTTACCCCGCCAGACACAAGGTGTTTGCGCCAGGTCAAATCCGGTATTTGAGTTGATGGAAAAGCCGCCAGTCAATTTAATTTTGGTGAAAAGCGTTTGACGCTGCCGGGCCGCTTTGGTTTAATGCGCCCCGTTGCCCGAATAGCTCAGTCGGTAGAGCAGGGGATTGAAAATCCCCGTGTCCCTGGTTCGATTCCGGGTTCGGGCACCAGATTTAAAGAACCCGCCTCTGGCGGGTTTTTGCGTTTATGGCGCAAACCCGTAATCGACGGTCCGACAGACTTACCCTCTCCCCGAACATTCCGAATTTTACCTCTCCCAGGCTTATTCCATTCCTTAACCCTGTAACAACGCAAACAGATTTCACGGCGAAATTACTTTATCGTCCCGGCTCTATGCTGCGTTGTCAGACTGTCACCGCCTGATATCCTGCCCAGCCTGCAATTGACCGGGGCTAATCGTGTTTTGTAAGCCACCCTTTACAGAATCAGCCTGACAGGCACAATACCCCTTTTTCCTCCTCTCGCACGGTTATGTCAGAAGAAGCACTGCGGCAGCAGATACAGAACCTTAAAAAGCATAATGCGCGTCTGAAGCGTATAGCGCATGACGCCCGCACAAAACTCAACGCGGCGCTGGATGGTACTGGCCTGTTTCTGTGGCAGCTTGATATCCCCAGCGGCAAACTGGTGATTTTCAATCGGCGGTGGGGAGCGATGCTGGGCTTCCAGCCGAAAGAGACTGACGCCAACTTTGAATCCTGGAAAGAGAGTCTGCATCCCGATGATGCCGACGAAGTTTTGAAGGCATTTAACGATCACATTGTCGGCAAAGCCCCTTACTATGAAGCTCTGCACCGCATGATCGCCAAAAATGGCAGCATCACGTGGGTGCTGGATCGGGGCCGGGTAAGCGAGTGGAATGCACACGGAGAGGCGGTCAAAGTGATCGGCACTCACATCGACATGACCAAAGAAAAGCAATATGAAGAGCAACTCGCCCTGCTGGCGCTGCACGATCCCCTTACGATGCTCAACAACCGCCTTGCGCTGCAGAATTATTTCTGTGAACTGAAAGCGCAGGGGCCGCTCTGCGTCGTCTTTATTGACCTTGATAACTTCAAACATGTTAATGACACCCTGGGGCATCGCAGCGGAGATGAAGTGCTGATCCAGTTAAGTCATCGATTGACCGAACTCTCTCCAACAGAGGTGATGATCGGCCGACTGGGCGGCGACGAATTCGTGTTATTAATGCCGTGGGCACTTGATCATCCGCAGGTAAAGAAACTGGCGCACGCCTGTCTTGACGTGGTAATGGCACCTTTTGATATGGCAAACGGGCATGCTCTCATTGGGGCATCTGTCGGTGTGTCTCAGGCGCAACACAAAGATGACTTTGATACTGCACTGCAGCGTGCTGATGAAGCGATGTACCGCATCAAGAAAAATGGCAAGCGCGGTGTCGCTTTTGATTCCGCTTTTCCCGACTCCTTCTGACTCTGCGAGCAGGGCATTTTTTGCATGCCATTAACGCACTGTCTCCCCTCATGACATTGCTCCATCTCACTCATAACGTTGAGTTCCCCTTTTCACAGGCATGCAAAATTTATGCGTATCCCCGCAGAAAATGCATTTTAGTACTATTCTGAAAAACTGTTTTTTGCTCCCGAAAGTATAAATTTTCCCGCTTCGCTTATATTCAAATTTCAGCGCTAAATCGGTCCTCTATTTTAATAAAAATTTTCATTAAATCAGCATAATTGATCGTTTATTGATCGATTCAGGCTTTTTTTAACGGGTGCAATGAATGCATCACGCTTCGCTTATTTTTAACGGTAAAGCAGGGCGCAGGACTTCTATTTATCGCTTCGCTTGGGGAAATTGATCGCTTGTTGATCATCTTCACCAACTGATATTGATTAAACTATCTACGTGCCGCTTCGCTTATATTTTTTTCAGTTGGACTTTTTTTGAAAATGATCGATTAATAGGGCGCGGCGATTTTCGTTATAAAGGTTTTTCATGCCGCAGCTCTTTTATCAATACAAAAGAGCGATGGTTGAAATCCGTTATCAATCTGGTTGAGGGTAGTACGATCAATAAACCAGAACTGTGACGGGTTTTTTATTTATCTCACTTGATCGGTCCGATTTTCTGTCTACATTTATGTTGCTGAATCGGCCTGATGAAGCGTTAACTGTGCAAATTATAATTTTCAAAATTCAAAGAGGACGCATATGACTCAATATCGCGGTGGGGCCGGGAATTTTGCGGCCGACAAAGAGCGTGCTGCAGAAGCAGGACGCAAAGGTGGCCAGAAAAGCGGCGGCAACTTTAAGAACGATCCTGAACGTGCCATTGAAGCGGGGCGCAAGGGAGGTAAGGTTAGCCGCCGGAGCTGAACGCCTTGAACACTGCTGTGACGGCAGGGTTACTCTGTTAGCCGGGCATTTTGAATCTATTTAGTTCTTCTGCAAGATAATTGCCCCCTGAATTGTGTCAGTGCTGAATCATTGGCAATGGCCGGATCTGTTAATTAAACCGGAAGGGTTTTCCCTTCCGGTTTTTTATTTCCGATCAATTAAAGCTATACGGTTTAATAAAGCTTTGTACAGGTAAGTTTTTAACTGGTACTTTTTTATGCGCTTAGCCTTGAAAATGTATACAACGATTTATTACTTTGTACAATTCCGGTGCCGCGAGCGAAGCCGTAAAGATAAAAAGATTTCCCAGCTAAATGTTTGCTGTAAAAAGGAAAACGCATTTTGCATGCCACTTTTGTATTAAATTCATACTGAAGTGGCGTGCGATATTAAAAATCTCCACTAGACTTTTCAGGTGTCAACGATATGACTGGCGCTGCGTTATTACTGACGCAGCTTTCTAATCAATGAGGCTATCTTATGACAGTGAAAACCTTAAACGATCTGTTCATCCATGACTTATCCGATGTATACAGCGCTGAGAAACAGATAACCCGTGCATTGCCTAAAATGGCGCGTGCAGCCAGTGACGAAAATCTTATCGCTGCGTTTAATCAGCATCTGGAAGAAACCCGTGCTCAGATTGAACGACTTGACGAACTGGTGGAAGTGACACCTGAAGTCAAAATCAAACGAATGAAATGCCATGCGCTGGAAGGCCTGGTTGAAGAAGCGCAGGAAATTATCGACTCGGTCGAGAAGGGGGAGATTCGCGATCAGGGGCTGATCGGTGCCGCGCAGAAAGTTGAACACTATGAGATTGCCACCTACGGCACGCTGCATGCGCTGGCGCTGAAGCTGGGTTACACCAAAGCCGCGCAACTGCTGGAAGAAACCCTGAATGAAGAGAAGCAAACGGATGAGAAGCTCACCTCGGTAGCCGAGTCTATTACCGTCTCTTAAGGAGTAACACATGACTGCGATTGAACATTATCACGACTGGCTGCGCGATGCGCATGCGATGGAAAAACAAGCAGAAAGCATGCTGAGCAAGATGTCAGGTCGTCTTGAACACTATCCGGCGCTGGAACAGCGTCTGGCGCAACATCTGGAAGAGACCAAACATCAGCTGTCCCTGCTGGAACAGCTGCTGGACAGCCACGGTATCGATCACTCTGTGATGAAAGATGCGATGGGCAAAATGGCCGCCACCGGCCAGGCCGTGGGCGGTATGTTTAACTCCGATGAAGTAGTAAAGGGTGCCATCAGTGGCTATGTATTCGAAAATGCCGAGATCGCCAGCTACACCAGCCTGATCGCCGCGGCTGAGCAGGTAGGTGATACGCAGGGCGTACGCATACTGAGTGAGATCCGCGATCAGGAAGTCGCGATGGCGGAGTGGTTGCTGCAGCATATGCCTGAAGTCACACAGCAGTTCCTGCAACGTGCGTCACAGCCAGGCACTGAAGCGAAGAAATAGCGCTGAATTGTCTGCATGAAAAAAGCCGGGATAACCCGGCTTTTTGCGTTTTAGACGTTTACAGGCTGCGATACTCAGTCAGCCATTAAATGCCCATACATCGTCATCAGCTTGCGGGTAACACCGTTAGTCCAGCCGAAACCATCCTGTAATGGATATTCACCGCCGCCACCGGGACGGGCGCGATCGCCGCTGATGTCATACTTCTCGACCAGCTTGTGGTGCAACTGATAGAAGTTACTGACCGTATTGAGCCAGTTCACCGCCACTTCCGTTGCCAGCGTCTCTTCACCGTAGTTATTCAGGCCAACAATAGCCATCCACTGCATCGGTGCCCAGCCGTTAGGTCGATCCCATTGCTCACCGCTTTCGACCATGGAGGTCAGCAGACCGCCGTTGCTCAGCAGCAGATGACGCAACGAGATCGCCTGCAGGTGCGCCTGATGCGGCGTCGCAAGGCCTACAAACAGCGGAACCACCGAAGCCACGGTAAAGGCACCAAAACGCTCACGACGCCAGTCGTAGTCGCGGAACACACCCGCGGTGCTGTCCCAAAGATAACGGGTAATCGCACGCTTGCGCGCTTCCGCTTTTTTCTGCCAGGCCAGTGCGGTCAGCTCTTCACCTTTCGCGTGCGACAGGGTGGCGATCATCAGCTCCAGCTTGTACAGGAACGAGTTCAAATCAATAGGAATAAACTGTGTGGTACGGATGCTCGACAGCCGTTTTGGGTTGCGCAGCCAGCGCGAGGAGTAATCCCAACCCGATTCCGCTCCGGCACGCAGGTCACGATACACTTCGCTGGCCGGACGTTTAGATTCGCGGGCGGTTTCCACATCTTCGATCCACGACTCATCGCGCGGCGTATCCCTGTCATCCCAGTAGCGGTTCAACAGTGAGCCGTTTGGCATCCGCACAACGTGACGATAGGCTTGATTTGGCATCAGAGAACCGGCACCGTCCATCCAGAACTGATACTCCTTCATCAGCTGTTCCTGATAACGCTTAGCACCGCGCACGCCATCTTCTTCGAACAGCTCAACCATCAGGGCAAACACCGGCGGCTGCGAGCGGCTGAGATAATAGGTACGGTTGCCGTTTGGCACATGACCGTAGTTATCGATCAGCCAGGCAAAGTTATCTGCCATGTGACGCAGCAGATCATCGCGGCCCGATTCTGCCAGGCCGAGCATGGTGAAGTAAGAATCCCAGTAATAGGTTTCGCCAAAACGTCCGCCCGGCACCACATAAGGTTTGGGTAACGGCAGCAGCGATGAGTGTGGCATATGCTGCTGCGGCATTTTGGTCAGAACCGGCCACAGGTCATCGATATGCTCATTGAGCGTTTTATCCGGGTTAGAGACATAAAAGCTTTCGTTTACGCCAGGCAGATAAAAGTGATCGGCAACAAAACGCGACAGGTCAAAATCACTGCTGCGTTTCTGTCGACGATAGCGCATCAGCACATCCAGCGGATCGTACTTGGGCGAACAGTCGGGAAAGGTTTTGCTGTCCTCGAAAATGCGCGACATCTGAACATGTTCAAACAGTTCCAGATAACGATCGGCAGGGGTCAACGCATCCGGCGCCGGTAAGCCTTCAATCAACTCCGGCTCCGGTTCAGAATCCTGCATGCGATCCAGCTTCAGTTCATGGGGATCGTATTGATACTCAACTTCCGCCCCGGCACGAACCTCTTCAGGTGCATTTTGTTGCTGGCGATGGGTATTAATAACGGCCTCCTGAGCGGTCGTGGTTGCACAAAGGACAAATTATAGACCTCTCATCCTGCGGAACAACAATGCAGAATATCAATGAACGTAATAAATATTATCGATTAATCGAGGTTTTTGAATAAATTCCAGACAATTCAACCAAATATGGCGCTATTCACAAAAAACGCATTTCAGATGAATCTCTTAGCGACCTGAATAAAAAAATTTAACCTGAAGAAAACTGGCGTTTATTCACATTTTGTAAAAGAAACCGCAGCCGCAAAGAGTGCAGAAAGTGGCATACCCAACGGGAATTCGGGCAGGAGAGTGAAGTGAGCGGACCCGATGGCCCGCTCATGAATGACAGAATTAACGGTTCGCCAGTGCCGCGCGAATCACCGCCTGCCAGGTGGTAGTGGGACGACCGATGAGCTGGCTAAGCTGACGAGAATCATCGAACAAACCGCCTTTCTCTGCACCGGCATCGGAATCCGCCAGCATTTCCGCCAGGCCCTCTGGCAGGCCTGCATTTTTCAGCGCCGCCGCAAACTCACTCTGAGAGAGATTGACGTAATCGACCTTCTCACCGCTCTGGGCGGCAATCTCCGCAGCAAATTGCGCCAGCGTGTAGCTGTCATCGCCTGCCAGTTCATACACTTTGCCCGCCTGATCCTCTCGGGTCATCACTTCTGCCGCCGCTTCAGCATAATCCTGACGCGCTGCCGAGGCGATACGACCTTCACCTGCTGCGCCAATAAACGCATGATGCGCCAGCGCCGGTGGGATGCTCGCTGCGTAGTTCTCGCTGTACCAGCCGTTACGCAGCAGGGCGAACGGGATACCAGAGGCTTTCAGCAGCGCTTCTGTTGCGCGGTGTTCAATGCCCAGGCCCAGCGGCGAGGTATCCGCATGCAGCAGGCTGGTGTAGGCGATAAAGCCCACGCCCGCAGCACGAGCAGCCTCAATGACGGCTTTATGCTGCGCTTCACGCTGGCCCACTTCACTACCGGAGATCAGTAGCAGCTTATCCACGCCTGCAAAAGCGGCCTCCAGCGTCTCTGGCTGGCCATAATCGGCCTGGCGGACAATGACGCCCAGCGCCGCAAGATCGGCCGCTTTGGCTGGCGTACGCACAGCGGCGACGATTTCTCCCGCCGGCACTTTTTTCAGTAATGCATCGATAACGATTCGGCCCAGTTGGCCGGTAGCACCTGTTACTGCAATCATGGGATAACTCCTGTGGCTGTTGGTGAAATTCAGACTAGGGTATAAACTAATTTTTAGTAAGTACTTACAGAATTGTTAGTTTGAGGTGGGTAAATTAAGTGTCTGAAAAGCTCAGTGAAAAATTTAGTCGTGGCGAATTGCTTAACGTCAACTGCCCGTCGCGTGACGTGCTGAAACGCGTGACCAGCCGCTGGAGCGTATTAATTCTGTTGGCCCTGCAGGACCAGACGCTGCGCTTCAGTGCGTTGCGCCGGACGGTCGGTGGCGTCAGCGAACGGATGCTGGCGCAGAATCTCCGTTACCTGGAAGAAGATGGTTTTGTGCAGCGTATCGCCTACGATGTGGTGCCGCCGCACGTGGAATATCGTCTGACTCCACTCGGGCGCGAAGTCGGTGAACAGGTTGTGGGGCTGGCTGACTGGCTGGAGCTGAACCTGAGCCGGATTCTGGCACAGCGCGAAAAATCCGCCGCAGAGTAAATTCCCCCGTGTCAGCCGTCAGACGGTGACGGCATCGCTACCCTTTCCGGAAATGTTCTTTTCCGCTTTTCTGTGATCTGACTCTCCAGAACCGCGATAACGTAACGGCAGCGCAAATAATCCAGTCGGTCTTTTTGCATGGTTGCTGGTTATTAAATCGTTTTATGAACCTCTGGCCCGGAATAATCGACTGCCCGCAGCGCGCTGTTAATTAATATCTTCTTTTTGACTCATTTTATTAACATCTCTGAGTGCACTTAAAAGCGCCGTTCTGCGTTTTTTCTGTCAGAAGTTATAGCTGCATTAGCCAGGCATAAGCAAAAAAGCAAACAAAGCGGTAGAGGTAACTATTTACTCTTTTAACCTCTTAAAAAATAAGGCTATTTAAATTGTAAGCTCTAAAATTTGACCTTTACTCAATCAGGGTTTATAACAAAATAGTGTCTGAAAACAGCCTGTTGAAAGCAATTTCCAGACAGGTTTCGCTTTAGCGCGATCGATTTTTAAAGTACAAAATACCGTAACATTAACGACACATAAATACGCTCTGATTAACCTTTAGCCCTTATTTTTAAATAAATAATTACCGTTAAAAACAATGATCAGAATCAATAAAGACTGTTATAGTTTTCATTAACCCCACTGTTTCTATTTCCTCACCGCGAATAGTTTTAAATTTGCGGCGGGAATTTCAATAAGCGCAGAGAATCAGGCGCATCAGGCTTAAGTTGTTAATTATAAGTAAATACATGGTGTTCTATGTGGCAAAGAGGTAAGCAATGTTCGGATTAGATGCCTTTCATCTGGCCAGGATTCAGTTCGCATTTACTGTTTCCTTCCATATTATCTTTCCCGCCATCACCATCGGTCTCGCCAGTTTTCTGGCCGTGCTCGAAGGTATGTGGCTCAAAACCCGCGATCACACCTATCGCGATCTCTACCATTTCTGGTCAAAAATCTTTGCCGTTAACTTCGGCATGGGTGTGGTATCAGGACTGGTCATGGCTTATCAGTTCGGGACTAACTGGAGCGGCTTCTCGGCGTTTGCGGGCAGTATCACCGGCCCCTTGCTGACCTATGAAGTGCTGACAGCGTTCTTTCTGGAAGCGGGCTTCCTGGGCGTGATGCTGTTTGGCTGGAATCGCGTAGGTCCGGGTCTGCACTTCTTTGCCACCTGCATGGTTGCCCTGGGTACGCTGATTTCGACCTTCTGGATCCTTGCCTCTAACAGCTGGATGCATACGCCTCAGGGCTACATCATTCAGAATGGTATCGTGGTTCCGCAGGACTGGTTCAAAATCGTCTTTAACCCCTCTTTCCCTTATCGCTTGTTCCATATGTCCGTAGCGGCGTTCCTGGCGAGTGCTTTCTTTGTGGGATCGTCGGCGGCCTGGCATCTGCTGAAAGGTAATAACAATCCTGCTATTCGCAAGATGTTCTCCATGGCGCTGTGGATGGCGTTAATCGTTGCACCGATTCAGGCGATGATTGGTGATGCGCATGGTCTGAATACGCTGGAACACCAGCCTGCTAAAATCGCGGCGATTGAAGGCCACTGGGAAAACCCGCCGGGTGAAGCCACACCGCTTATCCTGTTCGGTATTCCTGATATGGAGCAGGAGCGCACCAAATATGCACTGGAAGTGCCTTACCTCGGCAGCCTGATTCTGACGCACAGCCTGGACAAGCAGGTTCCGGCGCTGAAGTCGTTCCCGAAAGAGGACCGGCCTAATTCCACGGTGATCTTCTGGTCGTTCCGCGTGATGGTGGCGCTGGGCCTGCTGATGATTACGCTGGGCGTGGTCAGCCTGTGGCTGCGTTTCAAAGGCCGTCTCTATGAGTCGCGTCCTTTCCTGTGGTTTGCGCTGTTGATGGGGCCATCGGGTCTGATTGCGATACTGGCGGGCTGGTTTACCACTGAAATCGGTCGTCAGCCTTGGGTGGTGTATGGCGTGCAGCGCACCATTGATGCGGTCTCGGCACATGGCGATATGCACATGAGCATCAGCCTGCTGGCCTTTATTCTGGTCTACAGCTCGGTGTTCGGTGTGGGATATCACTACATGATGCGTTTGATTAAGCAGGGACCGGTTACTGGCGAAGGTCATATCACCGAAGAGGGTGGACCGGGTCAGAAGAAAACGCCAGCGCGTCCGCTTTCCGCTGCCACCTTTAAGGATGGAGACCACTAAGATGATCGATTATTCCGTTATCTGGTTTGTGATTATCGTCTTTGCAACCCTGATGTATATCGTGATGGATGGTTTTGACCTGGGTATTGGTCTGCTGTTCCCGTTCAACAAAGATGCCGGCGAGCGTGACATGATGGTGAACACCGTTGCGCCGGTCTGGGATGGTAATGAAACCTGGCTGGTTCTGGGTGGCGCAGGCCTGTTCGGCGCATTCCCGCTGGCCTATGCAGTGATTACCGATGCGCTGTCGATTCCGCTGACCGCTATGCTGATTGGCCTGATTTTCCGTGGTGTCGCCTTTGAGTTCCGCTTCAAGGCGGTTGAAGGCCATCGGGCATTCTGGGACAAATCATTTATTGCCGGGTCCGTTATCGCCACCTTCAGTCAGGGTGTCGCGGTCGGGGCGTTCCTGGATGGCATTCCGGTTGAGGGACGTCGTTTCGCCGGTTCCGCACTGGACTGGCTGGCACCGTTCCCGCTGTTCTGCGGCGTAGGTCTGGTTGTGGCGTATGCGCTGCTGGGCTGCACCTGGCTCATCATGAAGACCGAGAACGAGCTGCACCGAAAGATGTCTGCGCTGGCGACGCCGCTGGTGATCGCGCTGTTAGTGATTATCGGCATCGTTAGCCTGTGGACACCGTTTGCGCATGCAGATATCGCGCATCGCTGGTTCAGCAAGCCAAATCTGTTCCTGTTCCTGCCGGTTCCGGTGCTGGTGTTGCTCTGTTCGTGGGGTATTGTGCGCGCCATTAAGCGCGAGGCGCACTATTCACCGTTCTTGTTGACGCTGGCGCTGGTCTTCCTGGGCTTCTCCGGTCTGGGCATCAGTGTATGGCCAAACATTATTCCGCCATCCGTGACCATCTGGGATGCCGCGTCGCCGCCGCAGAGCCAGGCGTTTATGCTGGTAGGTAGCCTGCTGATTATCCCGATGATCCTGGGTTACACCTTCTGGAGCTACTACGTGTTCCGTGGAAAAATCAAAGCAGATGAAGGATATCATTGATATGAAAAGCCTCAGCAGCATGAAAGACCACAATCACCATGAAGAGACGAAAGCGCCGTGGTGGAAGCGTTTGATGTGGCTGGTGTTTATCTATGCCGCCAGCGTGTTGGCACTGGGCGTCGTCGCCTCGCTGTTCCGCATGATGATGACAGCGGCCGGAATGCGCAGTCATTAATTGTCGCAGGCCACGTCTCACGGTTATCCGACGCAGTTTTTATCAATAATCAGAAGGCTGACGTTGGTCAGCCTTTTTTAGTTAGTAACCTAAGCAATTAATGCGGTATTGCCCCGAAAAGGCGCGTGCGCCTTACCCTTTCCTTACACCGATTCGCGATTTTTGTTATCCTTTTGTGACGAAAATCCCAGTCCTAACCCGCGTCGTAAATCGCTATCATGCTCAGTCAGGCCATTAAAAAACAGCACATTAACGATCTGGTCGAGTGGATAGAAGCCAATCTCACCGACGATCTCAATATCGATCAAATCACCCTAAAATCAGGTTATTCGAAATGGCACATGCAGCGCATGTTCAAGGAGATGACCGGACAGACGCTGGCGGCGTATACCCGCAAACGGCGTCTGACGATGGCGGCCATGGCGCTGCGTCTGACGCGCATGACGCTGATCGATATCGCCGTGCGATTTGGTTTTGATAACCAGCAAAACTTTACCCGGGTATTCAAAGGCCACTTTGCGCTGACGCCAGGCGCGTTTCGGCGTATTCCCCATTTGCCGGTGAAAAATTTCCATGGACGCATTCTGGTGCGGTCGCTGGCAGAGCGCGCAACGCTGGTGGAACGCGAAGAAGAGCTGCATCTGCGAGGAGAGACGCAGGAGTGGGAGTGTAAGTTCGGTGATTACATTGCCGACCACGATCACCGGGTGGCTGATCAGGCGCAGCAACTTGTCGCCCTGGCGGGCAGCCATGTTGCGCAGGGCTGGTTAGGCTTTCAGTATGGCCCCGGCCATAGTTCGGCTGACCAGCAGAATATCAGCCTGTTTCAGGCGCTGGAGCCGCAATATGCCGGTCTGCTGAGTGACCACACCGACAACTGGAGTGAAGTGCCGGGCCTCTATGCGTCGATTCGCTGGAGCGGCAGACCGGAGCAGCTGACGCGTTTTATCGAGGATATCTACTATCAGCATCTGCCAGCGCTGGGTGTTTCCCGCCGTCCGGGCAAAGATCTGCTGCGTCTCGATTTTGCACAGTGTAAGCACGACTGGCTGAGCGGCGTATTTTCTATTCCGGTGATGCAGGCGTAGCCAGCAGGACAGGGCACGTGGCTCAAATGCATAATTCGTGCGGTAAACTGTGACAAACCGCACGATTCTATAAACTAACTCGCCCGTCTGGCGTAAAATCCTCTCCCGAAACCCTGTCATACCTGAATCACCGTGCATCCGTGATGGGGCTGGAACATTCATCTGCATTTCAGGCCTTTTCCGGCCAAAACGACAAACGAAGACAACTATGCGACGCTTAATGATTTCACTGATTCTGGCATTGCCTGTTATGGCAATGGCGCAGCAGGCTGAGCCTTTCTCACCGCCTGCCGGACTGCATCCCCACTCTCAGGCTTCTCAGCATGAAATTCTGGGTGACGGTGAGCTGCCGGAACACACCAGCAGTAACGCTTCCCTCTCCGGATTCAACGACACGCTGTAAGTGCTGATACGCTGCCAGACCCGGTGGCGCAACATGACCGGCTCGTCGGGAGCCGGCCAGCCTTAACCTTATCTGCCTGCCTTACTAAACCCGCAAATACCTCTCTCTTAACGCTTGTCAGGGTCGCTTCACGCCTGCGATACGCACGCCTGCATCTCTATAAAATATATCTTAATCTGCCCGATCGCATTTTTCGTTCTTGTACTCAAGATATATCATAGCTAATCTCCCGGCTTGAGATGAGAATGATTGTTATTCCATTAAAGTTTCATGACAGTGAGCATGCCCCTGAATCACGGGCACAGCTCCTGATTGAGGAGAGATATTTTGACTGCATCAGCTAATCAGCGTTTACCCCAGCGCGTCCGTAATGAACTGCGTTTCCGTCATATTCAGGTCGCCAGTAAAACTAACATTGCCGGTAAATTCTGGCGTATCCGGTTCAGCGGCAGCGATCTGGCGGGCTTTACATCGCCAGGCTTTGATGACCACATCAAGGTATTTTTCCCTTCCGCTGAAGGTGAAACACTGGCTCTGCCGCAGATGACTGACGCGGGCATTGTCTGGCCCGAAGGTTTGCGTCCGCTGGCGCGCGACTACACGCCGCTGGAATTCGATGGTGTCTCTTCACTGACCCTGGATTTCTATATTCACCAGCAGGGCGTGGCGAGTGACTGGGCAACGCAGGCTCAGGTGGGCGATAAATTAATTATCGGTGGGCCACGCGGTTCGCTGGTGGTGCCGACCGATTATGCATTCCAGCTTTACGTCTGTGATGAAACCGGGCTGCCAGCGTTTGCGCGTCGTCAGCGTGACGCAAGTGCCCAGTCGCTGCATCTCTATGCCTTTACCGAAGAAGTGACGGGCCGCGACTATTTATCGGATACGACTGGCGTAACGACAAACTGGCTGGGCAGCGGTCAGATGCAGAAAGCGCAGCTCAGCCAGCTGATTGACCAGCTGGATCAGCTCACACTCCCGGCGGAAGATTACTTTATCTGGCTGACCGGCGAAGGTGAGTTTGTGAAAGCGCTGTCTGACTACTTTACGGTGCAGCGCGGCCTCAACAGTGATTTTGTGCGGGCGGTGGCCTACTGGCACCAGAAGTAAGCGGCTCTGGCAATTGAGTTTTGCCAGACGGCGGACTACCATCAATCCGACTTTTTTCCCGCAGGGCAGGCCATGAAACAGCATCCGAATTCCACATCATCTGACGATCAGAGTACGCGCGCAGGCGGGTGCGGCGGACGACGCAAACGACGCGAAAAGATGCTGGAAGCAAGTGAGATCCGCCTGCTGATGCTCCATTTCCTGGCGCAGAATGCGGCGCACGGCTATGAACTGATTAAGTCGGTTGAGGTGCTGTCGAAGGGAGAGTATTCGCCTAGTCCGGGGATCATCTACCCCAATCTGACGCTGCTTGAAGAGATGGAGGCGATTGAGGTGGTGGATGCGCAGACAGCGCGTAAAGCCTACCGTCTGACCGCAACGGGAGAGGCGCAGCTGGCAGAGAACCTGGAAACGGTCTCCAGCCTGATCACGCGGCTCTCTTCGCTGGCGATTCTGGTCAATAACCGCAGCATTCCTGCTGTAGAGCAGGCGATTTATGGGCTGAAGGTCGCGCTGAACCGGCGGCTGGCGCAGGAAGATATCTCAGAAGCCGCGCTGCAGACACTGATTAAGGCGCTGCACGACGCGGCTGAAAAAATCACTCACAGTTAATCAGCTGATTTCAGCTTTGTTTTTGTCGATGTGGCCCAGGGTACGATCCGGGAAACAGATGTCGCGCACGCGCTGTTTCAGCGTGGTCGCATCAGGGAAGCCACCATCACGCTTGCGTTCCCACAGCAGATGCTCATCCAGCGTAATTTCAAAGATACCGCCGGTGCCTGGTTTAAGGGTTACTTCCGCCAGATCTTCAGCGAAAGTATGTAGAAGTTCCTGTGCCATCCACGCTGACCGCATCAGCCAGTTGCATTGCATACAGTAGTGAATAACAACCACAGGTTTTTGCGCCATAACTCTTGATTCCTTTACGTGTTGATAAATGCCAGTGCATTCGGGTTAACAATTTGTGCGCTGTGGTTTATATCTAAATGTAAATAAGATTGATAATGATTATCAGTTGCATTAAATTTCGGGCGATAATTACTATACCAGCATGATGTTCTGACTTTTCACGGCTTTTATGCGGAGCCGTTTTACTGTTGCCAGCAAGCAAGTGAGCGAATACTAACAATTAATCAGGTAATTCGCGCCTATGTCACCACGTTTTCGGAGATTGACGCAACCGCGTCTGACTCAACTGGCGTTGCTCGCCACCTTCATCAATACCACCTGCACTTATGCTGCGGGCAGTGAATCTGCCACGCTAGCCTTTTCCGACAGCTATGGCAGCAATACCGAACAGGTAATGACGGTGACGGCGCCGGAAATTAAAAAAACGGCAGGCAGTAAAACCTCGCTCTCTGCCAGCGATCTGCAACAGCGTGGTGCCACTGACTTTGGATCGATCATGCGCTATGAACCGCTGATCAGTGCCACCGGTACCAGTGGCGGTTCATCAGCCGGTAAGAGCGGTTTTGATCGGGCTGGTTATACCGGCTACAACATTCGAGGCCTCGAGAGCAACCGCGTCGGTCTGGATGTGGACGGCATTCCGTTGCCGCAGGCCACTGGCCGCAGCTATGTAGGACGCGCTGGTCTCGACAGCTTTGGCATTGGCCGCGATTACATCGATCCTTATATGTTTGGTCGTATTGAGATTGAGAAGGGCGCCACAGCAGTGGATCAGCCGAACACCTCAATTGGCGGCAACGTCTCGTTCCGTAACAAATCCCCGGACGACTATCTGCACCCCGGCAAGCCGACCTTTTTCGGTTATCAAAGCGACTACGACTCCGCCAGCCGCAGCTGGCACAACGGCATGACTGCAGCAGCAGGCGATGACACGCTGAGTGGCATTTTTGTCTACAGCCGTCGTGACGGACAGCAGACCCGTAACAACAGCGATACGCTCGATGCTTATCCGGCCAACTGGCACTCCGATGCCTTTATGACTTCCGGCATCTGGCAGCCCAATGATGCTCACAAGCTCAGCGCGACGGTCGATTATTATCACAAAACCCACCACAGCCATTACGACAGCTGGAGCACTTCAGGCAATACAGTCTGGGGAACGGCACAGCAGCAGAGTGACACCCGCCGCTGGGGCATCAGTCTGGCGGATGAGTACACCCCTTACAATGACCTGATCGACAGCCTGACAACCCGCGTTTACTGGCAGCAGACCCAGGCGCATGACAACACCCTAATGCCGTCGAGTGCCACCGCCAGGCAAACCGTCTATTCCGACTACAACAGCGACAGCTACGGTTTTGACACCCGAGCACTTAAAAGCGTCGGGCGACATGAACTGAGTGCCGGGCTGAATGCGCGCCTGGTGGATACTGAGCGACCTTTCCGTCAGTCACCGCCAGCCAGTACTTTTACTGCGATTATGCAGCCGCAGGCTAACAGCCGCAGCTACAGCGTGGGCGGTTATCTGCAGGATACTATCAGCTTCGATGCTGACGGACATCGGGCGGCTATCGTGCCGGGCGCGCGCGTGGCCTATCAGAACACCCGACCACGTGATGTGGCGACGCTGACCACGAACAGTAGCGTGCTTGACGCCAGCGAAGTTTCAGCGCTCTACGGATCGCCAAACAGTGACACCCAGATATTACCGTCGATCGCCTTCCAGTACGATCTGACACCGAAGCTGATGACTTATCTGCAATATACCCGTGGCGCGCAGTTCCCCAACGATACCCAGCTCTATGGATCATGGAACCTTGGTTCCAGCTATGCCGGCACCGCGCAGTATGCGCTGATTGGTAACGCTGACCTGAAAACCGAAACCAGCAACAACTACGAGTGGGGTGTAAAAGGAGAGGTGACAAAAGGCGTCACGCTTAACGCTGCCGCTTTTTATAACGACTATAAAAACTTTATAGCCTTTACCCGTTACAGCCGGGCGGCTAATCCGGATCAGTTCGTCAATGTACCCGCCAACATTTACACCACCTATCAGGCGGAGAACCGCGATAAAGCCTACATCTACGGGGCGGAAATCAGCAGTAAAGTGAACTTCGGCAGCTGGTTCAGTGAGGTCGAGGGTCTGAGCGCCAATCTGGCGTTTGGTTACACGCAGGGTGCGGCAAAGTCGAGCTACCTTGGTGACCGCTACATCGACCTGGAAAGTGTTGCCCCGATGAAAGCGATTGTCGGACTCGCCTGGGATGATGAGGCGCGTGGTTACGGTGCCGCCATTACCGCTACCTTTGTCAAAGGTAAGCAAGCCAGCGCGACTAACCGCGAAAGCTTCGCTAACAACGGCAGCAGCCTTGCCGACTCCAGCACCGATTACATGCGGGTACCGGGTTATGGCATGGTGGATATGACTGCTTACTGGCGCGTCGCGCATAACGTCAGGCTGAGTGGCGGGCTTTACAACATAACCGATCGCAAATACTGGGATTACCTCAGCAGCCGTGAACTGACCAGCGCCACTCAGCAGGAGCGCAACGATCAGGCACTGGCCGTGATGCCGGGCCGTACTTTCCAGTTAGGTGTTAACGTCGATTTTTGATAGCCGTCGCCCTGCGCTGATGCAGGGCATTACTAAGAGAGCCTGAATCATGAACCCGATTTATCAGCACTATCTTGCCCTTAAAGGTGAACAGCCGAAGAAATATGCCCGCGACCTGGCCGCGCTGATCGGCATCAGCGAAGCGGAATTGTGTGAAGCGCGCATCGGCGTTGATGCCGTGGCGCTGAAACGCGATTTTCCGGCGTTGCTGAAAGCATTGGGCGCAGTCGGCGAAACCAAAAACATTACGCGTAACGCTTATGCGGTACATGAACATCTGGGTGAATACCACAATGTGCAGATTGGCGCACGCGGTGGCCTGGTGCTTAATCCCCGTGCGCTCGATCTGCGCCTGTTCGTCGGTCAGTGGTGCAGCGCCTTTGCTCAGCAGGAGCCAACCGGGCAGGGCGTTCGTCACAGCATTCAGATCTTTGATCGTCATGGCGATGCGGTGCTGAAAGTTTACGTCACGGAGCAGACCAACATGGCAGCGTGGCAGACGCTGATCGCCGACTTTACCGACGCCGCGGCGACGCCGCTTGTGGTTGAGCCGGTTGCCGCTGCTCCTCTGACTAAGGCGATTGATGCCACCGCCATCGACCGTGAATGGCGCGCCATGACCGATGTTCATCAATTTTTCGCGTTGCTTAAGCGCCATCAGGTGTCACGACCGCAGGCGTTTCGCGCGGTGGGTGACGATCTCGCCAGGCAGACCGGTAACGATGCGCTTGAGCGCCTGCTACAGATGGCACAGCAGGCGGGCAATGAAATTATGATTTTTGTCGGCAACCGTGGCTGTACTCAGATTTTCACCGGCAGGGTAGAGAAGCTGCAGCCAGTGGAAAACTGGCTCAACATCTTCAATCCCCAGTTCACGCTGCATCTGATGGCTGATCAGATCAGCGAAAGCTGGGTAACACGCAAGCCAACGGGCGATGGCTTTGTTACCAGCCTGGAACTGTTCGCCGCCGACGGCACACAGATCGCCCAGCTCTACGGTCAGCGCACGGAGGGTATGCCAGAGCAGTCAAGCTGGCGCGAGCAGATTGGTGCACTCCACACGTCGGGAGCGGCAGCATGAAAAGAGTGATGCTGTTATGGCTGCTGCTGACGCTGCCATCACTGGCGGCGGAGCGGGTGGTGTCGATTGGCGGTGACGTCACCCAGATTATCTATGCGCTGGATGCCCAGTCGCAGCTAGTGGCGCGCGACAGCACCAGTCTGCGTCCGGCGCAGGCCACCCGACTGCCGGACGTGGGTTATATGCGCCAGCTCAACGCCGAAGGCATTCTGGCACTGAAACCGACGCTGGTGATCGCCAGCGAGCAGGCGCAGCCGTCGCTGGTGCTGCAACAGATTGCCCGCGCGGGCGTCAGGGTGGTCACGGTCAGCGGCGACAGCAGCCTGCAGGCGATCCCGCAGAAAATTATCACTGTGGGTCAGGCGCTGCAGCGTGAAAGCGAAGCTCAGGCACTGGCGCGGCAAATGACGCAGCAGATTCGCCAGTTGCCGCAGCAACCGCTGCCGGTAAAAGTGCTCTACATCATGGCGAACAGCGGCATGAAGTCGATGGCGGCTGGAAATCAGACTGCGGCCGATGGCGCCATTCGCAGCGCCGGGCTGGAGAATGCTATGGGCTCGGTGCCGCACTATCAGGCACTGTCGCAGGAAGGGGTGATCGCCGCCGCGCCAGATCTGGTGGTAATAGGCGAGGATGGCCTGAAAACTCTGGGCGGCGAAGCGCAGTTGTGGCAGTTACCGGGTCTGATGCTGACACCTGCCGGGCAGCAGCATAGTCTGCTGGTGATCGACACCATGGCACTGCTGGGGTTTGGCCTTGATACACCGCGGGCCATCGTGAAATTGCGTCAGGCGGCGGAATCGCTGAACCATGATTAAGGATAATGCGCTGCGTAGCCTGGGGCTGATGCTGATCTTCCTGCTGGTGGCGATGGTGCTGGCGGCAAATCTGGGGGCGATGTCGCTTTCAGTGCGGGCGCTATGGCAGGCACCGCTCAGCGATCTGATCTGGCAGATCTGGCTGGATATCCGCCTGCCGCGCGTGCTGCTGGCGGTGGTGATGGGCATGGCGCTTGCAGTCTCTGGCGCGGTGATGCAGGGTGTTTTTCGTAACCCACTGGCCGATCCCGGTCTGCTGGGGATCAGCAGCGGGGCGGGACTGGCGGTGGCGCTGGCAATCATTATTCCGGTGGCGTTGCCGGCATCACTGGCATTGTGGCTACCGATGATCGCCGCGTTTATCGGCAGTCTGTTGGTTACACTGCTGATCTTCAGTTTCAGTCGGCTGGCGCGCGGCAATCTTTCGCGGCTGTTGCTGGTCGGTATTGCGATTAATGCGTTGTGCGGTGCGGCGGTAGGCGTGCTGTCATGGCTGAGCAACGATCAGCAGCTGCGCCAGCTGTCGCTGTGGGGCATGGGAAGCCTCAGCCAGACACAGTGGCCCGCACTGCTGATTTGCCTGCTGCTGATTCTGCCAGCCTTGTTGCTGCTACAGACTCGCGCCCGCCACCTTAATCTGCTGCAGGCGGGCGAAGAGGATGCGCACTACATGGGGATTGATGTGAAGCGTACTCAGCATCAACTGCTGATCCTCAGCGCGCTGCTTGTCGGTACAGCGGTCTCGGTCAGCGGCGTGATCGGCTTCGTCGGACTGGTGGTGCCACACGTGATGCGTTTTTGCCTTGGCGGCGATCATCGCTGGCTGCTGCCCGGCTCAGCGCTGGCGGGGGCGATTCTGCTGCTGCTGGCCGATACGCTGGCGCGCACTCTGGTGGTTCCGGCCGAGATGCCGGTCGGGCTACTGACCAGCCTGATTGGCGGTCCGTGGTTTCTCTGGCTGATTCTGCGTCAACAGCGAGGGCTGGAGTGATGAACATTTTACAGGCCAGGGGATTGTGTCTCGCGCACGGCGACAAAACCGTTATCGATAATCTCGACGTCACGCTGTCAGGTGGAGAGCTGGTGGCGCTGATTGGCCCCAACGGCGCAGGTAAATCGACGCTACTGCGGATGCTGACGGGATTTCTGTCGCCCGATCGGGGCGAGTGCTGGCTGGGCGATCGACGGCTGACGGCATGGCCGCGTGAGCAGCTGGCACGACGCCGGGCAGTGATGCGCCAGCAGAACAACCTGACCTTTGCACAATCGGCGGAGTCGGTCGTGGCGATGGGCCGTGCGCCCTGGCCGGAAGCGCAGACGACGCAAATTGTGGCTGAGGTTATGCGGCTGACCGGTTGTGAAGGGCTGGCGCAGCGCGATTACCGCCAGCTCTCCGGCGGTGAACAACAACGGGTGCAGCTGGCGCGGGTGCTGGCACAGCTCTGGCTGGAGGGAAGACCACGCGGCTGGCTGTTTCTTGATGAGCCGACCTCGGCGCTGGATCTCTTCTGGCAGCAGCAAACCCTGCGTTTACTACGCCAGCTGACGCGGGCCGGCGATCTCACAGTCTGTACCGTGTTACATGACCTTAATCAGGCTTCATTGTGGGCCGATCGCATACTGCTGCTGCACGCAGGCCGACTGGTGGCACAAGGCTCGCCGCAGACGGTGATGACGGAAGCGACGCTGACGCGCTGGTACCAGGCCGATCTACAGGTAGTGGCGCATGCCGGGAGTGGACAGCCGCATATCCAGCTGCGTATCTAGACCGTTTCGCTTTAAAAACATTGCCTTGCGCGCTTTTAATCGCTGATTTTGCGCTATACCTGGAGTTCCCGACAGCCTTAAGGAGACCATAATGGCAAAATCATTAGAGCAAACCGCTGAGCAACTGGGTAATATTTTACTCTCCTCCGGACTTCATCTGGCGACCGCCGAATCCTGTACCGCCGGGCTGATCAGCATGACGCTGGCCGCCGTGGAAAACAGCGGCGACTTCTATACCAGCGGCTTCGTAACCTACAGCGAAAATGCCAAAACGCGTCTGCTGGGGGTACATCCAGACACGCTGAAACAGCACACGGCGGTGAGCGAGAAAACGGCGAGGGAGATGGTGCAGGGAGCCTGCGCCCGCTCTGGTGAACCGGTAGGACTATCAATCACCGGCTATGCCGGGCCGGGTGGCGGCGAGGATGGCACACCGGCAGGCACTATCTGGTTTGGCTGGATATTGCCCGACGGCAGGGACGAGGCGGAGTGCCACCAGTTCAGCGGCGATCCGAAATCGGTGATGGAGCAGGGCACGCAGTTCGCGCTGGAAGGGCTGATCAAACGGCTGCAGCGAGCCGATTGATAAAGGCGCGATTCACGCGCCTTTAAAAGCGTTAGCGGCAGTCGACAATAAGGCGGCCCTGTACTTTGCCATCCAGCAATGCCTGCGCACCTTCTCTGGCGTCACTCAGCGGAATGACCCGGCTCAGCTTATTGAGCCGTTCGCTATCCATTAGCTCACCGAGTCGCTGCCACGCCTGCTCACGAAGCGGCTTCGGACACATCACGCTATCGACACCAGCCAGCGTAACGCCTCGCAGAATAAAGGGTGCAACGCTGGCTGGCAGATCGAGTCCCTGCGCCATTCCGCAGGCGGCAACCGCGCCGTCACGCTGAGTAGCGGCAAGCACATTCGCCAGAGTCTGACTGCCGACGCTGTCTATCGCAGCGGCCCAGCGCTCTTTTGCCAGTGGCTTACCAGGATGGGAGAGCTCTTCACGGTCAATGACCGATGCCGCGCCCAGCGTCTCGATCAGATATGCATGGTCGCTGGCGCGTCCGCTCGACGCGATGACCTCATAGCCCAGACGCGCCAGCAGGCTGACGCTATAGCTGCCGACGCCGCCACTGGCCCCGGTCACCAGCACCGGTCCGCGATCAGGTGTGATGCCCTGTTTTTCCAGCGCCATCACGCAGAGCATCGCGGTCAGCCCCGCCGTACCAATGGCCATAGTCTGCAGCGGACTCAGCGTGGCGGGCGCACGCACCAGCCAGTCGCCGCTGACGCTGGCTTTCTGCGCCAGGCCACCCCACTGTTTTTCACCCACGCCCCAGCCTGTCAGCAGGGCCACATCATCCTCTTTCCAGTCGGGATGGCGGCTGGCTGTCACCCGGCCCACAAAATCGATACCCGGCACCATCGGGAACTGGCGCACAATCGGGCCTTTGTTGCAGATAGCCAGGGCGTCTTTGTAGTTCAGGGATGAGTAGCTGACGTCGAGCGTGACATCATGGTCGGGCAGTTGGGATTCGGGGAGATCTTTCAGCAGGGAACGGTAACCTTGTTCGTCATTTTCAATGACCAGTGCCTTGAACATGCAGCCTCCGGCAGAGTGGGAAAGAGGGGATCAGTTTACGCCTGGCTGCGGTAATACGGTAGGGTAACGGCCGCTTTTCCGGGTAAGGGCGGCGGCCAGGTTATTTGCATAAATCTACATATATTTCATATAATTAGTCGAATTGTGAATTTTTCATAATAAATAGGCTATAAAAATCATGTTGTTACAATTAGGGGTGATGACTGAATAATTGCCTGGTTCGGGTTGTTCATGCCTAAAAAAGATGACATTATGACCGCCACTTTTTGACCCTGCTGCTTCACCACAGAGGACGTCGCCATGTCCGGTTCACCGCGCACTCGCCCGGATTACCGTTCGCTTTTTCCGGCGCTCACCGGGTTTTCATCATTTCCGCACTCTGCGTTATTCCTCATGCGGTGAGGCCAGCCAGGCCGCGGCTGTGGGGCTTTTCTTCACGGGCTGCTTAATGCCTTCCTGTTAATTATTCGCCGGGGCGCCGTCCCCATGATTGTGCCTCAGGCACTTCCTCCCTGACGTTAGGGATTCTTTTATGACTCCACTGAAAATTGCTGCCAGCGCCGCTGTCGCGCCCAGTCTGACCCTGAACACCGCGCGTGACGTAGTGACGCTGGATAACACCGACTTTACTGATGTGGCGGCGGTTGTCGTCTCGCTGGCGGATACCCGCAGCGGTGTGCTGGCGCTGCTGCGTCACACCGGCTTTAATCTGCCAGTGTTTGTCGCGAATGCGTTTGAAGAAGAGGTGATGCACCTGCCTGGCGTCAGCGGTGAGCTGAATGGTGAGCCGCAGGAGTGGATTGCGCTGGAAGCGGCTGCGCAGGCGTATGAAGCTGAGCTGCTGCCACCTTTCTTCGAGACGCTGACCCGCTATGTCGATATGCAGAACAGCACCTTTGCCTGTCCCGGACATCAGGGTGGCGCGTTCTTTAAAAAGCATCCGGCTGGCAAACAGTTTTATGACTTCTACGGCGAGAATGTTTTCCGCTCTGATATGTGCAACGCCGACGTCAAACTGGGCGATCTGCTGATCCACGAAGGCTCAGCCAAAGATGCGCAGAAGTATGCAGCAAAGGTGTTTAACGCCGATAAAACCTACTTTGTGCTTAACGGAACCTCAAGTGCCAATAAAGTGGTGACCAATGCGCTGCTGACCCGTGGCGATCTGGTGCTGTTTGACCGCAACAATCACAAGTCAAACCATCACGGCGCATTGATTCAGGCGGGTGCGACCCCGGTTTATCTTGAAGCGGCACGCAACCCCTTCGGCTTTATTGGCGGTATTGACGCGCACTGCTTTGATGAGGCTTATCTGCGTGAGCAAATCGCGGTAGTGGATCCGCAGCGGGCGGAAGAGGCGCGGCCTTTCCGCCTGGCGATCATCCAACTGGGCACCTACGACGGTACGGTCTATAACGCACGTCAGGTAGTGGATCGCATCGGTCATCTGTGTGATTACATCCTGTTTGATTCCGCGTGGCTCGGCTATGAGCAGTTCATTCCGCTGATGGAAGGCTGTTCGCCGCTGACGCTGGAGCTGAATGAGAACGATCCCGGCATCTTTGTCACGCAGTCCGTACATAAGCAGCTGGCCGGTTTTTCACAAACCTCGCAGATCCATAAAAAAGATAACCACATTCGCGGACAGCGGCGCTTCTGCCCGCATAAGCGACTGAATAATGCCTTTATGCTGCACGCTTCAACCAGCCCGTTTTATCCATTGTTTGCCGCGCTGGATATCAATGCCAGAATGCATCAGGGCGAAGCGGGGCGTCGCATGTGGGATGAATGTGTCACGCTGGGCATTGAGGCACGAAAAGCGATCCTCGATCGCTGTGAAATGATCCTGCCGTTTGTTCCGGAGACGGTGGAAGGTCAGCGCTGGCAGGATGCGCCTACTGAGACGATCGCCCGCGATCTGCGCTACTTCAGCTTTGAACCGCAGGCGAAATGGCACGGCTTTGCGGGTTACGCGCGCGACCAGTATCGGGTCGATCCCTGCAAGCTGCTGCTGACTACGCCGGGGATTGATGCGGCTAGCGGTGAATACAGTGATTTCGGGATCCCGGCGACCATCCTGGCGAACTACCTGCGTGAGAACGGCATCGTGCCGGAGAAGTGCGATCTCAACTCGATCCTGTTCCTGCTGACTCCGGCTGAAAGCTCAGAGAAGATGGCGAATCTGGTGGCGATGCTGGCGCAGTTTGAGCAGCACGTTAAAGAGGATGCGCCGCTGGCCGAAGTGCTGCCGACAATTTATCGCAAAAATGCTCAACGCTATGCCGGCTATACCCTGCGTCGCCTCTGTCAGGAGATGCACGAGCTTTACGTCAGTCACAACGTTAAAGATCTGCAGCGACTGATGTTCCGCGCAGCCGAGTTCCCGCCGGTCAGGGTGAATCCGCAGGATGCGCATCAGGCTTATATTCGCGGCGAAGTGGAGCTGGTGCCCATCGCCGAGGCCGCAGGCCGTGTCGCTGCGGAAGGCGCGCTGCCTTATCCACCGGGCGTGCTGTGCGTCGTGCCAGGAGAAGTCTGGGGCGGCGCGGTGCAGCGTTACTTCCTGGCACTGGAAGAGGGGCTTAATCTGCTGCCCGGCTTCTCGCCGGAGCTGCAGGGCGTTTACACCGAAGAGGATGACCAGGGACAGAAGTATCTGGTGGCTAATATGATAGTGGGGCGCTGATCTGAGCGGGGCAGAGGCGGGTAGCGGCCCGCCAGGCCTTTTTGTTCGCTGCGCGAACGGGCGCTGAGAGGGTTTCGCCTGGCGGCGGTGTACGCTTAGCAGCGGGTATGCACTGAGTGGGTTACGACCGGCAGGCCCTGGGTTCGCTGCGCGAACGGGCTGTGAGAAGGCTTCGTTCGCTTAGCCGCGGGCTAACACTGAGCGGGTTCCGCCCGCCAGGCGATGGGGAGTTTCAGATCGCCCGAGCAGGCGAACGTATTAAGGGGCGGACGCCCGCCCCTTAATAATCCCGGCGTCCGGCTGCCTCCGCGTCCCGCGGTGCGGGGTGCCTTCGTCACGCCCTGCGGCCGACGGACCGTCCGGACTCGCCATCCCTGGCTCGTGCCGTCCTTTCGCCGACGTCCTGTCGGCTCATCCTGGCCTGCGGTTGTTCCTCAGCGCTTCGGACGCCTCTGGGAAACCCCCGCCTGTGATTTCTTTATGTTTTCTTTGGTGCACAGTTGTCTGGTGGTCTGAAAGCCAGTCTCAATTCCTGAAGTTCACCGCAACAATCTTAGTTACCTGAAAACGAGATAACAGCGGGTAGGTTTGAATGCCATTCTGTTTGCTGAGCCGAAATTCAGAGGCAATCCCAAAAAACCACAGCGATAAAGCACTCAACATAAAAAGCAGAGATAACAGCGGGCGGGTTGAATGCCATTCTGTCTGCTGAGCCAAAAGTCAGAGGCAATTCCCAAACTCACAGCGACAGCGAGCCCAACATAAAAAGAAAAGATAACAGCGAGGGGGGTGGGGAGGCCGTCAGAACCGCTGAGCGGATGAGGGATTTCAGGACGAGCGACAGGGATGTCGCGAAGAGGCGGGTTCGCGCCATGGATGGCGCGTCCCGCCGGTCCGTGAGAAACCCTGAAGTAGCGAAGGAACCGCGAAGCGGCGGTGAAGCAGGCCGGAGCCCGGGGTCAAGGGGGCGCGGCGACTGGCGCCCCCTTGTCGGTCGCCTGCAGAGGCGAATCTGAAACTGCCCGGCTTACCAGGCGAACGAAACCTACTCATAGCCCGTTCGCGCAGCGAACAATCTCAGCTTCAGGCGCTTCACTCCTGATCGCCTGGCGGGCGGAACCCGCTCAGTGCATACCCGCTGCTAAGCGAACGAAACCTTCTCATAGCCTGTTCGCGCAGCGAACAATCCCAGCTTCAGGCGCTTCACTCCTGATCGCCTGGCGGGCGGAACCCGCTCAGTGCATACCCGCTGCTAAGCGAACGAAA
>NZ_JBXUHX010000005.1:0-14184 GCF_058148845.1 Pantoea sp. RCC30.1 | reverse complement strand
AACCTACTCATAGCCCGTTCGCGCAGCGAACAATCTCAGCTTCAGGCGCTTCACTCCTGACCGCCTGGCGGGCGGAACCCGCTCAGTGCATACCCGCTGCTAAGCGAACGAAACCTTCTCAGCGCCCCGTTCGCGTAGCGAACAACAACCCCAGCTTCAGCGCTGAGCCATCAGAATCCCCGATAACTCTTCTGCGCGGTACTCACTTTATAAAGATAACGACGCGACTCCGCCGACGGATGCTGGTTCGCCAGGGTCGAATAAACCTTGCTGGATGACATACCGTTGATCATCGAGAACGCCCGATCTTTATCGCTGGAGAAAACGCGCAGCACGCTACCTGCGCCGCCGTTATAGGCGGTGATCACCGCATAGCGGCGTGACACCGGATCCTGAATGCCGCCCAGATAGCTGCGCTGCAACAGCGACAGATAAGCCGTACCGGCATCGATATTGTTCTCCGGATCCAGCAGATAGCTGCGGCTCGGCTTGCCCCATTTACCCTTCATGCGGAATACGTCAACACCGGCGGTATGCTGCACCACCTGCATCAGACCCAGCGCATCAGAATGGCTCACGGCGTAGGGGTTGAAGCTCGATTCGGTCTGCATAATCGCCAGAATCAGCGAGGCATCGACACCATACTGTTCGGCAGCTTTACGTACCATGGGCAGGTATTTGTGCGCACGCTTATCCAGGTGGTTCGGCACCATCGGAATCGAAATGCTGTAAATCACATGCAGACCCGAGGTGCGGCGCATCAATTTATTCTGAATCAGATAGTCAGCAAAGGCTTCTGCGCGACCCTGCCAGCGAATCGGCTGACCGGTGTTGTCCAGCACCTGCCCATACAGCAGCGGCTCTTTACTGATCTCGATATCGTTGGCGTCAGAATAGAGATCGACATTGCCCGGATCTTCGCCAATCAACAGCGTGGTCACGATCGCCTGACGCAGGCTGGCCATTGGATCGGTGCCAGAAATCGTCTCGATGGTCAGCTTACCGCTTTCAAAGTTGATGTGGCTGCGGGTGTAATAGTTGTCGCTATATTTGACGTAATCTTTAGGTCCGGCGATCAGGACCTCGTTGATACCCCAGATATTCTCAATATTGTGAGCAAACTGACCCATCAGAATATCAAAGGCGTTGGTATCTTTTACCCACTCCTCGTGGGACTGCTGTTTCTTTGACCCGGAGCAGGAAACCAGAAGTGGTGCTATCACCAGCAGGGCGATTAATTTTTTATTCATTGGGAGTGCAAGCCTGACCTGGATAACCGGCCTCAGCGATGAGGCCCGGAATGTTTACGCTTCTGGCGGTGTATAGCCTTCGATATGAACGTCTTTGCCTTCGAACAGGAAATTGATCATCTCCTTCTCCAGCACTTTACGATCTTCGGGATTCATCATGTTGAGCTTCTTCTCGTTGATCAACATGGTCTGTTTCGCCATCCACTTCTGCCAGGCTTCTTTAGAAATATCGTTGTAAATGCGCTTACCCAGATCGCCCGGGTAGAGCTGAAAATCCTGTCCTTCGGCGTCGCGCTGTAAAAAAGTACAAAAAATGGTGCGGCTCATTATTCTTCCTCATTAATCTCACAACTGTTCAAAGCCAGTTGTCGGGGATGGCGCAGCTCGTGTAACAGGCGCTCAACGGGTGCGGCTAATCCCACAGATGGTGGCAGCGCTAAGTTATACCAGAGACCGCCTGCTTCATCCATCGCCGCCCCGGCAGAAGGCCATGCCAGCCACATTGGTACGATATCGAGATGGAAATGGCTGAAGGTGTGACGAAACGCGGTGAGCTGCTGCGGTTTAGCATGGATTCCGCGCGCCGCCAGCCAGTCGGTCAGCGCCGCTTCGGTAGTGAACTGCGGGAAGCAGAACAGACCGCCCCACAGGCCCACAGGCGGACGCTGCTCCAGCCAGACATCATCGCCATCCTGCATCATCAGGAACCAGCCGCTACGCTCTGGCAGCACCTGCTTAGGCTTTTTGCCAGGATAGTTCGCCCAGCTGCTGTTGGCATAGGCTTCACAACCGCTATTCAGCGGACAGATTTCACACTTCGGCTTAGATCGGGTACAGACGATAGCACCCAGATCCATCATCGCCTGATTAAACTGGCTGACGCCCTCGGCGGGCGTGACCTCCTCGCTGATCTGCCACAGCCGCTTTTCGACCTCTTTTTTACCCGGCCAGCCGCTGACGGCATAGCAGCGAGCCAGCACGCGCTTGACGTTGCCATCCAGAATCGGGAAATGCTGACCCAGCGACAGCGACAGAATCGCGCCCGCCGTTGAGCGGCCGACGCCGGGCATGGCAGAGACATCATCGAAATTACGCGGGAACTCGCCCTGATGCACCTCGACAATCTGCTTTGCGGCTTTATGCAGATTACGTGCACGGGCGTAATAGCCGAGGCCGGTCCAGAGATGCAGCACTTCATCCAGCGGAGCCGCAGCCAGATCGGTGACCGTGGGGAAGCGCGCCATAAAGCGTTCAAAATAGGGAATTACCGTGGCAACCTGGGTTTGCTGTAGCATCACTTCGGAGAGCCACACCTTATAAGGCGTTTTCTCCAGCTGCCACGGCAGGGTTTTGCGACCAAAGCGCTGATACCAGTCCAGCACCTGTTGCGCGAACTGCGGCGCTTGCATCATAAGAAGGAAATTTTCCGTGTTTACTCTACACTCAGGCAGGAATTCCAGCACATGCGCACCTGGGTGTAAACCGGAAGATTGCAAAGGCTTGCTTCTGCTTATGAACTTTGCATAATGCCCGTTTCCCGGAACAGGCTAACCAGCAGGCTTTTACATGATTAATGACGTCATCACCCCAGAATTTGATGAGAACGGGCGGCCATTGCGCCGGATCCGCAGCTTTGTGCGCCGCCAGGGCCGCTTAACGAAAGGCCAGCAGCAGGCGCTGGATACCCTTTGGCCGGTCATGGGGGTGGAATATCAGCCGACGCCTGTCGATCTGCCCGAGCTGTTTGGCCGTGAAGCCCCGGTGACGCTGGAGATTGGCTTTGGTATGGGCGCATCGCTGGTGACCATGGCGCAGAACACGCCGCATCAGAACTTCCTGGGTATTGAAGTGCATGCGCCGGGCGTGGGGGCCTGTCTCGCCGCCGCCAAAGAAGCCGATCTGCAAAACCTGCGGGTGATGTGTCACGATGCGGTGGAAGTGCTGGAGAAGATGATTCCGGATAACTCACTGCGCATGGTTCAGCTTTTCTTCCCCGATCCGTGGCATAAAGCACGTCACAATAAACGCCGTATCGTTCAGGTTCCCTTCGCCGAGCTGGTGATGCGTAAACTGAAACCGGGCGGCGTTTTCCACATGGCGACCGACTGGGAAGCCTACGCGGAACATATGCTTGAAGTGATGAACAGCATCGATGGCTACCGCAACCAGTCAGAACAACAGAATTACGTGCCGCGTCCTGAGACGCGTCCACTGACCAAGTTTGAGCAGCGCGGGCAGCGTTTAGGCCACGGCGTATGGGATTTAATGTTTGAGAGGGTGAAATAATGGCCACACAACGCAGCCGCCGTTTACGTAAAAAACTGCACATCGACGAGTTTCAGGAACTGGGCTTCTCGGTTGCCTGGCGCTTCCCGGAAGGCACCAGCGAAAGCGAAATTGATGAGACGCTGAACCAGTTCATCAATGAAGCGATCGATCCTAACGGTCTGGCTTTTGATGGCAGCGGTTACCTGGTGTGGGAAGGTCTGGTTTGCCTGCAGAAAACCGGCAAATGCACCGATGAGCATCGTGCGCTGGTCCGCAAATGGCTGGAAGACCGCAAACTGCAGGACGTGCAGATGACTGAACTCTTTGACGTCTGGTGGGACTAAGTCGTCACACCGTATCGGGCTGAGGCCCGATCAGAGGGTTTCAGATCCGATCTTAGGGAGTAGATATGATGCGTAAAGCGCTTCTTGCTGTGCTGCTGGTGGCAGCAACTCAGGCCCAGGCAGCCTATGAATGCAGCGTTAAGCCGCAGGACGATGTGGTCATCAGGCCGCAGAGTGTGCAGGTGGTCGGTGCTAACGGCAATATGGAAATCTCGCCGCAGGGCGACGTGCAGTTCAATGGACAGAAGGTCACGCTCGATACAGCCGGACGCCAGAAAGCGATCGATTATCAGAACGCGCTCCGTCGCGATCTGCCGTGGATCGACAGCGGGGCGACGTCACGTCTGGAAAAAGGGCGTGCGGCACTGGACCAGGTCATCGTTGAGAAACTGGGCACCGACAGCAACGTGCGTAATCGCCTGACCACGCTGAATGGCCAGCTAAAACAGCAGATGAACCGTATCATTGAACACCGTGAAGATGGGCTGACGTTCCACCATCAGGCGATTGATCAGGTGCGCGCCGAAGGCGAAAGACTGGTTCAGTCGACGCTGGGCGGCGTGATGCAGGATAGCCTGAATGAGATGGGCAGTAAGCAGGGCAGCGGCGGCAGTAATCCGCTGCAGGCGATTATGGGGAATCTGGGCGGTCTGCAACAGTCGATTCAGGCTGAGTGGAGCAAGCAGGAGCAGGATTTCCAGAACTTCGGTCACGAGGTGTGTAATCGCGTTATTTCGCTGGAAGAGCAGCGTAAACAGCTTACTGGCGCACTGAAAAAATAGTTTAACGCCTCAGCCTGCCGGGCTGAGGCGCTTTTTTACCCTTCCACGCTTATTCTTCCGCTAAAAACAGCTCCAGCAGCGAATTCAGGAACAACTTTCCTTTCTCCGTAATCTGCCACTGCTCCGCGGTTTCAGTCACGTAACCAGCGGCAATCGCGGCATCCATCTGCGGACGGATCACCTGCTCTGACAAACCGGTGTAGCGGCTGAACTCGTCGCGCGGCGCGGCTTCCAGCAGGCGAAAGCGGTTCATGAAATATTCAAACGGCTTGTCGCTATCGGCAACCTCATACTGCTTTTCGCGGTAGTTACCCTGCATGAATCCACGAGGATGACGGGTTTTCACGGTGCGAACAATGCGGCCATCCGGCTGCGTCAGCTTGCCGTGCGCGCCACAACCGATTCCCAGATAGTCGCCAAAGCGCCAGTAGTTGAGGTTGTGTTCACAGCGATAACCCGGCTTCGCATAGGCCGAGGTCTCATACTGCTGATATCCGGCCGCCTGAAGCAGTTGATCGCCCTGTTCGAAAATATCCCATAGCGCATCATCATCCGGCAGCACCGGCGGGCGCGAGCCAAAAAGGGTGTTGGGTTCGATGGTGAGCTGATACCAGGAGAGATGCGGCGGATTCAGCGCAATCGCCAGACGTAAATCATCGAGCGCCTCCTCCAGCGACTGATCCGGCAGGCCATGCATCAGGTCGAGGTTAAAGCTGCGCAGTGACAGTGACTCCGCCAGTTCAGCGGCGCGAACGGCCTCTTCCGGGCCATGAATACGGCCAAGACGTTGCAGCTTTTGCGGACTGAAACTCTGTACGCCAATCGAAATACGATTGATACCTGCACGCTGATAGGCACTGAAACGGTCTGCTTCTACGGTGCCCGGATTGGCTTCCATAGTCACTTCCGCATCAGGGGAAAGCGTCAGACGCTCCCGCACACCATCCATCAGCATCTGCATCGCGCTGCTGCTCAGCAGGCTGGGCGTGCCGCCACCAATGAAGATAGTGCGCACTTCCCGGTCACCGATCAACGGCAAGTCGATCTCCAGATCGCGCAGCAGGTGCTGTACATATTCAACGTGCGGCACCTCATCTTTCAGCGCGTGGGAGTTAAAATCACAGTAGGGACACTTTTGTACGCACCACGGAATGTGGATATAGAGACTTAACGGCGGCAGATTAGGCATTACGCATCGCTTCCAGCAACAGCGTCAATGCTTTACCCCGGTGAGAAACTGCACCTTTTTCCGCTTTGCTCAGCTCGGCCGCGGTTTTACCCAGCGCCGGGACAAAGAAAATCGGGTCGTAACCAAAGCCACCAGTGCCAAAGGCCGAGCGGGTGATCTCACCCTGCCAGCTGCCGTGGAACACCAGCGGGGTCGGGTCTTCCGCATGACGCAGATAGACCAGCACGCAGTGGAACTGCGCCTGGCGCTGACCGTCAGGCACGTTTTCCAGCGCCTGCAGCAGCTTCTCCAGGTTCTGCTGATCGCTGGCCTCTTCACCGGCGTAGCGCGCCGAGTAAATGCCAGGCGCGCCGCCCAGCGCATCTACGGCCAGGCCGGAATCATCGGCAATGGCCGGTAATCCGGTGATCTGTGCCGCGTGACGCGCCTTGAGAATCGCGTTCTCAATAAAGGTCAGGCCGGTCTCTTCCGCCGATTCAACCCCAAGGTCGGTCTGTGCGACGATATCCAGACCAAAGGCGGAGAGTAACTCCGCCAGCTCACGCACTTTGCCGGGATTGCCGGTTGCGAGGACAACTTTTTGCATAATAGTTCCAGTTTGATTCATTTACAGCAGATACCAGAGACCCGGGAACAGGTCCATGCCGAGAAAGTTCAGGGCATACAGCACCAGGATGACGATCATCGCTGAGAAATCGATGCCGCCCATCGCAGGCAGAATACGGCGAATCGGTGCCATCATCGGCTCGGTTAACTGCACCAGCAGATAATCGACCGGGCCACGGCCCTGGCTGATCCAGCTCATCAGTGAGCGTACGATGATGACCCAGAAGACCAGGTAGCCGGCGGATTTGACCAGAGACAGCAGGCCGACCAGCAGATTAGTCGGATCGACCGAGAACACACCTACCTGAATCAGCAGTAAAATCGGGTATTTCAACGTGGTCAGCACAAAGGCCAGCAGCAGCGAGGCGGTATCAATCGGCCCCAGAGCAGGCAGTATGCGGCGCAACGGCTTAACCACTGGCTGGGTAACTTTAACGACAAACTGTGCCACTGGATTGTAAAAATCGCAGCGGGACCACTGCATCCAGATGCGTAACAACAGCACCATGACGTAGAGATCGATCAGCGTTTTTACTAAAAACGTCAGTGTTAACATGAAGTTCCTCTATTATTGTTGTGAGTTGTGCGCATAATCTCGTGCGCCAAAAATGGCGGTGCCGATACGCACCATCGTACTGCCTGCGGCGATTGCCGCCTCCATGTCATCGCTCATTCCCAGCGAAAGCGTGTCAATGCCAGCATACTGCTGTTGCAGCTGCCTGAAGGCTTCCGCCATCTGCTGACACACCGCCAGCTGCCGCGGGTAATCACTCTCCGCTGCCGGAATTGCCATCAATCCGCGCAGCCGCAGTTGCGGCAGGGCAGTGATCTGCTCCGCCAGTCCGGAAACGGCCTCCAGCATGATGCCAGATTTGCTGTTCTCGTCACTGATATTTACCTGAATTAACACATTCAGCGGTGGCAGCGAGGCGGGCCGCTGATCGTTGAGCCGCTGCGCAATGCGCTGGCGGTCAATGGTGTGACACCAGGCGAAATTTTCTGCTACCAGACGGCTTTTGTTGGACTGCAACGGGCCGATGAAGTGCCACTCCAGCTCAGGATGTGCGGCCAGTCCCTGAACCTTTTCAACCCCTTCCTGAACGTAATTTTCACCAAAGGCCATCTGGCCAGCGGCAAAGGCTTCTTCGACCGCGCTCGCAGGTTTGGTTTTACTGACTGCAAGCAGGGTAATTTCTTCTGGTGCGCGGCCGCAATTCGCGGCCGCGGCGGCGATTCGCTGCCGCACTTGCTGTAGGTTCTGCTGGATTGAGCTCATAGTCAGGAGAAATTATGAATCTGGATGAAATGGTGGGGCTTAGTGTAAAGCATAATGCCGCCGATCTGCACCTTTGCAGCGGACATTTGCCCTACTGGCGGCGGGAGGGAAGGCTGGAGGTGATTCCGCAGCAGGCCAGGCTCTCTGCCGCCTGGATGGAGCAGTTTATGGTCCGCTGGCTCAGTGACCCGCAGCGGCAGGAGCTGGAACGTGCAGGGCAGCTCGATTTCGCCCTGAGTCTGGCTGGCGGTCAGCGTCTGCGAGCGAATCTGTTTATGCAGCGCAACGGCCTGTCTCTGGCGCTGCGCATTATCGCCACGGCGTGCCCGACGCTGGAGAGTCTGCAACTGCCCGCCATTGTGCCGACGCTGCTTGAACAACAGGATGGGCTGATTCTGGTGACCGGGGCGACCGGCAGCGGGAAATCGACTACGCTGGCGGCGCTGGTCGATGCGCTAAACCGCCAGCAGGCGCGTCATATCATCACGCTCGAAGACCCGATTGAATTTATCCATCACAGCCAGCAGTCGCTGATCCAGCAGCGCGAAATCGGCCCGCACTGCGGTTCGTTCTCGCTGGGAATAAAGGGTGCGCTACGAGAAGATCCTGATGTGATTCTGCTGGGCGAACTGCGCGACAGTGACACCATTCGTCAGGCGCTGACGGCGGCAGAGACCGGACATCTGGTGCTGGCGACGCTGCATACCCGTGGCGCGGCGCAGGCCGTGGATCGGCTGGTGGATGTCTTTCCGGCGGAGGAGAAGCAGCTGGTGCGCACTCAACTGGCGGGCAGCCTGAAAGCGGTGATCGCGCAGCGGCTGGTACCCTCTGTTGCCGGATCGCGCATCGGACTGTTTGAGGTATTGATCGCCACGCCCGGCATCACAAATCTGATCCGGGAAGGCAAGATGCACCAGATCCCAGCGCTGCTACAGACCGGCGCGCAGGCCGGTATGCAGACGTTTGAGCAGAGCCTGCTGGCGCGGCAGGCAGCCGGACTAATCGAGTGAGTAGATCAGTAATGGTTTTCGAACCAGTCCTGCAGGATGATTGCGGCAGACTGTGAATCGACCGACCCTTTGTTGAGCGCGCGATAGCCGCCGCGCTCAAACAGGCCAGCACGCGCTTCTACCGTGCTGAGGCGTTCATCCTGCAGCTCCACCCGGATGCCAAAGCGACCATGCAGACGATTGGCAAATTTACGCGCGCGATCGGTCAGCGGCTGCTCGGTGCCATCCATATTCAGCGGTAAACCGACGACCACGAAATCGGGCTGCCACTCTTTCAGCAGCTTTTCAATCACCTGCCAGTCCGGGATGCCATCCTGCGCTTTGATCGCGGTCAGCGGACGGGCGCTGCCAGTGAGTTCCTGACCTACGGCGACACCAATACTTTTGGTGCCGAAGTCGAATCCTAACAGAGTTTGAGTTGACATCAGGCGTGTCCGGCGTCGCTGGCCATGTTGTGAATATCGACGCCTATACTGCGCGCCGCTTCGCGCCAGCGCTCTGAAATCGGCGTCTGGAACAGGATGTTGCTGTTAGCTGGCGTGGTCAGCCAGGCATTTTCCATCAGCTCGTTTTCCAGCTGATCTTTTTCCCAGGCGCAGTAACCCAGCGCGACCAGCACATTGGTGGGCTGAGACGCGGTGCCAATCGACTCCAGCACGTCACGGGACGTGGTGATAATCGTGTTATCAGAGACACGAATGCTGGAGGTAAAGGTGCGTTGTGCTGAGTGCAGGATAAAGCCACGATCTTCTGCCAGCGGGCCACCGGTAAACACCGGTTTATCCAGCTTGATCGCTGGATCGCGATCGTCAGCAGAGATCTTCAGCTTCTTCAGAATGCCTTCAACCGTCAGGTTTTCCATGGGTTTATTGATGATCAGTCCCATTGCACCCTCTTCGTTATGTTCGCAGAGATAAACGACGGAACGTTTGAAGAAAGGATCCTGCAATGAAGGCATGGCAATCAAAAAGTGATGTTGTAAATTCATTCTCACACGATGTACCAAAAAAATAACCGGCACGCGACAGCCGCACCGGTATTGGGTTGATCACGGAGCCACGCCCCGGCGTTATGCTCAGCCCAGGCGCTTCTCAATGGCATCCATCAACATGCCGGTGATGGAGATCGGGAACGCAGCCTCAATTTCACGAATACAGGTTGGGCTGGTCACGTTAACTTCAGTCAGTTTATCACCGATGATGTCCAGACCGACAAAAATCAGCCCTTTTGCTTTCAGCGTCGGGCCAACACGGCGCGCAATTTCCCAGTCGCTTTCGCTCAGCGGACGCGCTTCACCACGACCACCGGCGGCGAGGTTGCCACGCGTTTCACCGCCCTGCGGGATACGCGCCAGGCAGTAAGGCACCGGCTCGCCATCTACGACCAGCACGCGTTTGTCACCCTCGGTGATCGCCGCGATGTAGTTCTGCGCCATGCAGAAACGGCTCTCATGCTCGGTCAGGGTTTCGGTAATCACGCCAAAGTTAGGATCATCTTTCTTCACGCGGAAAATCGACGCGCCACCCATGCCATCCAGCGGCTTCATGATGATGTCGCCATGCTCCTGCCAGAAGTCACGCAGTTGCGCTTTGCTGCGGGTCACCAGGGTGTCAGGCGTAAACTCCGCAAACCAGGCGGTGTAGAGCTTTTCGTTACAGTCGCGCAGGCTCTGCGGTTTGTTCACGATCAGCGTACCCAGCTCTTCAGCGCGCTCCAGAATGTAGGTCGCATAGATGAACTCGGTATCGAATGGCGGATCTTTACGCATCAGCACCACATTCAGATCAGCCAGCGGGATCACCTGCTCGCTGCCGAACTGATACCAGTTCTCAGGATTCTGCTCAACGGTCAGCAGGCGGGTGCGGGCAGACGCCACGCCACCGCGCAGGGAGAGATCGTGCATCTCCATATAGTGAATTTCGTAACCACGGCGCTGTGCTTCCAGCAGCATAGCGAAGCTGGAGTCTTTTTTAATATTGATGGACGAAATAGGGTCCATCACGATGCCAAGTTTAATCATTATTATCTCCTCGGTGAGGCGGTGTGTACCGCCTCGTCTGGTTCGGTCTGCAGTGGGCCGATCGGTCAGGACATCATGCCTGCTCTCTTTCCGCTGAAAGTATCGCTTAACCCAGGTCGCCAAACCTCACCTGAAGTGCCGTAATAGCTGTCAGCGCGGTAGTTTCGGTACGCAATACCCGTGGGCCAAGCAGAATGTCAGTAAAATCGTGCTGCGCCGTCATCGCAATCTCGTCCGCAGACAAACCGCCTTCAGGGCCAATCAGCAACCTTACCCGCTCAACAGGCTGGGGCAGCGTGTTGATGCTGTGGCTGGCGCGCGGATGCAGGTTAAGCTTCAGTCCGCTATCTGCTTCTGCACACCAGGCTTCCAGCGTCATCGCTTCACGAATCTCCGGCACGCGATTACGGCCGCACTGCTCGCAGGCGGCAATAGCAATTTTCTGCCACTGCTGGATTTTCTTCGCCAGACGCTCAGCATCAAGCTTTACGCCACAGCGCTCGGAAAACAAGGGTGTAATGACATTCACGCCCAGTTCGATCGATTTCTGGATAGTGAATTCCATTTTTTCACCGCGCGACATCACCTGGCCTAAATGCAGATGTAAAGGCGACTCGCGATCGTCCGGCTGGCTCTCTGTGATCGATACTTTTACACGCTTTTTATCAACATGCGTGATCTCTGCTGTAAAAGTCAGATTAGTGCCATCAAAGAGTTCCAGACGCTGACCTGCCGTCATCCGGAGTACCCGGCCCACATGATTGGATGCATCTTCATCCAGGGTAATTTCACTGCCGATGTCTAAGGGTTCGGCGTGATAGATGCGAGGTATGCGCATAAGTTTCCTGAAACCGGACGCCGCGCTGCAGCGGCGTCATGGGAAAAAGAGCTAGTGTAGGGCAGGGATTTTAGCGCTGGCAAGCCTGCTGCACATAAGGATTGTGATTGCCCTGAACCTTTGCAATGCGCTGGTCGCGTTCGCACTCCCATTGGGTGACGGGATAGAGCTTGTCCCAGGCGGTAAACAGCTGCGTCTGCTGGCGTGAAATACGCAGGTTATACTGGTCGCGCATATAGAAATAGGTGCGTGCAATGGCGCCGCGCGCTCGTGCAGGTGGCTCTGCCTGTTTGAGTTTAAAGTCGATCTTCATCTCACACTGGCCATACTGCTTCTCGCTGCCGTTCCATTGACTGTAGGCGAAGTTCCCACGGTCGCCATTCACTTCACCCACAGCCGGTTCCAGATTGTGCAGGTCACTTTCGATGCGGCGATAGTCGGGATCTTTGCTGCAGTTTTTGCGGCCACCGTCCTGCCAGCACTGGCGCTGATGACCAAACTCCCAGGCCGGCATCACATGTTCCCACTCAATGCGTGCGGCGCGATTCGCGTTTTTGCGCGGCTGATAGCCGCAGCTGTTGAGATCGGGAATGCCTTTTTTCCCCTGCCACTGAATCTTACAGCCACAGTAGAACGAACCTGGTGCATCGGCGTTAATCGCCGCCGCAAAAGTTTTAGCCTGCTGAAAGTTATTTTGATGATAGTTATTCAGATTAAGGGCGTCAGCGGCGGGCGCGAACAGCAGCGCAACCGCCAGACTTATTATGCGAGACATATTCCAGCTTCTACCTGATATGAAAAAGGGCGGCAGGTTAACAGAATGTGGAATAGGGCGGAATGGGGATTGTTCTCAGGACGCGATAAACTCGCCTGCGATCAGCAGGCTGCCACAGTGTACGCAGCGATATTCACTCTCTTTGCGCAGCACCCGATTGTGGCGGCGTACCGTCAGCTGATGCTGCTGACACTGACAGCGGTATGCAAAAGTGTTGCTGCGCACGGAGGTGATCTCAAACTGATGGGTGCGCCGTGCCGGAACGCCCAGCACCTGCTCCATCATCCACTTCCACTCTTTGCCGTGCGGTGCAACGCGACCGAACTGCTTCCAGACCAGCAGATGTGCCAGCTCGTGCGGCACTACTTCATCGATAAACGCCTGCTGGTTTTCCAGCAGCAGCACCGGATTGATGCGGATCTCCCAGGCGGCCAGCCAGGCTGTGCCCGCCGCCGTTCCGCGCTGCTGGTAGAGCAGTTTCGGTTCCGGATAAGCGGTTTTCAGTGCCTGATTGGCACGTTCAAGCGACTGGCGCAGTGAGCGCATAACGGCCTGCTGCAGGGCAATGGGGAGACGAGGTGTTTTCATGGCGCTCAGAATAATAGCCGCCGCGCAGGAACTCAACGTTGTCAGCGACAAGTGCGGTTCTGGCTGGGGGAAAAATTCTGGTTTAAATATTGTTATGGTCTTTTTTAGAATATTCTATTAAAGACATTCACTGCAGAGTGAATGGATGAAAAGCGAACGGCACAGAGCATGGATAAAGCAATGAAAAATAATGATAACGTCAGGAAACAACGGATTGTGCTGGTGACGGATCTGATGGCCGGTCGTGGTGGTATGGAAAATGTGACCGGTCAGTTGATCACGGCTCTGAATGCTGAAGTCGGAACCGAAGCGGGGCTGTTTATTATCAACAGCGGAGAAGAGAGCCACTCCCGCGCCTGGACCGCCAACGCCGTTTTATCGGAGAGCGTCTGCACATTGCGGAATAAGAAGATAAAAAATCTTATTCACACGTTGCGAATGGCTGCCTTTTTTAGGCGCTATCAACCCGACCATGTCCTGACGCTCAACACCATTCCCTGTCTGATGACGCGCCGGGCCATTACGCTTTCTGCACGTAAAATCGTTCTGTCGAGCTGGATGCACCTGCCTCCGCGTGAACGATATCGCCCCCATTATCTGTTGCGGGCCGATCATCATTTTGCCATCAGTAATCAGATCAAAGAGCAACTGGTGGAGTTAGGCGCACGCGCCAATGACATTGACGTCATTTACAACCCCATCAGGCGCAATGATGTCGTTATCGGCAGACCCCAGGGGCTGAAGTTTCTCTATATCGGTCGCGTCCATTTTCAGCGGCAGAAACAGCTTAAAGATCTTTTTGATGCGCTGCAGCAGCTGGATGCGCCCTGGACGCTGGAGATTGTGGGTGACGGGGAAGACCTGACGCAGTGTCAGCACTACGTGGCGGAACTCGGCATTCAGGATCGCATCACCTGGCATGGCTGGCAGGAGAATGCCTGGGAGTACGTCATTCGCCACATCAGGCAGGTTACCTGTCTGCTCATGACCTCTAACTTCGAAGGTTTCCCGCTGATCCTGCTGGAGGCGATGTCGCGTGGTGTTTACTGCGTCTCATCCGACTGCATCAGCGGCCCGTCAGAGATTATCAAGAACGGTCTCAATGGTCAGCTCTACCCCACCAATGACAGCATGGCACTGGCCGCTATTCTCAACGCCATGAGCGGGGGTTTTGACTTCCCCGATCATCAGGTTATTAAAGCGAGCATCACCGGTTTTTATGAGGAAAATTATATGAA
>NZ_JBXUHX010000004.1:127657-223918 GCF_058148845.1 Pantoea sp. RCC30.1 | reverse complement strand
CCGGTAACAACGGTACCACGGCCAGAGATTGAGAATACGTCTTCGATTGGCAGCAGGAACGGCTTATCGATTGCACGCTGTGGTTCTGGGATGTAGTTATCCAGGTGCTCAGCCAGTTCCAGGATTTTCGCTTCCCACTCAGCCTGGCCTTCCAGCGCCTTCAGAGCAGAACCACGAACGATTGGAGTGTCGTCGCCTGGGAAGTCATATGCTGACAGCAGGTCACGTACTTCCATCTCTACCAGTTCCAGCAGCTCTTCATCATCAACCATGTCACACTTGTTCAGGAACACGATGATGTAAGGAACGCCAACCTGACGACCCAGCAGGATGTGCTCACGGGTCTGTGGCATAGGGCCATCAGTCGCAGCAACAACCAGGATCGCGCCGTCCATCTGCGCAGCACCGGTGATCATGTTTTTCACATAGTCGGCGTGGCCTGGGCAGTCAACGTGCGCATAGTGGCGAGTTGGGGTTTCATACTCAACGTGTGAAGTGTTGATGGTGATACCACGTGCTTTCTCTTCTGGTGCGTTATCGATCTGATCGAATGCACGAGCCTGGCCACCGAAAGTTTTAGACAGTACGGTGGTGATAGCTGCAGTCAGGGTGGTTTTACCGTGGTCGACGTGACCGATGGTACCCACGTTTACGTGCAGTTTGTTACGCTGAAATTGCTCTTTCGCCATGGCGATAATTCCTTACGTTGTGCCTTCACCATCTGGGTGAAGGCATCAGTTCAAATTTAAACCGTAGCTTATTTGCTACGAGCTTCAATAACGGCCTGCGCTACGTTGTTCGGCGCATCGTCATACTTCAGGAACTCCATGGAGTACGAAGCACGACCTTTGGTCAGAGAACGCAGCTGAGTTGCGTATCCGAACATCTCAGACAGCGGAACTTCAGCGTGAATCTGAACGCCAGTAGCGTTAGATTCCTGCCCTTTGAGCATACCACGACGACGACTAAGGTCACCGATGACATCACCCGTGTTCTCTTCAGGCGATTCAACTTCAACCTTCATGATAGGTTCAAGCAGAACTGGTTTCGCTTGTTTAAAGCCTTGTTTGAAGGCAATAGACGCAGCCAGTTTAAACGCCAGTTCTGAGGAGTCGACATCATGGTATGAACCATAGTGCAGACGAACGCCCAGATCTACAACCGGATAGCCAGCCAGAGGGCCTGATTTCAGCTGCTCCTGGATACCTTTATCAACTGCAGGGATGTATTCACCAGGAATCACACCACCTTTAATGTCGTTGACAAATTCGTAGCCTTTCGGGTTCGAACCTGGCTCCAGTGGGTACATGTCGATAACAACATGACCGTACTGACCACGACCACCAGACTGCTTGGCGTGTTTACCTTCAACGTCGGTAACTTTGGTGCGAATCGCTTCACGGTAAGCAACCTGTGGTTTACCCACGTTTGCTTCAACGTTGAACTCACGCTTCATACGGTCAACGATGATGTCGAGGTGCAATTCACCCATACCAGCGATGATGGTCTGGTTAGATTCTTCATCAGTCCATACGCGGAATGATGGGTCTTCTTTTGCCAGACGGCCCAGAGCCAGACCCATTTTTTCCTGGTCAGCTTTGGTTTTTGGCTCAACGGCGATAGAGATTACCGGCTCCGGGAACTCCATGCGCTCAAGGATGATGACGTTATCTGGGTCACACAGGGTGTCACCAGTGGTCACATCTTTCAGGCCGATCGCAGCTGCGATATCACCCGCACGAACTTCTTTAATCTCTTCACGCTTGTTAGCGTGCATCTGAACGATACGGCCCAGACGCTCACGGTTTGACTTAACCGGGTTGAACACGGTGTCACCCGTGTTAACAACACCAGAGTAAACGCGGAAGAAGGTTAAGTTACCCACGAACGGGTCGGTAGCAATTTTGAACGCCAGTGCAGCAAACGGCTCGCTGTCATCAGAGTGACGAACAGCCGGCGTGTCTTTACCATCGTCCAGCATACCGTTGATCGCGGTAACGTCAGTCGGTGCTGGCAGATATTCTATAACTGCATCCAGCATCGCCTGAACACCTTTGTTCTTAAATGCAGAACCACAGGTTACCAGGATGATTTCGTTATTCAGAACACGCTTACGCAGAGATGTTTTGATCTCTTCTTCAGTCAGTTCTTCACCACCGAAGAATTTCTCCATCAGCTCATCAGAGCCTTCAGCAGCGGCTTCAACCAGCTTCGCATGCCATTCTTCAGCCAGTTCCTGCATATCAGCTGGAATATCTTCGTAGTCGAAGGTTACACCCTGGTCTGCGTCGTTCCAGTTGATTGCTTTCATTTTCACCAGGTCAACAACACCAGTGAATTTCTCTTCTGCGCCGATAGCCAGCTGCAGAGGAACTGGAGTTGCGCCCAGACGAACTTCCATCTGGTTAACAACTTTCAGGAAGTTAGCACCCATGCGGTCCATTTTGTTAACGAACGCAATGCGTGGAACTTTATATTTGTTAGCCTGACGCCATACGGTCTCAGACTGTGGCTGAACGCCACCAACTGCACAGTAAACCATTACCGCGCCATCAAGCACACGCATAGAACGTTCAACTTCGATGGTGAAGTCAACGTGTCCTGGGGTGTCGATGATGTTGATGTGGTGTGGTTCAAACTGCTTGGCCATACCAGACCAGTAACAGGTGGTCGCAGCGGAAGTGATGGTAATACCACGTTCCTGTTCCTGCTCCATCCAGTCCATGGTTGCTGCGCCGTCATGTACTTCACCGATTTTGTGGTTTACACCGGTGTAGAACAGAACGCGTTCGGTAGTGGTAGTCTTACCGGCGTCGATGTGCGCACTGATACCGATGTTACGGTAGCGAGCAATGGGTGTTTTACGAGCCATTTGATTCCTCTGATTCTCGGGCGTTCAAGGTAAGTCGACCCCAGCGGGTTGGCTGATTGAGCGCCCGCTGGTTTAACAACTACGTGGTGATTACCAACGGTAGTGTGCGAACGCCTTGTTGGCTTCTGCCATGCGGTGAACGTCTTCACGTTTCTTAACTGCAGTACCTTTATTCTCTGCAGCATCAGAAAGTTCGTTCGCCAGGCGAAGAGCCATTGATTTATCACCGCGTTTACGAGCAGCATCTACGATCCAGCGCATTGCCAGAGCATTACGACGAACCGGACGGACTTCTACTGGTACCTGATAAGTAGAACCACCAACGCGACGTGACTTAACTTCGACAGTCGGACGCACGTTTTCCAGGGCTACTTCAAAAGATTCCAGTGCGTTTTTACCTGAACGCTGAGCCAGGGTCTCAAGCGCGGTATAAACGATTGATTCTGCAGTAGATTTTTTACCATCTACCATCAGGATATTTACAAATTTGGCCAGCAGCTCTGATCCGAACTTAGGATCTGGCAGAATTTTACGCTGACCAATGACGCGACGACGTGGCATGGAAATACTCCGTTGTTAATTCAGGATTGTCCAAAACTCTATGAGTTTATTATGACATTTAATTTAAAACGTTTGGCCTTACTTAACGGAGAACCATTAAGCCTTTGGCTTCTTCACGCCGTACTTGGAGCGAGCCTGCTTACGGTCTTTAACACCTGAGCAGTCAAGCGCGCCACGAACGGTGTGGTAACGCACACCTGGCAAGTCTTTTACACGACCGCCACGGATCAGGATCACGGAGTGTTCCTGCAGGTTATGACCTTCACCACCAATGTAGGAGGTAACTTCAAAACCGTTGGTCAAACGCACACGGCAGACTTTACGCAGTGCGGAGTTTGGTTTCTTAGGAGTGGTGGTGTACACACGAGTACAAACGCCACGTTTTTGCGGGCAAGCTTCCAGCGCCGGCACGTTGCTCTTTGCAACTTTGCGGACGCGTGGTTTGCGAACCAGCTGGTTAACTGTTGCCATTAAATAGCTCCTGGATTTGCTTTTGCTTCGTAAACACGTAATAAATCGCCTCGTAGAATTACGAGGAGGCAGAATTTTAGGGCTGAGTCAAAGGGGTGTCAAGAAATAACCAGGTTTTAGCCGATTACCACACGATTTGTTGCTGATGCCTGATCGTTAGCGTGACAAAGCCATTATAGTCTATTGACTGTACAAGGGGCGAAATTTGTCCAGCGAGACCGCGAGCCTGAACATCTTCGTCCAGCACCCACAGTGTCGCTTCGCTCCCGGAGAGCCGCGTCAATGCGCGACTACCGGCTAAGGCGGCCAGCACGCCATCCTGCAGCAGCAGCAGGTCATCGCCTGCACCCGCCATCAAAAGCAGGGTCTCAAGGTCACTGTGTGCCGGTGAGTGCATTAAAGTGTGCAGCATTAACGTCTCTTAAAAAGTAAGGATACGATCGTAGCTGGCCAGCATCTGCCTCAACTCCGGCGCGTCCAATAGCGTAACATCCAGCAACCGGTCAGCGTCAACCTCTAATCCACGCGCTATCAGCGATGTCCGACAGAGATAGCACTGCTCAATATCATACAGCGCCAGCACGCCAAAGGTCGCCGCATAGTGACGGCTCTTAATCGTCTCAGGCTGCTGATGCAGATTCAGCTGCAGCACGCCATCACCGATGAAAAACAGGCCGATATCTTCACTGAGTGCGCCCGTGGCCAGCGCGGCATCCAATCCTTCGCGCCCTGCGCTGCTGCCGTGCGGCGCCCGGGTAAAGACAAATGCGACACGATTCATCAGAACTGCACCATGCGTTCACAGCTCAGCGCCGCTTCCGCCAGCGCACCAAGACCACTGAGAGTAAAGCCCGGCTGCAGGTTACTGCCTGCCAGCTGGAGCCGGGCCGCTTCCTGCGCATCGCTGACGCCTCGCCGCAGCGCTGCCGCCACACAAATGTTCAGTGCCACACCCTGCTCCTGATGTAATGCCTGCCACGCGCGCACCAGGTCAAATTCATCACTGGCCGGCGCGGTGAGCTGGTTAGCGTTCAATACCCCTTCGCGATAGAAGAACACGCTTTCAAGCTGATGGCCCGCCGTCAGCAGCGCGCGGGCAAACAAGTATGCGCTGGTCGCCTGTTGCGTCCCGTAAGCCGGGCCGGTGACCATCAGGGTGTAACGCATTACCGATCCTGTCCCTGGAAGTCGCCATTTTTAAACTGACGAATGTAGAGATAGACGGTGTGCTTCGAGATGTTCAGCCGATCGGCCACCTGGTTGATGGCATCTTTGATATCGAAGATTCCCTTCTCATACAGATTGAGCACAATCTGGCGATTCTTGGCGTTGTTCGACACATTGCGATCAGCGCTCACCTCTTCAATGGTGAACTCCAGCGTCTGCATCACCAGATCATCGACTGAACTGGCAAAGTTGACGTTGGAATCAACCTGCTGCATCTCGGGCGGCATAAAGGTCGACATGATCTGTGAGAACGGCACATCCAGGTTCATGTTAATGCAGAGCAGGCCAATGACCCGTTGTTGGCGGTTGCGAATTGCAATCGTGACCGACTTCATCAGCACGCCGCTTTTGGCACGTGTGAAATAGGCACGGGAGACATTGCTGTCCGCGCCATGCATATCGTGCAGCATCCGCAGGGCTAAATCAGTGATAGGCGAACCCACTTTACGGCCAGTGTGTTCCCCATTGGCGATACGCACGGCCGAACACTTAAGATCTTCAAGCGAATGAAGGACGATTTCACAATGCGAGCCGATCAACATCGCCAGGCCATCCACGACAGCCTCGTACGATTTCAGAATATCGTAATCAGTTTGTTCGAACGGGCGCTGCTCCAGAAGATCGAAGTCGCTCAGTTCACCCGGATTGAATGGATTAGACATTGAAGAGTATCACCCTGAATGGCTGGAGCCTGTCACAGCGGCTTATGGGCAGACTCAATATGGGATAAGTTAGGCAGGCATTAGTCTGGCAAATGTCGTCGGCTTATGCCAGAGGTTTGTCGTGAAGCTAAAATGAAACCGCCGCCCGAAGGCGGCGGTCAGCAGATTACTGCGCTTTTTCAGCAGCAGGCGCAGGGGCCTGTGCTTTTTCATCTGCTTTAGGCGCTGGTTTGATATCAAGCAGCTCAACATCAAATACCAGGGTGGAGTTAGCCGGGATACCCGGAACGCCATTTTTGCCGTAAGCCAGGTTTGGTGGGATCACCAGCTTAATCTTGCCGCCTTTCTTCACGTGCTTCAGACCTTCAGTCCAGCCTGGGATAACACCATCCAGACGGAATGAAAGTGGCTCGCCGCGGGTATAAGAGTTGTCGAATTCAGTACCGTCGATCAGCGTGCCTTTGTAGTTCACTACTACAGTGTCGCTGTCTTTAGGTGCTTCGCCGGTACCCTCTTTCTCAACTTTATACAGCAGGCCGCTTTCGGTTTTCTTCACGCCGCTCTCTTTAGCAAATTTGGTTGCGAAGGCTTCACCCTTTTCAGAGTTCTCTTTCGCATCTTTTTCCATTTTCGCTGAAGCTGCGCCTTTCACGCGGCCTTCAAAGGATTGCAGCGTCTGCTCAATCTCTTCATCAGACAGTTTGCTCTTGCCACCAAACGCATCCTGAACACCAGCAATAAGCTGCTGCTTATCCAGTTTGATGCCCAGTTTTTCCTGTTCCTTCAGGGAGTTGTCCATGTAGCGACCCAGTGAAGCACCCAGTGCGTAGGCAGACTGCTGGTCTTCATCTTTGAAAGCAGCATTCTTAGGTGCCTGTGGCGCGGACTGTGGCGCGGCGGCTGGTGCAGCCTGTGGCGCCGCAGCGGTGTCTGCTGCCATTGCCATTGGTGCATTCAGTGCAACAGCCATGGTGGTAGCTAACAATGTGACTTTAAACAGTGATTTCATCCATTCTCCAAAACCGAAGCGTCTAACCTCGGGAAACATTGCGGACTTCAGGGCCCACACTATAACTTTACGTGGCAGTGTCGAACACTCCCACAATGTAATTACCCGGTCTACCTCCGACCTTTATAACATCGGGAAGTTTCATCAGAGATGATGCCGCACTGCCTTTTTTCAAGCGCAACGCCGTCGATCATGAAAAAAACAGGTGATTCCTGGCATTCAGGTCGTAGAATCACGCCCCGAGTCGCACCTTAACAGAGGAACAGGTCATGCAACAATCTGAGTGGGAACAGCGTCTGGAGACGCTAGAGAGCAAACTGGCCTTTCAGGAGATGACTATCGATCAGCTGAACAGCGCGGTGGTTCAACATGAGCTGGAGATGAATAAGATGCGTGAGCAGATGCGCATCTTAACCGACAAGCTCAAAGCGAATGCGCCCTCGATCGTCGCCTCACAGTCTGAAGAGACCCCGCCCCCGCACTACTGATTGCGGGCTATCTGGCCCCGGTTTAGCCGGAAAGGACCAGAGTGACAGCCAAAATAAAGGCCACCCGGAGGTGGCCTTTAAAGGTCTGTTGAGACTTAGTGGCTGCAGCCGCAACCGCCAGTACCACAACCGCCTTTACCGTGATCATGGTCGTGGTCATGGTCATGGCCGTGATCGTGGTCATGATGATGGCCATCTGCACCGTGAACATGGCCATGAGCCAGTTCTTCCGGTGTGGCTTCACGGATAGCAACCACTTCAACGTTGAAGTTCAGGTTCTGACCCGCCAGCATGTGGTTACCATCAACCACAACATGATCATCTTCCACTTCGGTGATTTCTACTGGTACCGGACCCTGATCGGTCTCTGCCAGGAAACGCATGCCAACCTGCAGTTCGTCAACGCCCATAAAGACGTCTTTAGGAACGCGCTGCACCAGGTTGTCATCATACTGACCGTAAGCATCGTTTGCCGGGATATGCACGTCAAACTTGTCGCCGGCAACGTGATTTTCCAGCGCATTTTCCAGACCAGAAATCAGGGAACCATGACCGTGCAGGTAATCTAACGGTGCAGTCACCGGTGATTCGTCTACTAACACGCCGTCTTCTGTACGTACCTGATAGGCCAGGCTTATCACCAGGTCTTTTGCTACTTTCATGATATCTCCTAACCGTTGAGAGCTGGGATCCCGTCTCATTGGTCTATTCTTGCGTGCAATAACACCAACCAGAAAGGTTCGGGGCTGAGTACAAGAGGGTTTTCACTTTCTCTTGCGACTTCAGCCTTAATGGCGGCAATTGTAACGGAATTCAATCCCGCTGTAAGTTTAAGCGTAAAAAAAGCTGCCCGATTCCGCTACTCAGGATGGAAAATACCGATAACCTGCTCATTGGAACGAACCTGATCGCGCGCCTGTTTATCCGCCTCGCGCATCTGGTGACCACACTTTACACACTCCACCACATCGACATTATTTTCACGCCACATCGCCAGCGTGTCCTTCTCCTGGCAGTGCGGGCATGTCGCACCGGCAATAAAACGTTTACGCATTAGCTTCTGCCTGTATAAAGGGGTTATTGATCATCGTCCCAGCCGTCGATCTGCCGCTTTTCGCGCTGCATTTCGCGCTGGAAGATATCTTCCAGTTCACGCCGCGCTTCACGGACGCGTGAAGCCTGTGCGCTTTCAGAGAGATTGGGCATCAGCTCGCGCAGCATCCGCATATCAAGCAGGCGGAAATGCTGTTGGGCGCGGTGCGCCTGATGGGGATGCATCCCCAGCGTCATCAATGTTTTACGTCCCAGTTCCAGCGCACTTGAGAAGGTCTCACGCGAGAATTGCGTGACGCCCGCCTGTAACAGCTCATGCGCTTCGACACGGCCCCGGGCGCGCGCCTGAATCTGCAGCTGCGGAAAATGCTGCTGGCACAGATGCACGATCGTCATCACATCTTCCGGTTCATTGCAGGTGATGACAATTGCCTGCGCGTTGGCTGCACCGGCTGCCCGAAGTAACTCCAGTTCGGTGGCATCGCCGTAATAGACCTTATAGCCATATTTGCGCATCAGACTTACCACACTGATGTCGCGCTCCAGCACGGTGATGCGTTTATTGTTCGCCATCAACAAGCGTCCCACCACCTGACCGAAGCGACCAAAGCCCACCACAATCACCTGCGGCTGGTCGTCTTCAACAAAGTGTTTCTCTGCTTCGTCATCCGGCTCATTGAAGCGCCGTGCCAGCAGACGATCGATTCCCTTCATCAGCAGCGGCGTGGTCATCATCGACAGGGTCACCGTCACCAGCAGCATTGGCAGTTGGTCGCCTGAGAAGAGCTTTGCCGAAGAGGCCGCTGAGAAGAGCACAAAGGCGAACTCGCCACCCTGACTCAGTACGCCTGCAAACTGCTGCCGCTCTGAACTGCGCAAACCATAAATGCGCCCCAGCAGATAGAGCACCACCGTTTTCACCGCCACCAGCGTCACGACGCCCAGCAGGATGGTCACAATATGGGTATAGAGCACACCGAGGTTGAGCGCCATGCCGACCGAAATAAAGAACAGGCCCAGCAGTAAACCTTTGAACGGGTCGATAGCGACTTCCAACTCATGGCGGTATTCGCTCTCCGCCAGCAGGATCCCGGCAATAAACGTACCCAGCGCCATCGACAGGCCCAGCGCATCCATAAACAGCGCGGAACCCAGCACCAGCAGCAGCGAAGCCGCAGTAAAGACCTCGCGCACGCCCGATGCAGCGATGTAACGGAAGATCGGCCGCAGCAGATAGCGTCCGCCCACCAGCATCCCGGCAAACGCCAGCACTTTCATGCCGACCTTCATCCAGTCGATATGACCGCTATCGGTTCCGGCCAGTAGCGGTATCAGCGCCAGGGCAGGAATCACCGCGATATCCTGAAACAGCAGCACCGAAAAGCCCAACTGCCCCGCTTCGCTGCGGTTCATGCCTTTATCCATCATCAGCTGCAGCGCCATGGCGGTCGAGGACATCGCCAGACCAATCCCGCCGATGATCGCCGCCTGCCAGCTAAAGTTGGTCAGCCACAATAAGCCGCCGAGAATGGCTGCTGAGAAGATGACCTGCGCTGCGCCAACGCCAAAAATGGAGCGGCGCAGCGCCCACAGCTTTGCCGGGTTCAGCTCCAGCCCGATAATAAACATCAGGAAAACCACGCCGAGCTCAGAGAAGTGAAGAATCTCGTCGACGTCGCTGATAAAGCCTAATCCCCACGGGCCGATGGCGATACCCGCCACCAGATAACCCAAAACAGCACCAATACCGAGGCGAGCCGCCACCGGCACAATCAAGACCGCCGCGACCAGATAAATCACCCCCGCGGTCAGCAGCGTTTGCCCTTCCATCTATACCCCTCCATTCGGCAGCGGTGCTGCCAGCCAGTCGCCATAGGCGCGGGCGTAATTTTTCATTAATTCAGGACTCTGACGACGCGCCCAGTAGACGATCATCGGCGGCATCCAGTGCATACGGCACATCTGCGCGGTCAGCTCAAAAGGACGCATAATGTCGTTGAGCGAGTAGCGGTTCAGGCCCTGCTGTTTAAAGGCGCTTTCCGGTTCTCCGGTCGTCACCACGCTGCGCCAGTATTTACCTTCAAGTGCATTGCCATCCACGCCGTTGGCGAAGCCGCGGGACAGAACCCGATCCAGCCACTCTTTCAGCAGCGCCGGACAGCTATAGGTATAGAGCGGATGCTGAAAAATGATGACGTCATGTTCGCGCAGTAATTGTTGTTCATGATGAATATCGATAAAAAAATCCGGATAGGTCGCGTACAGATCGTGCACGGTGACGTGTTCCAGTGCCTGAGCCGGCTGCAGCAAAATCCGATTCGCGATCGAATCCTGTGATTCCGGATGAGCATAAAGCAGCAAAACCCTGGGTGGCTGCGACATCCTTTCCCTCCAAAGCGTCGTCATTGGTGCGGTTTTCGGCTACCATGCACGACGCAGCAAAATCTCATTATGTTGCCAGTAAATTAACATATTCTGACGATACGGCGCTTACATGATTGTCTTCTCAGCCTTACAAATTCGCCGCGGCATCCGCGTCCTGCTCGACAACGCCACCGCCACCATCAATCCCGGCCAGAAGGTCGGGCTGGTGGGTAAAAACGGCTGTGGTAAATCCACGCTGCTGTCGCTGTTGAAAGGTGAAATCACCAGCGATGCCGGTACCGTCACATTCCCCACTCACTGGGCGCTGGCCTGGGTGAATCAGGAAACCCCTGCGCTGGATAAAGCCGCGCTGGAGTACGTCATTGATGGCGACCGCCAGTTCCGTCAGCTTGAGGCAGAACTGGCGGACGCCAATCTGCGCGACGATGGCAATGCCATCGCGCTGCTGCATGGCAAGCTGGATGCGGTGCAGGCGTGGAGCATCCATGCGCGCGCCTCAAGCCTGCTGCATGGTCTGGGCTTCAGTCAGGAACAGCTGCAACGTCCGGTCAGCGACTTCTCCGGTGGCTGGCGCATGCGCCTCAACCTGGCGCAGGCGCTGATTTGTCGTTCCGATCTGCTGCTGCTGGATGAACCGACCAACCACCTCGATCTCGATGCGGTGATCTGGCTGGAGCGCTGGCTGAAGAGTTATGAAGGCACGCTGATCCTGATCTCGCACGATCGTGACTTCCTCGATCCGGTCATCGACAAAATTATTCATATCGAACAGGAGTCGATGTTCGAATATACCGGCAACTACAGCTCCTTTGAACGGCAGCGCGTCGCCAAACTGGCTCAGCAGCAGGCGCTGTATGAGAGTCAGCAGGAGAAAGTGGCGCACTTACACAGCTACATTGATCGCTTCCGTGCGCAGGCAACAAAGGCGAAGCAGGCACAGAGCCGCATCAAGATGCTGGAGCGCATGGAGATGATCGCGCCTGCCCATGTTGATAACCCGTTCAGCTTCACCTTCCGCAAGCCGGAGAATCTGCCTAATCCGCTGATGAAGATGGAGAAGGTCACTGCAGGTTATGGCGATCGTATTATTCTCGACGCCATCAAGCTCAATCTGGTGCCAGGCTCACGCATCGGCCTGCTGGGGCGTAACGGAGCCGGTAAATCGACCCTGATTAAGCTGCTTGCGGGTGAGCTGGAGGCGATGGACGGCAAGATGGGACTGGCGAAAGGGATCAAGCTCGGTTACTTCGCCCAGCATCAGCTGGAGTACCTGCGGGCCGATGAGTCGCCGCTGCAGCATCTGGCGCGCATAGCGCCTAAAGTGCTGGAACAGCAGCTCCGTGACTATCTGGGCGGCTTCGATTTCCGTGGCGACAAAGTCACTGAGAACACCGAGCGCTTCTCCGGCGGTGAGAAAGCGCGACTGGTGCTGGCGCTGATTGTCTGGCAGCGCCCTAACCTGCTGCTGCTGGATGAACCAACCAACCACCTGGATCTCGATATGCGCCAGGCGCTGACCGAAGCGCTGATCGACTTCGAAGGGGCGCTGGTCGTGGTCTCGCACGACCGTCACCTGCTGCGCGCGACCACCGACGATCTCTATCTGGTACACGATGGCAAAGTGGATGTGTTTGAGGGCGACCTTGATGATTATCAGCAGTGGCTGAGCGATCTGCAGAAGCAGCAGGCGCAACAGGATGCCGCACCAAAGCAGGATAACGGCAACAGCGCCCAGGCGCGTAAAGACCAGAAGCGCCGGGATGCCGAACTGCGCACACAGACGCAGCCGCTACGCAAAGAGATAGAGAAGCTGGAAAAGCAGATGAGCAAATGGCAGAGCCAGCTGGCCGATGCCGAAGCGCAGCTCTCAGACAGTGCGATTTATGATCAGAGCCGTAAAGCGGACCTGACCACTGCGCTGCAGCGTCAGGCGGAGAGTAAATCTGCGCTGGAAGAGGTTGAGATGGCGTGGCTGGAAGCCCAGGAACAGCTCGAACAGATTATGGCCTCATAAAAAAATCTCCCCGCTCGCGGGGAGAATCTCTTTTAACGGGGTTTATCACCCAGCACGGTTGCCCGCTGCATGATCCGCCGTGCAGGATAGTAGTCGGCATTGGCATAATGCTGCGTGACCCGATTATCCCAGATAGCCAGATCGTCTGGCTGCCAGCGCCAGCGCACCTGAAACTCCGGTTTGGTGGCATGCGCAAACAGGAAGCCCAGCACCGCATCACTCTCCTTCTCGCTTAAATCCACGATCCGCGTGGTAAAGCCCTCATTCACAAACAGCGCTTTTTTACCGCTGACCGGATGGGTGCGGATCACCGGATGCTGCACCGGTGGATGTTTTGCCACCGCCTGCTGCCAGCGCTGGTGCTCCTCTTCGGTTTTGCGGTACTTATACTCCTGAAACGACTTTTTGAAATCATGCTCGGCATTCAACCCTGCCAGCAGTTGCTTAAAGGGTTCCGACAGCGCCTCGTAAGCCGCAATGCCGCTGGTCCAGAGCGTGTCACCGCCCGCCTCCGGCAACACCTTTGACGCCAGCAGCGCGACAGCGGGTGGTGTCTCAATAAAGGTGACATCGGTGTGCCAGTTGTCATTATCCGGCGGATTATCCTGATGGGTATCGAGGACGATAATCTCTTCGACGCCCTCCGCATGCGGATAGACCGGATGGATGTGCAGGTCGCCAAAGCGGATCGCCAGCGCACGATGCTGTTCCGGCGTAATCTTCTGGTCACGCAGAAACAGCACCTGATGACGCAGCAGGCCATGATAAAGCTGCTCAAACTGCGCATCACTTAATGGGCGAGAGACATCCAGGTTTGAGACCTGCGCGCCGATATAAGGACCAAGCGGGGTAAAACTCAGACGTTCATTCATGATTGTTCTCCACTCCAGGGCGTCAGACGGCGCTGCAACGTGCGAAGCCCGAGTTCTAAGCTAAAAGCGATAAAGGCGATCACTGTGATACCCGCCAGCACCACATCGGTGGCGAGGAATTCTCCCGCTGACTGCACCATAAAACCGAGGCCCCGCGTGGCGGCAATCAGCTCCGCTGCTACCAGCGTTGACCAGCCAACGCCCAGTCCGATGCGCAGACCGGTCAGAATCTCCGGCAGCGCGCCCGGCAGAATCACCCAGCGCAGCAGCTGCCAGCGGTTAGCCCCCAGCGAGCGCGCAGCACGAATCCGTACCTGCTGCGTGTTACGCACTCCAGCCAGGGTAGAGAGTGTCACTGGTGCGAAAATCGCCAGATAAATCAGCAGGATTTTCGACGTCTCACCAATGCCGAACCAGATCACCATCAACGGAAGATAGGCGAGTGGCGGAATCGGGCGATAGAGTTCAATCAGCGGATCGAGCAGCCCGCGAGCTACCGGGCTGAGGCCCATCAGAATACCCACCGGAATGCCGATGGCAGCAGCCGCTGTCAGCGCAATCAACATCCGCGTCAGGCTGGCGGCCAGATGCTGCCACAGCGTGGCATCCATAAAGCCCTGCGCGCTGGCAATCAGCAGCAGCTTGCTAAATACCTGCTGTGGCGACGGCAGGAACAGCGGAGCAATCAGACCCAGCGCGGTCACGCCCCACCAGAGCAGCAACAGCAGAGAGAGACTCAGCATGCTCAGCGTAAAAGCAGTTGAAAACGGCCAGCGCAGACGACGGCGCACCGGCAGAGACTTGTCGTGGATTAACGCGCTCATGCAAACGCCTCCCGCTGATCAAATACCCGGCTCAGCACATATTCGCGCTGGGCGATAAACTGCGGATCGGATTTGATGCTGCGGCACGACTCGCCTGCAGCAAAGCGCTGACCAAAGCCTGGACGCAGTCGCTCCACGATGCGGCCCGGTCCTGGCGACAGCAGAATCAGTTCGCTGGCCAGGAAAATCGCCTCTTCTATATCGTGTGTAATTAGCAGGATCTGTTTACCGCTGTCGCGCCACAGCGTCAGCAGCAGGGTCTGCATCTGCTCGCGGGTAAAGGCATCCAGTGCACCGAACGGCTCATCCAGCAGCAGGAGTTGCGGATCGGTGGCCAGCGCGCGCGCAATGCCTACCCGCTGACGCTGACCGCCGGATAGCTGCCAGATGGCGCGCTTCTCCGCACCTTCCAGCCCCACCTGCCTGATGAGCTTCCGCGCGATGGCCTCGCGCGCCTGGCGCGACATCCCCGACAGCTGCAGGCCAAAAGCGACGTTATCCAGCACGTTGCGCCACGGCAATAAACCTTCATTCTGAAACACCACGCCGCGCTCTGCACCAGGCCCGGTCACCGGCTGGTTATCCAGTGTGATGCTGCCCGACTCCACCGGCAGAAATCCGGCAACCAGATTGAGCAGCGTGGTTTTGCCGCAGCCGGAAGGGCCGAGCACCACCAGCAACTCATGGCTGTCCAGTTGCAGATTGATATCCTGCAATACCGGCTGTCCGGCATAACGGGCATTAAGGTGAGCGATGCGCAGCATAGTGCCTCCTTAGGGTTTAACTAATGGCGCGACGAAACGGGAGGTCACATAGCTGCTGTAGTCGTTATCAGCCTGCGGCACTCTGCCCTGCGCTTTCAGGAACTGGGCGGTATCGACGATCGCTTTATTGACCGGCTTGCCCAGTTGCTCAACCTGCTGCTGCGCCGTGAGGTAGGTATTGCCTTTCACCAGACCCGGCACCTGCGCTTCCGGCACACCGCTGAGGCGAGAGAGTTTGCTGAGGTTATCGGGCTGCTTCAGCCAGCTGTCGGGGCTGTTAAGATAGGCCTGCTGTGCATCAAGCGCGCTGCGGGCAAAGGCGGTCACGATTTCCGGGTGCTGTTCGGCAAAATCTTTGCGGACTACCCAGACATCCAGTGTCGGCGATCCCCAGCTTCCTACTTCCGCAGAGTCGGTCAGCACCTTGCCCTGTTTTTCCAGTTCATTCACCGCAGGTGCCCAGACGTAAGCGCCATCAATATCGCCACGCTGCCACGCCGCAATAATCGCAGGCGGTTGCAGATTGATCAGCTGTACCTGCGACGGCTTGATGCCCCAGTGTTTCAGCGCAGCCAGCAGACTGTAGTGGGTGGTGGAGATGAACGGTACCGCGATGCGCTTGCCGATGAGATCTTTGGGAGTGGTGATGTTCTTCTTCACCACCAGCGCTTCAGAATTACCTAGCTGAGAGGCGAGTAAAAAGGCTTCTATCGGCAGCTTCTGCGCCGCCGCGACCGCTAACGGGCTGGAACCGATATTGCCAATCTGGACGTCCCCGGAAGCCAGTGCGCGTAATACCCCTGCGCCGCTGTCAAACTTTCGCCAGTCAACGCTTGCCCCGCTCTCTTTTGCAAAACTGTTGTCAGCCTGCGCCACTTTCGCGGGTTCGGCTGAGGTCTGGTACGCCACGGTGACATTGACCGCATCAGCCCGAAATGCCAGCAGCGCCAGCGCTGCGGCTAAGAAAGTTAAACGTGTTGCTGCCATGATCACTACCCCACCGTTTTTATAGTGAAGGCAGTGTCTCTGGGCGCAATAGTTTCATAAAGGAATTAAAAATTATCCCTAATAGAAATAAGTTCTTAGATCACTATCTGCAAAACTAAGCTGAAAATCGCAAATGCTGAAAATAGCTAAAGTAAGCAAAAATGTCAGGCGCTCACATTGTCCCTGTGCTATTGATATGCGTTCCCCATTATTGCCTGTTAAGGTCTGTGAATCGGATGTCGATCGAGAAAGTCGCTCAGCTGGCTGGCGTTTCCAAAGCCACGGTATCGCGGGTTCTCAACGCGCATCCCGGCGTAAAGCCCGATACGCGCGAGAAAGTTCTGGCGGCAATCTCTGCCTGCGACTATCAGCCCAACTTACTGGCACGTCAGCTGCGCACGGCCCAAAGCCACATGCTGCTGGTGCTGATCTCGGATATTACCAATCCTTTCTGTTCGCGCGTGGTTCAGGGCATTGAGGCCGAAGCAGAACTGCACGGCTATCACATCCTGCTTTGTAACTCCGCCTCACAGCTCCAGCGGGAAGCCGCCTATCTCTCCCTGCTGACCGGGAAAGTGGTGGATGGCGTTATTACCATGGATGCCGCCTCTGGTTTACCGGATTTGCAGGCGCTGATCGCCGGTGCGCCCTGGGTGCAGTGCTGCGAATTTGATCCGGATATACCCGCCTCCTCGGTCAGCATTGATCACCTGGAGGCAGCCCGCGACACCGTCCATTATCTCGCGGGGAAAGGGCGTAAACGCATCGGGCTGGTCAATGGCGATATGCGTTACCTCTACTCACATCATCGTGAAAAGGGCTACCGGCAGGCGATTGAAGAGCTGGGATATGCGTGGTCTGGCATCGCTTATACCCACGAAATCTCCTGTGAGGCAGGCAGCCAGGCACTGAGAGAACTCATGGCACTGCCGGAACGGCCAGATGCAGTGTTTGCGGTTTCAGATGTGCTGGCGGTGGGCGTGGTTCATGCAGCACTGGAAGCGGGTCTGCGCGTGCCGGAAGATCTGGCGGTGGTCGGGTTTGATGGCGTGCCGTTTACCCGCAGCCTCAATCCCCCGCTGACCACCATCGAGCAGCCGATGAACCAGCTGGGCGCGCGCAGCGTTCAGTTGCTGCTGCAGAAAATCCGCAACCCGAACGCGCCAGTGATCCGTGAGGTGCTGCCCTGGACGCGCGTTGAACGCGCGTCCAGCTGACTTAGTGCCAGATTAACAGCACGCAGGCGGCGGTCAGCAGCCCCATGGCGAGGTTAAAGATTTTCCAGGCGCGGCGGCTGCGCAGAATGCGGCCGATCATCGCGCCAAATCCCATCCAGATCACGCCCGAGACCAGATTAACCAGAAACATACCGACGCTTATCGCCACCACCGAATGGCGATACGCATCACCGGACAGACTGAAGCTGGCGACCGCGCCCAGCGCCATCAGCCAGGCCTTGGGATTGATCAGCTGCAGCAACCCACCCTGCCAGAACGGCATCGGCGCATCCGGCGCCTGGTCAGTTTCCAGTTTTTCATAACTGGCGGTAGCAATTTTCCACGCGAGCCAGAGCAGATAGAGGCTACCGGCGATTTTCAGCACCAGGTGCAGCGAAGGGTAGAGCAGGATTAGACCGCCTACGCCAAAGGCCACCATCAGCAGCATCACCTGCATGCCGATCATGATGCCAATCATCAACGGAATGGTGCGCAGAAAGCCAAAATTAGCGCCCGAGGCAGTGAGTAACATATTATTGGGACCCGGCGTAATGGCCGCAACCCAAAGAAATCCCAACATTGATAAGAAAAGACTCAGTTCCATGGCAATCGGGTACTCCTTACCCTGCAAGAAAAAACTTATCGAAGCTAACAGTGTGATATGGAACAGACAAGCTTTTAACACATGAAATTTACCGGACCGGAAAACGAGTACTTCACACCACCTGACAGTCTGCGCAACGCGCACCTGCAGACGATGCTGCCGCGCCTGTTACGTCGGCGTACCACCTTTGCTCCTCACTGGCAGCGACTCGATCTGCCGGATGGCGACTTCGTCGATCTCGCCTGGAGCGAAGATCCACAACTGGCGCAACATAAACCACGCGTCGTGCTGTTCCATGGGCTGGAGGGGAGCTTTCACAGCCCCTATATTCATGGCCTGATGAACATTTGCCGCGCGCGCGGCTGGCTGGCCGTGGTCATGCATTTTCGCGGCTGCAGCGGCGAACCTAACCGGCTCAATCGCATCTATCACTCGGGCGAAACTGAAGATGCCCGCTTCTTCCTGCACTGGCTGCGCACCCGCTGGGGCCACGTTTCCACCGCTGCCGTCGGTTTCTCGCTGGGCGGCAACATGCTGGGCTGCCTGCTGGGCCAGCAGGGCGCAGCCGCTGAGGTGGATGCAGCCGTGATTGTCTCCGCCCCGCTGCTGCTGGAACCGTGCAGCGTGAAACTGGAACGCGGCTTCTCACGTTTCTATCAATACTATTTGCTGGCGCAGCTCAAGAAAAATGCCCGCCGCAAACTGCACGCCTGGCCGGACACGCTGCCGGTCAATCTGGCGCAACTGAAAGCGCTGCGACGACTCCGCGATTTTGATGATGCGATTACTGCCCGCGCCCACGGCTTTGTCGATGCAGCCGATTACTATCATCGTGCCAGCGCCATGCCCTGGCTGAAGCACGCAGAGAAACCGCTGCTGATCATTCACGCCAAAGACGATCCCTTCATGAGTGATGAGGTCATTCCGCACAGCAGCCAATTATCTGCCACTATTACTTATCAACTGACACCCCACGGCGGCCACGTAGGTTTTGTCGGCGGCACGTTACGCCAGCCTGAAATGTGGCTGGAACAGCGCATCCCGCAGTGGCTCACCCCTTTTCTGGATAACTGATCTCGTGATTATTCCCTGGCAACAGGTCTCACCTGAGACCCTTGAAAATCTGATTGAAACCTTTGTGCTGCGCGAAGGCACGGACTATGGCGAACAGGAACGCAGCCTGCTGGACAAGGTGGCTGATGTACGACGCCAGCTGGAAACCGGCGAAGTGGTGCTGGTGTGGTCGGAACTGCATGAATCGGTCAATATCATGCCACGCAAAGAATTTCGTGGCTGATGCACCCGGCACCATTTCATGATAACAATGCTCATCGCCCGACCTCACAGGGAGCTTTTCTATGTCTGCACGTCATCCCATTATCGCGGTGACCGGTTCCAGCGGCGCAGGAACCACCACCACCAGCCTCGCGTTTCGCAAAATCTTTCAGCAGCTCGATCTTCATGCGGCCGAGCTGGAAGGTGACAGCTTTCACCGCTTTACCCGCCCTGAAATGGATATGGCGATTCGTAAGGCGCGCGATTTAGGACGTCATGTCAGCTATTTCGGGCCGGAAGCCAATGACTTTGGCCTGCTGGAACAGAGCTTTAAAGAGTATGGTCAAAGCGGACAGGGCCAGTCGCGTAAATATCTGCACACCTACGATGAAGCAGTGCCGTGGAATCAGGTGCCCGGCACCTTTACGCCCTGGCAGCCGCTGCCGCAGAACACCGACATTCTCTTCTATGAAGGACTGCACGGCGGCGTGGTGACGGCGCAGCACAACGTGGCCGAACAGGTCGATCTGCTGGTGGGCGTGGTACCGATTGTTAACCTGGAGTGGATTCAGAAGCTGGTGCGCGACACTGGCGAGCGCGGTCATTCACGTGAAGCGGTAATGGATTCCGTGGTGCGCTCGATGGAGGATTACATCAACTTCATCACGCCGCAGTTCTCACGCACTCACCTCAACTTTCAGCGCGTCCCGACCGTCGATACCTCAAACCCCTTCGCTGCCCGCGCTATTCCTTCACTGGATGAGAGCTTTGTGGTGATTCACTTTCAGGCGCTGGACGATATCGACCTCCCCTACCTTCTGGCGATGCTTCAGGGTTCGTTTATCTCGCATATCAATACGCTGGTCGTGCCGGGCGGCAAAATGGGGCTGGCGATGGAGTTGATCATGGGGCCTCTGGTGAAGCGGCTGATGGAAGGTAAACGGATAGAGTAAGAGGTCAAAAGGGCCTTTCCAGACTAATGCCAATGCCAATGCCAATGCAGGATGAATCTGACAGCAGCGAAAAAGCTTAACACGCAGGGAACCGGGCCAGAAGAGGAAAGCGTCCCGCGCCAGGGAAGGCGCGGGCCGAGCGGCCAGGGATTGGCTTAAACGACTTTCCGATCTGACCCGGTTTCCTGCGCAGGCACAGTCTTAAAGCAACCTGCATCAGATACTGGAAGTGAAGTTAGCAGGTCGGCAATGACCCTTGCGGCTACTAAAGCTCAATCACTTCATAGCTATGCGTAATCGTCACACCTTTACCCAGCATAATGGCCACAGAGCAATATTTTTCAGCAGAAAGATCCACCGCGCGTGAGACCGCTTTATCCTGGAGCGCTTTACCACTCACGATAAAATGCAGGTTGATGTGCGTAAAGATTCGCGGCGCCTCTTCACGACGTTCTGAGGTCAGTTTTACTTCACAATCAGCCACATCGTTGCGGCCTTTTTGCAGAATTGATACCACATCAATCGCGCTGCATCCGCCAGCCGCCATCAGCACCATCTCCATTGGGCTGGGCGCTTTATCACCCGAATTGCCATCCATCAGTATCTGGTGGCCGGATGAGGATTCTCCGAGGAATGTCAGCCCTTCTACCCATTTCACTCTTGCCTGCATGATTTTTGCTCCGGAATACGCAGTTTTCTCGCAAGAGTACGCTTTCGCCTGGTAAACAGCAATCCAGAGAAATCCACTCTTAGCTGAAGCGAGACAACAGAAGACAGTCGGCAAAAGCTGTGCTACAAACAGTGCTGAAAATATTTTTCGTCACCCGATGGCGAAGCCGGGAAGAATGATGCGCACTGCGCCTGATGCGGCCCGAATAATTTCCTGAAATGGAAACGCTTGAAGCTTTCACCGCCTGACAGGGAAAACTGCCCCCTGTATTTTGGGCACGATTACAACAGAGGATAATAGCGAATGGTTCTCGGCAAACCGCAAACAGACCCTACACTCGAATGGTTCCTGTCCCATTGCCATATTCACAAGTATCCATCCAAAAGTACGCTGATTCACCAAGGTGAAAAAGCAGAAACGCTTTACTACATCGTGAAAGGTTCCGTCGCGGTTCTGATTAAAGATGAAGAAGGCAAAGAGATGATTCTTTCCTACCTGAATCAGGGCGATTTTATTGGTGAGCTTGGCCTCTTCGAAGAAGGCCAGGAGCGCAGCGCCTGGGTACGTGCGAAAAGCGCGTGCGAAGTGGCGGAGATTTCCTACAAGAAATTCCGTCAGCTGATCCAGGTTAACCCCGACATCCTGATGCGACTCTCAGCGCAGATGGCGAGTCGCCTGCAGGTCACGTCTGAAAAAGTGGGTAACCTCGCTTTCCTCGACGTAACCGGACGCATTGCACAGACCCTGCTCAACCTGGCGAAGCAGCCAGATGCCATGACGCATCCCGACGGTATGCAAATTAAAATCACTCGTCAGGAAATTGGCCAGATTGTTGGTTGTTCACGCGAAACCGTGGGCCGTATTTTGAAGATGCTGGAAGATCAGAATCTGATCTCCGCACACGGCAAAACCATCGTCGTTTACGGCACCCGCTAATTCCTGTCACCCACGGCGTGATGGCAACATCACGCCGTTATTGTTTGTGTTGGGCCGATGTGGCGTCGAATCATTTACCATCCTGAAGTTAACTACGCTTTGCGGCAAACGCTGGTGCTCTGTCTGCCGGTAGCGCTGGGCTGGCTAGCTGGCGACCTGCAAAAAGGTCTGCTGTTCTCGTTAGTGCCCGCCTGCTGCAACATCGCCGGTCTGGATACCCCACACAAACGCTTCTTCAAACGCCTGATTGTTGGCGGCAGCCTGTTTGCCCTCGGCAGCTTTCTGATTCAGTGGCTTACCCTGCATGCGATTCCACTGCCGCTGATCCTCTTCGCTATGCCTCTGCTGCTGGGCGTCACCGGTGAAATCAGCCCGCTGCATGGCCGCCTGCTGCCCGGCACCCTTATCGCCGCCATCTTCACCCTCAGCCTGATTGGCCGCATGCCCATCTATGTCACCCCGCTGCTCTATATCGGCGGTACGCTCTGGTATGGGCTGTTCAACTGGTTCTGGTTCTGGCTGTGGAAAGAGCAGCCGATGCGCGAGAGCCTCAGCCTGATCTATCGTGAGCTGGCTAACTACTGCGACGCCAAATATACCCTGCTCACGCAGCTCACCGATCCGGAAAAGGCGCTGCCGCCGCTGCTGGCTCGTCAGCAGAAAGTGGTCGATCTGATCAACACCTGCTATCAGCAGATGCACATGTTGTCGGCAAGCCGCGATCACAGCCATAAGAGGCTGACGCGCGCCTTTCAGGTGGCGTTGGATCTGCAGGAGCATATCTCCGTCAGCCTGCATCGGCCGGAAGAGGTGCAGAAGCTGGTCGAACAGAGCCATGCCGAAGCGGTGATCCGCTGGAACGCCAAAACCATCTCTGCCCGGCTGCGGGTGCTGGCGGATAACATCCTTTATCACCAGCTCCCCGATCGCTTTGCGATGGATAAACAGCTCGGTGCGCTGGAGAAGATCGCCCATCAGCATCCCGACAATCCGGTGGGTAACTTCTGCCTTTACCACTTCAACCGCATTGCGCGTGTCCTGCGCACCCAGAAACCGCTGTATCAACGCGATCTGATGGCGGATCGCCAGCGTCGTCTGCCGCTGTTACCGGCGCTGCGCAGTTATCTCTCGTTTCGCTCGTCGGCACTGCGCACTGCCGGTCGCTTTGCGGTAATGCTGATGCTGGGCAGCGCGCTGGCGCTATTCTTCAACATCCCCAAACCCTACTGGATCCTGATGACCATTATGTTCGTCAGCCAGAACGGCTACAGCGCCACCCGTGTCCGCATCCAGCATAGGGCGCTGGGCACCTTTGCTGGTCTGGTCATCGCGGCCGCGACGCTGCGCATGGCGGTGCCGGAGTCGGTAGTGCTGCTGATCATGCTGGCGATAACCTTTATCAGCTATCGCTTTACCCGCCAGTTCTATGGCTGGTCGATGATTGGATTTACGGTCACGGCGGTTTACTCGCTGCAATTGCTGTCGCTGAACGGCGCGCAGTTCCTGCTGCCGCGACTGATGGATACGCTGATGGGCTGTCTGATTGCCTTTGGCGGGATGCTGTGGCTGTGGCCGCAGTGGCAGAGCGGCTTATTGCGGCAGAATGCCCATGACGCGCTGGAAACCTATCAGGATGCGCTGCGGCTGTTACTGGGCGACGAACAGTCATCGGAGAAACTGGCTTATCAGCGCGTGAAGGTTAATCAGGCGCATAATGCGCTGTTTAACTCACTAAATCAGGCGATGCAGGAACCCGCGTTCAACTCCCGCTACCTGAGTGATATGCGGCTCTGGGTCACGCACAGCCAGTTTATTGTCGAGCATATCAATGCGATAACGATTCTGGCGCGTGAGCACACCATGCTGACGACCGCATTGGCTGAACGCTATCTGCAATCCTGTGAAATCGCGCTGCAGCGATGTCAGCAGCGGCTGGAATATGATGGTGAAAGCTCACAGGTGAATTTGCTGGATGACCTGGAGAATATCAGCGAGGGACCGATCACGGTGGTGGAGCAACATGTACGACGCATTCTCGATCATCTGAGCGTGATGTACACCATTTCATCGCTGGCGTGGAACCAGCGACCACAACATGGCCGCTGGCTAATCAGACGCTTACGTAAAAACTAAGCTAGCCGTTAAGCACTTTGCCGACGGCGGTGGCGAAGCGGCTCATGCCCTCTTCAATGTCGGCCGGTTCGATAATCAGTGACGGGGCAAAACGCATCACGTCGGTTCCGGCTACCAGCACCATCACGCCTTCAGCGGCGGCGGCATTCAGAATGTCGCGCGACCTGCCGGCATGCTGAGGTTTCAGCGCTGCACCAATCAGTAGCCCCTTGCCGCGAATGTCGCTGAACAGATCATACTTCGCATCAATGGCCTTCAGCGCCGTAACAAAATGCTGACGACGCATCCCGACACCCGCCAGCACGTCCGGCGTATTGATAATATCCAGTGCCGTTTCGGCGATGGCGCAGGCCAGCGGATTGCCGCCATAGGTCGTGCCGTGCACGCCCGGCGCCATGATCGAGGCGATCTCGTTGGTGGTCAGCATGGCGCTGACCGGGAAACCGCCGCCCAGCGCTTTGGCTGAGGTCAGAATATCGGGTTGAATGCCATAATGCTCATAGGCGAACAGCTTGCCGCTGCGTCCCATGCCGCTCTGCACTTCATCCAGCACCAGCAGCGCCTGATGCTGATCGCAAAGCTCACGCAGTCCCTGCATAAACTCCTGCGTCGCGGGCACCACGCCGCCCTCACCCTGAATCGGTTCAACCACGATGGCGCAGGTATGATCGTCAATCACCGCTTTCACTGCGTCCAGGTCATTGAACGGCACGTGGACGATATCCGCCGGTTTCGGGCCGAATCCGTCAGAATATTTTGGTTGTCCGCCGACCGTGACGGTAAACAGCGTCCGGCCATGAAAAGCGTTATGGAAGGCGATGATCTTACTTTTGAATGGGCTGTGACGTTTGCAGGCGTAGTAGCGCGCCAGCTTAAACGCGGCTTCGTTGGCTTCGGCACCGGAGTTGGCGAAGAAGACGCGATCAGCAAAGGTGGCCTGGATTAACTTACTGGCGAGACGCAGCGCCGGTTCGTTGGTGAAGACGTTGCTGGTGTGCCACAGCGTCTCGCCCTGGCTTTTCAGCGTCTCCACCAGCGCAGGATGGCAGTGTCCAAGTGCGGTGACAGCGATACCACCCGAGAAATCGATATACTCTTTGCCCTGTTGATCCCATACGCGACTGCCCTTGCCTTTTACCGGCACGAACTGCGCAGGTGCATAAACAGGCAAAATAACGTTATCGAACGTCTCCCGCGTGACCGCAATTTTTTCCGCTGCCATTAGTAACCCCATCTGGATGATTGTCGAGTTGCTTTGAAATAATAATCATAAAATATGCATAAAAAATCAATCAAAGGCAACTTATTGCTCAAGGAAATTGCGCAGCAGCAGATGTCCCTGCTCGCTGAGAATGCTTTCGGGATGGAACTGTACACCTTCCAGCGCCAGGGTTTTATGGCGGAATCCCATAATTTCGTCAGGCTCGCCGTCACGCACCGTCCAGGCAGTCACCTCGAACGCGTCGGGCAAAGAATCTCGCTGCACAATCAGTGAGTGATAGCGTGTCACAGTAAGGGGATTATTGAGATTGCGGAACACGCCCTGGCCGGTGTGCTGAATCGCGGAAGTTTTGCCGTGCATCACCTGACGCGCACGCACCACCTGCGCGCCATACGCCTGCGCAATCGCCTGATGGCCAAGACAGACACCCAGCACGGGCAGCTGCCCCGCGAAGTGCCGGATCGCCGCCAGCGAGATGCCTGACTCCGACGGCGTGCAGGGGCCAGGGGAGATCACCAGATGGGTCAGCGGCAGCGCCGCCATCTGCTCCACAGTGATGGCATCATTGCGCACCACCTGAACCTGCGCGCCCAGCTCGCAGAAATATTGATAAAGATTCCAGGTAAAGGAGTCGTAATTGTCGATAAGCAGCAGCATGACGTATCCAGAATGATAAACCGCGCCGCTATTCTACGCGGTCAGGCCGCCTCACTCACCACTTTCGCAAAGACCTGCTCCAGCGGGGCCAGGTCTCCGGCTACTCCGGCCTGATTAGCGGCTTTCCAGCTTTCAGCATCCGTCTCTTCCCAGTTCAGCAGATAACCGGCATGCAGCGCCAGTTGTTCAAAGAAAATCCGCTGCGCACGACCATTTCCATGGCGGAAAGGATGCAGCATATTGATTTCGCAGTAGTAGTGAGCAAGGCGCTGAATAAACGCATCACGTGGCAGGTCAGCCAGCCCCTTCTCCTCTTCCAGCGCGGCCATCAGGGCGTTGCCTTCTTTTTCGATATATTCGAAATGACAGAACGGCGTCTCATCACGCCAGATATCGATGGTTCGCAGTTCACCGGCCCAGCTGTAGAGATCCTGGAACAGCGTGCGATGGATCTGGCGCAGGTAAGGCAAGCCAGGATTACGGGGACCCAGCTCCAGCGTGGCGGCGCGCGCGGCACTGAAGCTGAGCTCCGCCTTACGCAGCTGCGCGGCGTCATGAATATCGGGCAGGTTTTTCAGCACGTTGTCGTGCTGCCACAGGTAGGGATCCTGGCTGACGGCGGTATTAGAGTCCATATTGCCTCCTCAGTGACGCCAGACGTGCGGCTGCATCATCGCTATTGACGCTGGTTTCATTCGATGAGAAGCCTTCCAGCCGACAGCTGGCCTGATAGCTGGCGCTACGCCGCTGTTGCCACAGGGTGACCTTCTGTTTTTCGGTGAGTTTGTTCGCCATGCCGCCTCCTGCTCAGGTTTTTGCCCTAAGTATAAGAGCAATTTCTGGCTTTGCCGGAGCCGGCAGGCGGTCGCCATCCGCAGATGGCGACGAAAAGCGTTAAGGCAGGACTTTAGCGGAGAGGATAACTACCGGTTTGGACGGAACATTCTGGTAAGGACCCACATCTTTGGTCGGTACCTGAGAAATTTTTTCAACCACATCCTGACCTTTCACAATCTTACCAAATACGGCATAGCCAAAATCGCGCTGTCCGTGGTCGAGGAAGGCATTATCCGCGACGTTGAGGAAAAACTGGCTGGTCGCACTGTCTTTATCGGCGGTACGCGCCATAGAGATGGTGCCACGCAGGTTACGCAGGCCATTGTCCGCTTCGTTTTTGATCGGCGCGTTGGTCTGCTTCTGCTGCATGTCAGTGGTGAAGCCACCACCCTGCACCATAAAGCCCGGGATCACGCGGTGAAAAATGGTGTTGTTATAAAAACCGTTGTTGACGTAATCAACGAAGTTTTTCACTGAAACCGGCGCTTTTTGGTTATTCAGTTCGAGTTCGATATTGCCGGCGGAGGTGGTGAGCAGAACGTGGGTGTCACCTTTTGCAGCCAGCGCCTGGGCGGAAACGGAAGAGAGCGCTAACAGGGTGATGGCCGCTGTTAAAGTACGTTTAAACATGAAAGATTCCTTACCTGGGAGAGCGGGCACAAAAACGTGATTGATTGTAGAGAGACTCTATTCCAGGAGCCAGCGTTTTACCTATATTTACGCTGTTGCGGCAAATGGGGTGAGCAAACGTTAAACCTCCGCAATTGCGTGATTAAAATCACACATCACATGAAATATGGATCTGTAGTTTCACTGCTTGTTTATTAAGATCACAGTTCCGTTTACACTTTCTGACACTTTTTGCCACCCGGTTCTCAACAGGTTCAGAACATGACAAACCGTAATCGTATTGGCCTCACCTGGATAAGCTTCTTCTCCTATGCGCTGACTGGCGCGCTGGTGATCGTTACCGGCATGGTAATGGGCGACATCGCAAAAGATTTCCAGATCCCCATCTCCAGCATGAGTAATACCTTCACTTTCCTCAACAGCGGCATCCTGGCTGCAGTTTTCCTGAACGCCTGGCTAATGGTGATTGTGCCACTGAAACGTCAGCTGATTTTCGGCTTCGTCCTGATGGTGCTGGCGATAATCGGGCTAATGACCAGCCGCGATCTGACCGTCTTTTCGCTCTGCATGTTTGTTCTGGGCGTGGTCAGCGGCATTACCATGTCGATCGGCACCTTCCTGATCACCCACATGTATGAAGGCCGTCAGCGTGGTTCACGCCTGCTGTTTACCGACTCCTTCTTCAGCATGGCGGGCACGCTGTTTCCGGTGCTGGCAGGGATCCTGCTGGCGCGTCAATTGCCGTGGTACTGGGTTTACGTCTGTATCGGCGTTATCTACGTCGCCATCTTCATCATGACGCTGTTTGTTGAGTTCCCGGTGCTGCGTAAGCCTGAAAACAGCCCGACCGTTGAGAAAGAAAAATGGGGTGTGGGCGTGCTGCTGCTGGCTGTCGCGGCACTCTGCTACATTCTGGGCCAGCTCGGCTTTATCTCCTGGGTACCGGAATATGCCACCAAAGTCATGGGCATGAACATCAATGACGCCGGACAACTGGTAGGCAGCTTCTGGACGGCTTATATGGTCGGCATGTGGGCCTTCAGCTTCCTGCTGCGCTTCTTCGATCTGCAACGCATTCTGATGGTGCTGGCGGGTCTGGCGACCGTGCTGATGTACTGGTTCGTCAGCAGCAGCGATGCCAGCATGCTGAAATGGATCATCATGATTCTTGGCTTCAGCTCAAGTGCTATCTACACCACCATCATCACCCTGGGTTCACTGCAGACCAAGGTGGCTTCACCAAAACTGGTGAACTTCATCCTGACCTGCGGCACCGTTGGCACCATGCTGACCTTTGTGGTCACGGCGCCTATCGTTGAGAAAAGTGGTGTGCATACCGCACTGGCGACGGCTAACGCGCTCTACGCCGTGGTGTTTGTGATGTGTGCCCTGCTCGGCTTTGTCAGCCGTCATCGTACTCACGGTCACGTCACGCATTAATCCTTCAGGGCGGCGAGTGATCGCCGCCCTGCTGTTTACCGCCGGAAATCGATGCGCTCCCGTTCCCGCCAGTAAATCTCGCTTTCTGCGGGCTTCGTCTCTGCCACTACCACTCCACGACGCACTGAATAGCGCACCGGAACCTGCCTTCTCACCGCATCAAAACCGTTTTCCGCCGGCAGAATAATCAGACTGGCCTCGTTGCCGCTCTGAATGCCATAGCCTGACAGCTGCATCGTGTTCGCGCTGTTATGCGTAATCAGATCCAGACCTGCATCGATCTGCTCATAGCCCATCAACTGACAGACATGTAAACCCATATGCAGCACCTGCAGCATGTTGGCGGTGCCCAGCGGATACCAGGGATCAAACACATCGTCGTGGCCGAAGCAGACGTTAATCTCCGCCTCGAGCATCTCTTTCACCCGCGTAATGCCGCGCCGCTTAGGATAAGTGTCAAAGCGGCCCTGCAGGTGGATGTTGACCAGCGGATTGGCGACAAAGTTAATGCCCGACAGTTTAAGCAGCCGGAACAGCCGTGAGGCGTACGCACCATTATAAGAGTGCATCGCGGTGGTATGACTGGCCGTCACGCGTGCCCCGTTGCCGTCGCGATGCGCCAGTGCCGCCACGGTTTCCACAAAGCGCGACTGTTCATCATCGATCTCATCGCAGTGAACATCGATCAGCCGGTCATAGCGGTTAGCCAGCGCAAAGGTTTTATGCAGCGACTCGACGCCATATTCGCGGGTGAATTCGTAGTGCGGAATCGCGCCGACCACATCCGCGCCCAGCCGCAATGCCTCTTCCAGCAACGCTTCACCGTTGGGATAAGAGAGAATGCCCTCCTGGGGAAAAGCAACAATCTGAATAGTGATCCACGGCGCCATCTCCGCTTTCAGCTCCAGCATCGCTTTCAGCGCCGTCAGTGACGGATCAGACACGTCAACATGGGTGCGGACAAACTGAATGCCGTTGGCGATCTGCCACTTCAGCGTCTGCAACGCCCGCTGTTTAACATCTTCGTGGCTGAGCAGCGCCTTGCGTTCGGCCCAGCGCTCAATCCCTTCAAACAGGGTCCCGGACTGGTTCCATGCCGGTTCGCCCGCCGTCTGGGTGGTATCCAGATGAATATGTGGCTCAATAAAGGGCGCGCAGGCTAAGCCGCCCTCGCCGTCCAGCGATTGATCCGCCGGTGAAGGCTGCTGCGGCTGAGCTGAAATTCGGGCAATGTTCCCCTCGGCTATTTCGATTTGCCACAACCCTTCCCGCCAGGGCAAACGCACGTTATTGATCCACTTGGGTGACAGCATGGCTGGTTCCTTATCCGATTAACCTGTGTGGTTAAAACTAGCACGATTCATACCACCCGCGGCAATGCAGGATATTCAGCAGGTTAGCCCCGGCGAGGAAAATTTATTAAAATCAATCATATAACTCTTAATGGGTATATGGGGCCGAGGTTGATGTATATCAATAAGCGCCAGAAAAGGCGCGCTATTGTAGCCGAATATATCGTAAATTTGAGGCAAAAATGAGCAAGCACAATGTTGTCGTTATCGGTAACGGCATGGTCGGCCACCGCTTCATAGAAGAGTTACTTGAGAAAGCGGAACCCAACCTTTTTTCGCTGACCGTCTTTTGTGAAGAACCGCGCGTCGCCTATGATCGTGTCCACCTGTCCGCTTACTTTTCCCATCACACCGCTGAAGAATTGTCGCTGGTTCGAGAAGGCTATTACGACAAACATCAGGTCAATCTGCTGCTGGGCGAGCGCGCCATCACCATTAACCGTGATGAGAAGCTCATTCACTCCAGCACCGGTCGCGCGGTTCACTACGACACGCTGATTTTTGCCACCGGCTCTTATCCGTGGATCCCGCCGATTAAAGGTGCCGAAGGCAGCGACTGCTTTGTCTACCGCACCATCGAAGATCTCAACGCCATTGAAGCCTGCTCACGTCGCAGCAAACGCGGAGCGGTGATTGGCGGCGGCCTGCTGGGACTGGAAGCGGCGGGCGCGCTGAAAAATCTGGGTATTGAAACCCACGTCATTGAATTTGCGCCGGTGCTGATGGCAGAACAGCTCGATCAGCAAGGCGGGGAACAGCTGCGTCGCAAGATTGAACAGATGGGCGTACGGGTTCACACCGGTAAAAATACCCAGCAGATTGTGCATCATGAGCACGGCGGCAAAACGCTGCAGTTCGCCGACGGTAGCGCGCTGGAGGTCGATTTCATCGTCTTCTCCACCGGCATTCGCCCGCAGGACAAACTGGCAAAACAGTGTGGATTAACGCTGGGTCCACGCGGCGGCATCGCCATTGATGACCAGTGCCGTACCAGCGATCCCGCCATTTACGCCATCGGTGAGTGCGCCGCCTGGCAGAATCGCGTCTATGGCCTGGTGGCACCGGGTTACAAAATGGCGCAGGTCGCCAGCGACCAGCTGCTGGGCCGCGACAATGCGTTTACCGGCGCGGACATGAGCGCCAAACTCAAGTTGCTGGGGGTCGATGTCGGTGGCATTGGCGATGCGCGCGGCACCACGGCAGGCGCACGCAGTGTGGTCTGGCTGGATGAAAGCAAATCGGTCTACAAACGCCTGATTATCAGCGAAGATCAGAAAACCCTGCTGGGTGCGGTGCTGGTGGGCGACACCAGCGACTATGGCAACCTGCTGCAACTGGTGCTGAATGCCATTCCGCTGCCCGCTAACCCAGAAGCACTGATTCTGCCGGCGGGCAGCGGAGATAAACCGGCCATCGGCGTCGATTCCCTGCCTGATAGCGCGCAAATCTGCTCCTGCTTCGACGTCAGCAAAGGCGACATCGTCAAGGCGGTACAGGGTGGCTGTCACACCGTGGCAGCGCTGAAAAGCACTACCCGTGCAGGTACCGGCTGCGGCGGCTGTATTCCCCTGATTACCCAGGTGCTCAACAACGAACTCAGCCGTCAGGGCATTGAGGTCAATAACCATCTCTGCGCGCACTTTGCCTGGTCACGTCAGGAGCTGTATCACCTGATTCAGGTGGAGGAGATCAAAACTTTTGACGAGCTGCTGGCCCGCTATGGTCAGGGCTACGGCTGTGAAGTGTGCAAGCCTACGGTGGGTTCCCTGCTCGCCTCCTGCTGGAATGAGTATGTGCTCAAGCCGCAGCACGCACCCTTGCAGGACAGCAACGACCTCTATCTGGGCAATATTCAGAAAGATGGCACCTATTCAGTGATCCCGCGCTCGCCCGGCGGTGAAATCACGCCACAGGGACTGAAAGTGATTGGCGACATCGCCGAACGCTACCAGCTCTATACCAAAATCACCGGCTCTCAGCGCATCGGCTTGTTTGGCGCGCAGAAGGACGATCTGCCCGCTATCTGGTCACAGCTGATCGCTGCCGGATTTGAAACCGGCCAGGCTTACGCCAAGGCGCTGCGTATGGCGAAAACCTGCGTCGGCAGCGCCTGGTGCCGTTATGGCGTTGGCGACAGCCTCGGCTTCGGCGTGATGCTGGAAAACCGCTACAAAGGCATCCGCACGCCGCACAAGATGAAGTTTGGCGTCTCCGGCTGCACCCGCGAATGTGCGGAGGCTCAGGGTAAAGATGTCGGTATTATCGCCACCGAAAAAGGCTGGAACCTCTACGTCTGCGGCAACGGCGGCATGAAACCGCGTCATGGCGATCTGCTGGCGGCGGATCTCGATCAACAGACGCTGGTTACCTATCTTGACCGCTTTATGATGTTCTATATCCGCACCGCAGATCGCCTGCAGCGCACTTCGCTATGGCTGGAGAGCCTGGAAGGTGGCATCGACTATCTGCGCAAAGTGATCCTGGATGACAAACTCGGCATCAACAGCCAGATGGAACAGCACCTGGCCGCGCTGCGCGACAGCGTCAGTTGTGAATGGCAGGCCACGCTGGAAGATAAAGAGCATATGACGCGCTTCGCCCACTTTATCAACTCGCCGCAGCGCGATCCTGCTGTGCAGCGGGTGGCAGAGCGCGATCAGCATCGCCCGGCACGCCCCGAAGAACGCATTACCGTGACACTGATTGAGGAGACCGAATCATGAGCCAGTGGAATCCGGTGTGCCCGCTGACGCAGATCCTGCCCGCCACGGGCGTCTGCGCGCTGGTCAAAGGCCAGCAGGTGGCTATCTTCCGTCCACGCGGCGATGAGCAGCTCTATGCGATCAGCAATATCGATCCGTTTGCCGATGCCAGCGTACTGTCACGCGGCATTATCGCTGAATATCAGGATACGCTCTGGGTGGCCAGCCCGCTGAAAAAGCAGCATTTTCGCCTCAGCGATGGCTACTGCATGGAGGATGAAACGCATTCCGTGGCGTCCTGGCCGGTGCGGGTCAATGCCGGACAGGTTGAAGTCTGCCTGTAACTCCCCTCAACAGCCCGCCTCTGCGGGCTTTTTTAAGGACCTCTGATGGACTACTTCCCCTTGTTTTGCCGTCTGCAGGGCCGACGCTGCCTGCTGGTCGGCGCAGGTGACGTGGCGGAGCGGAAAGCGCGCCTGCTGCTGGAGGCCGGCGCCGAGTTGCGGGTTGGTGCCCCTGATTTCTCCCCCGCCTTCCGGGAATGGGCGCTGCAGAAAGCCATCACGCTGCTGCCCGGGCCTTTCGATTCCGAGTGGCTGACCGGCTGCTGGCTGGTCGTCGCCGCGACCAATGATGACGCGGTCAATCAGCAGGTGGCAGATGCAGCCGAAAAACAGCAGATCTTCTGTAATCTGGTGGATGCACCGCAGCAGGCCAGCGCCATTATGCCATCGATCATCGACCGCTCACCGCTGATGGTTGCCGTCTCTTCTGGCGGACGTGCGCCGGTGCTGGCGCGTCTGTTGCGGGAGAAGCTGGAGGCGATGCTGCCGCAGCATCTGGGTCAGCTGGCGCAGCTGGCGGGAACCCTGCGCGATCGGGTGAAAAAGCAGTTCGGCTCCATCAATGCCCGCCGCCACTTCTGGGAGCGCTTCTTTAGCAGCGAGCGGCTGGCTCAGACGCTGGCTAACGGTGACAGTGGACGCGCGGAGCAGATTACCGATACGCTTTTTAATGCAGATTTTACTCAACAGGGTGAAGTGGCGCTGGTCGGTGCCGGTCCGGGCGATGCCGGATTACTCACCCTCAAAGGCCTGCAGCTGATCCAGCAGGCGGATATGATCGTCTATGACCGGCTGGTCTCCGATGAGATCCTGAATCTGGTGCGTCGCGATGCTGAACGCATCTTTGTCGGGAAACGCGCCGGACATCACTGCGTACCGCAGGATGAGATCAACCAGCTGCTCTGCGAACAGGCACAGCGCGGAAAACGCGTGGTGCGGCTGAAAGGCGGCGATCCCTTTATCTTTGGTCGCGGCGGTGAAGAGCTGGAGGCGCTGGCGCAGTTGCAGATTCCGTTCAGCGTGGTGCCGGGGATCACGGCCGCCTCGGGCTGTGCGGCCTACAGCGGTATTCCCCTGACCCACCGCGATCATGCGCAGAGCGTCAGGCTGGTTACCGGACATCTGCAGAAAACAGGGACGCTCGCCTGGCAGACGCTGGCGGCGGAACAGCAGACGCTGGTGTTTTATATGGGGCTGGCGCAGGCCGGAGAGATTCAGCAGCAGTTAATGAAGCACGGGATGCGCAGCGATATGCCAGTGGCGCTGGTGGAAAACGGCACCAGTACGCGTCAGCGTGTGGTCACCGGGATACTGAGCGAGCTGGAAGCGTTAGCCGGAGAGGTGATTAGCCCCAGCCTGATGATTATCGGCAGCGTGGTGAGCCTGCGCGACAGCCTGCGCTGGTTCTGAATCGGCAAATAAAAACGGCGGGCACAAAGCCCGCCGTCCTTTTTGTCTGTTCAGCCATTACGGCATCGCGACAAAGCCTACCGCCTGATAAACCTTCTTCAGCGTCTCCTGCGCCTGTGCGCGTGCTTTCGCCGCGCCATCACGCATTACCTGCTCCAGCAGTGCTTCATCGTTGCGGAAGCTGTGATAACGCTCCTGCAGCTCAGAGAGCATGCCCGACACGGCATCGGCTACTGCGCCTTTCAGGTGGCCATACATTTTACCTTCGAACTCCTGCTCCAGCTCGGCGATGGTTTTACCGGTCACGCCCGACAGAATATCCAGCAGGTTAGAGACGCCCGCTTTCTCTTTGATGTCGTAACGCACCACTGGCGGCTCTTCAGAATCGGTAACGGCGCGTTTAATTTTCTTCACGACCGCTTTTGGATCTTCCAGCAGGCCGATAACGTTGTTGCGGTTATCGTCAGACTTGGACATCTTTTTGGTCGGTTCCAACAGCGACATCACGCGTGCGCCAGACTTAGGAATGAACGGTTCTGGAACCCGGAAGATATCGCCATAGATCGCATTGAAGCGATGCGCGATATCGCGGCTCAGCTCCAGATGCTGCTTCTGATCTTCACCCACCGGCACCTGATTGGTCTGATAAAGCAGAATGTCCGCCGCCATCAGCACCGGGTAGTCGAACAGACCGGCGTTAATATTTTCTTCGTAACGCGCTGATTTATCCTTGAACTGCGTCATGCGGCTCAGTTCGCCGAAATAGGCGTAGCAGTTCAGGATCCAGCTCAGCTGCGTATGCTCTGGCACATGCGACTGAACAAAGATGGTGCTTTTTTGCGGGTCGATACCACAGGCCAGATAGAGCGCCAGCGTGTCCAGCGTCGCTTTACGCAGTGCAGTAGGATCCTGACGCACGGTGATCGCGTGGAGATCAACGATGCAGTAAATGCAGTGGAAATCATCCTGCATCTGCACCCACTGACGCAGCGCTCCCATATAGTTGCCAATGGTCAGTTCGCCGGACGGCTGTGCGCCGCTGAAAACGATGGGTTTCATACTTAAGTCCTGATATTTACAGCCCCAGTGTGGGCAAAAGTTCGTCGAAAGAGTCGAGGGTTAAATCGGGCTGGCTGGTCGCAATCGGCTCGCCATAGTTATAGCCAAAGGTCATACCGACGTTGGGAACGCCAGCTGCCTGCGCCGCCTGAATATCATTGCGTGAGTCGCCAACAAACAGCAACTCTTTCGGCAATACGCCGAAGGTGCCCAGCACCATAAAGATCGCCGCAGGGTGCGGTTTTTTAACCGGCACATCGTCGCCACCGATAATCAGCGAAAACGCATCGGCAATGCCAAGCGACTCCAGCAGCGGTGCCACAAACGGCGTCGGCTTGTTGGTCACAATCGCCATCGGCAGCCCGGAAGCCTTTAATGCGTCCAGCGTCTGCTTAACCTGTGGGAACAGCGTACTGCCCGCATCCACGGTATCGGCGTAATGCCGGTCAAACAGCGCCCGCGCATCACGCTGCTCTTCCGGCTGCGGCTCGCGGCCCAGCGCGAAGGTCAGCGCACGGGCCATCATGATATCCGCCCCGTTGCCAATCCAGGTTGAGACACGCTCCAGGCCCGCCTGCGGCAGACGGAGATCCTTCAGCGTGCGATCAATCGCCTCAGCCAGACCTGGCGCGCTATCAACCAGCGTGCCATCAAGATCAAACGCCAGCGCACGAATATCAGTGAAACGAGCCATTGGCTTTCTCCAGTTCATTGCGCATATCGTCGATCACTTTTTTATAGTCAGGGTGACCGAAGATGGCAGAACCGGCGACAAACATGTCGGCACCTGCGGCGGCAATCTGGCCAATGTTATCAATCTTCACGCCGCCATCGACTTCAAGACGAATGTTGTAACCGCTCTGATCGATACGTCTGCGTGCTTCACGTAGCTTATCCAGGGTGCCCGGAATAAATGACTGACCGCCAAAACCAGGGTTCACTGACATCAGCAGAATGATATCCAGCTTATCCATAACGTAATCGAGATAGCTCAGCGGGGTCGCCGGGTTAAACACCAGGCCCGCTTTGCAGCCGTGCTCTTTAATCAGTTGCAGGGTGCGGTCAACGTGTAAGCTGGCTTCGGGATGAAAGGTGATGTAGGTGGCACCGGCTTTGGCGAAATCCGGGATCAGTGCATCGACCGGCTTCACCATCAGATGCACATCGATGGGGGCGGTGATGCCATAGTCGCGCAGTGCTTTCAGCACCATCGGACCCATGGTCAGATTAGGGACGTAGTGGTTGTCCATCACGTCGAAGTGAACCACGTCACCTCCGGCCGCCAGCGCTTTGGCTGTGTCTTCGCCCAGGCGAGCAAAGTCCGCCGAAAGGATTGAAGGGGCCAGCAAATATTGTTTCATCCGATTCTCCCACTGTTGTGCGCCAGCCCTGCGGCTGGCGTAATGCGTTGGTCGCGGACGAAACAGACTAGCAATAAAGTGCCAGCAGTTCGTCGACCTTGGTGCGACCGGCTATGCTCCGGCTGATAGAACGCCGGGCTTTGACCACATGTAACACTGCATCCTGATACCACAAACGCGTCAGTGCAGTGTCGTGGTTAGAAATCAGTACCGGAATCCGGTCCTCCGACGAGGCAAGCTGTGCCGCCAGCGCCGCCAGATGCTCCTGCTCACGCATGCTAAAGCTGTTGGTGTGATAAGCCGTAAAGTTGGCCGTTGCCGACAGCGGCGCATAAGGCGGATCGCAATAGACCACTGATCCTTTAGCGGCATTGGTCAGGGTAACATCGTACGATTCACAGACAAACGTCGCTTTTTGCGCGCGCTCGGCAAACCACAACAGTTCTGCTTCCGGAAAGTAGGGTTTGCGATAGCGGCCAAACGGCACGTTGAACTCACCACGCAGGTTATAGCGGCAGAGGCCGTTGTAACAGTGACGGTTCAGATAGAGGAACAGCAGTGCGCGCTGGTAGGCGTCGGCGCTGGTGTTAAATTCGGTGCGACGCTGGTAATAACAGAGTTCGTTGTTACCTTCCGGCGTGAACAGCAGTTGCGCGTCACGGATGAAATCCGCCGTGCGCGTTTTGACAATGTTGTAGAGATTAATCAGGTCACTGTTGATATCAGCTAGATGGTAGCGATCAAACTCAGTGTTCAGAAACACCGAACCTGCGCCAACAAAGGGCTCGACCAGACAGTCGCCTTGCGGCAGATGACGATGGATCTCTTCTACTAAGGGAAATTTTCCCCCTGCCCATTTCAGGAAAGCGCGATTTTTTTTCATGCTGTCGTGGTTATTACATCTTATTGTGAGGCTGTGGCTGTACCGACAGCAGATCTGCGCTTAAAACGGGGCCAGAGACTGGCCCCACATCCGCTATTGGCTGGCTTCTTTCTTCACCTGGCTAACTGGCTTAACCCATGGATTCTTCGCACGTACTTCCGCAGGCAGCGACGCGACAGCGCGTTTGGCATCCGCCGGCGTGGCATAGGAGCCACTTACCAGTACGTACCACGGCTCACCGTTACGGGTGGTTTTGTAAACGTGATACCCACTCAGATTCTGTTGTTTAGCCCAGGCATTAAGGCTTTCCGCCTTCGATGCACCGCTCAGTTGCAGCGTATAGCTGCCACCTGGCACGGATTTGCTGGCTGAACTGCTGCCTGACGTGGCCGGAGCAGAACTGGCTGGCGTATGCGCTGGCGTAGTATGCGTTTTGCTGTCACGGGTTGCAGGCTTGGAAGCCGTTTTATGCGATGAATCATGCGCCGGACGGGCAGAAGCACTGGATTTGTTCGGCGTCTGACGGCCTGCAGGGGCCGTAACCGGATTCGCAGCCGTTCCGGCATTGCCGCTGACCGTGGCAGGCGCCGTTGGCAGTGAACTGCCACCCTGCGTGCCCATCGCGGCACTGTCGACCTGCTGCTGCTGATTACTCAGCGCGCTGTTCAGATCGCCCGGCAGCGTGACACGCTGCTGATTCGCTGGCGTCTCAACAGGGGCTGCCTGCGTAGGTGTTGAAGCCACAGGCGGCATTGAGACGTCGCGCTGCGGGTCAGATGCAGCATTACCGCTGGTCGCCGCGTTATTTTCGCTGGTAGCTGGCGTGGTCTGCCCGCCTGTCGGCGTCGTCTGTCCACCTGACATGGAAGAGGAGCCGGCCAGGTCGATGTTCTTCTCGCTGCCGGAACCACCGCCAGCGGCAGGCGTATTGCCCGCAGTAGCTGGTTTTTTCTCATCCGGGCCATTCAGCGCTGAACCAATACCCAGTACCAGTAACAGCAGAACCAGGATCCCGACACCCATCATGATGCGCTGGCGCGAAACCGGTATTTTGGCTGCGGGAGACGACTTACGAGGGCGCGAGGGACGGCGATCGCTGGCGTCAGGTTTTAACTCATCTTCCGGTTTAAACTCATCCATTTTGCCTCCTCCGTAAAGCGGCATTCCGCACTGCGCACCCTGCGCGCCGCGTCACCACTCAACTGCTTAATCTCAGGATTGCTGACAATCATTAATTGCAGCCAGCACCATATCATGTGCCACGCCACCACGCACTTCAGAGCGGCCAATCGACAGCGGGAGTACCAGCCGCAATTCGCCCGCCAGAACTTTCTTATCGCGCATCATGTGCGGCAGATACATCTCCGCACTCATCGCCTCCGGCCCATGCACCGGCAAACCGGCACGCAGGAACAGGGCAATAATGCGGTCCGTCTCCTGCGCCTGGAACTGCCCCAGGCGTTCAGCCGTGCGTGCCGCCATCACCATGCCCGCTGCAATCGCTTCACCGTGCAGCCAGTTGCCATAGCCCATATGTGCTTCAATCGCATGACCAAAAGTATGGCCCAGATTCAGCAACGCCCGCTGACCGTTTTCACGCTCATCGGCGGCCACGACTTCGGCTTTCAGTTCACAGCAGCGACGAATGCAGTACGCCAGCGCCTGTTCATCCAGCGCCAGCAGGGCATCAAGATTCTGCTCCAGCCACTGGAAAAACGCACCGTCGAGGATGATGCCGTACTTAATCACTTCCGCCAGACCCGACGCCAGTTCGCGCGCGGGCAGCGTCTGCAGACAGGCAGTATCAATCACCACCGACGCGGGTTGATAAAACGCGCCGATCATGTTTTTGCCCAGCGGATGGTTAACGGCCGTTTTGCCGCCAACCGAAGAGTCGACCTGCGACAGTAAGGTGGTTGGTACCTGAATAAAGCGTACGCCACGCTGATAACTGGCCGCAGCAAAACCGGTAAGATCGCCAATAACGCCGCCGCCTAAGGCGATAAGCGTCGTATCACGACCGTGCGGCTTTTGCAGGAGCGCGGTAAAAACCTGATCCATCACGGCCAGCGTCTTATATTGCTCGCCGTCGGGTAAGATCACCTGATCCACTTTTACACCTGCCGCCGTCAGCAGCGCCGTCAGCTGGTCAAGATAAAGCGGAGCCAGCGTCTGGTTTGTCACCACCATGGCGTTTTCGCCCGCGGTTAGCGGCCAAAAAGAAGCCGGATCGTTAAACAGTCCGGCAGCGATAGTGATGGGGTAACTGCGTTCCCCCAGTGAGACGGTGATCTTCTCCATGATGCCCGATACCTGTTAAGGAGCCTTCGAACGTTGGATCAACTTTTTTCCAACATGTGGATAATCTGATTCGCCACCACTTTCGCACTCTGATCATCTGTGCGAATGGTTACATCGGCGATCTCTTCGTAGAGCGGGTTACGTTCGCCAGCCAGCGCTTCGAGCACTTCACGCGGCGGTGAATCCACCTGCAGCAACGGACGTTTTTTGTCACGTTGGGTGCGCGCCAGTTGCTTCTCGATGGTGGTTTCAAGATAAACCACAACACCGCGGGCGGAGAGACGATTACGCGTTTCCCGGGATTTGACGGAACCACCGCCTGTCGCCAGGACGATGCCTTGCTTCTCGGTCAGTTCGTTAATGATTTTTTCTTCGCGATCGCGAAAGCCAGCTTCGCCTTCGACATCAAAAACCCAGCCCACATCCGCTCCGGTGCGTCGCTCAATTTCCTGATCGGAATCGAAGAACTCCATGTTGAGTTGCTGAGCCAACTGACGGCCAATAGTGCTTTTGCCGGCACCCATCGGCCCAACCAGAAAGATATTGCGTTTCTCTGCCATTTTGTCGGTATTACTAAGAATTCGTTAATGATACCCCGCGTTCAGCATTTGCTGGCGGGACAGGAACTGAGACCTCATGAGCGTTAGCAAGAGTCAGATGAAAAATTATCTCAACACTCAAGGCTGTTTGGCAACCGATTATATTGCCTTCAGCACATCCATTTCTGAATTGGCCTGTGTTCGCGAAACTGTAACGCGCCAGCGCTGCGTCTTTACAACGCTGCGTACAGAGGAGTTTTCTGATCTGTTTGCCGGGATTTACCCAGCATAGACGGTTACACCGTATTGAAAATCGCTAAACCTTGTAAGCTAATTCCTCTCCTGCGTCAACGCAGATGGCCTTAAGGGACGCATTTTCCGTTTTATCCAGCCGTAAGCGCTGCTTCCCTGACCAATCGCGGCGTAATGAAGATCACCAGCTCTCTTTTTTTGCGCTGATCAGATTGCTGGCGAAACAACCCGCCAATCAGCGGCACATTTCCCAGCAGCGGCACCTGATTCTGTCCGCGGGTGCGCTGCTGCTGAAAGATACCGCCTAACGCCAGTGTTTGCCCGTCACTGACCGTGACCTGAGTCTCAATTTCCTGTTTATCAATCGATAATATGTCGTTATCGCCGGTTCTGATGCTGCGACCCGGCATATTCTGACTGATATGGATCTTCAGCTGGATGCGGCCATTGCCGGAAATCGTCGGTGTCACCTCCATACCCAGCACCGCTTCTTTAAACTCAATACTGGTGGCACCGCTGTTTCCTGCCGACACCTCATAAGGAATTTCTGTGCCCTGCTTAATCGAAGCGGTCTGCTGATGTGAGGTAAAGAGACGCGGACTGGCGATGATTTCAATCTGGTTCTCCTGTTCCAGCGCACTTAACTCCAGATCCAGAAGCTGCCCCCCGATACGCGCCAGCGCCATACCCACGCTGATGCCGGGTGAACTCACCGCCAGCGGAACATCCAGCCGGGGATGATGCAGAATATCAGTTACGGCGGCGTCCCCCGCCTGCAATCCCCACTTCACCCCCAGCTCCTGCAGATGCTCCTCGCTGATAGTGACGATGTGGGCTGACAGTTCAATCTGTTCCAGTGGCAGATCCAGCGCCCGTATCCAGCGCTCCGTCTCTTTCAAAGCCGCCGCAGTATCGCGCAGTAACAATGCGTTGGTGCGTTTGTCGACCGTCACGCTACCGCGCGGCGTCATCAGCGACTGACGCTCACTCAGCAGGCTGGCATACACCTCGCTGGCGCTGGCATAGCGCAATATCACAGCGCGCTGTTGCAAAGGAACCTGCTGCAACTGCAGCTGCTGCTCAGCCTCACGTGCCTGCTGCTGAGCCTGCTGCCAGCTTTCCGGATAGACCAGCAGGACATTATCCTGTTCAACCAGCGTCAGCTTTGCCATGCGCGCCACCAGGTCGAGCGCCTGATGCCAGGGCAGATTATCCAGCCGCAGCGATAACGAACCTTCAACCTCTGGCGCAATCATCAGATTGATCTGCTGATAGTCCGCCAGCGCCTGCAAAATACGCTCTACCGGTGCGTTATCGAAAGTCAGACTGAGAGGCTCCTCATCAGCGGCGTAAACCGGCAGCAGGCAGCTTAGTAGCAGCAGAGTGGTTATCCTTATCATGCGAACGTCCTTTTAAATAAAATACGGCCAGTTGTGCGTTGCAGCTATTCGGCACCGCTAAGGTGAGGCTGCGGCGAGTCATATCCGTCAGTTGCCAGGGTGCGAATGGAAATGGCTTGCCGGTGCGGGCCGTAACGCTCTCTCCCTGCGGGGTCAGCAGCCAGGCATGGAAATGCGCCTCCCGGCCAATGATCCCCTGCAGACGCCAGTCGGTGAGCGGTTCCACTGATGCCTCACAGACGGAACCGGCAACAGGCCGGAACGGATCGCGCGCCAGTAAGCCGCCACAGCACAACAGTAAAATCAGCAGACTATGGCGCATCGTCAGGTTCCAGCCAGAGTTGAGCCTCCAGGTACTGCGGCTGTGCCAGCAGCTGGAAATGCACCGGAAACGGTGCGGAGACCTGGGCAAGCTCGGCAAAAAGCGACTGGAACGCCGGCCACTGCAGATGCAGCGTCAGCATGCGTGAGGGGGCGTCCGGCTGCCACTCTTCCAGCTGGTTACGGCGTGCCGCCAGGATCTCTTCCACTGCACGGCCCGATGCAGATGCTGATCTCGCGATCTGTATCGACTGCAGCTGCGCCTGCAACTGCGCATTATCAGGGTTCTGACGCCACTGGTGCTGGCGCAGCTGCAAAGTGCGGGTCAACTGCAACAGCGTCTGCTGTTCAGCAATTAGCGCCTGCTGCTGTGGCCGTAACAACAGGATCCAGGAGAGCAGCAGCAGACCGGATAAGAGCGCGGTGAGCGAGCCATAGCGCGCAATAGCGGCCATCTGCCACCAGCGATCCCACCATTCACTCACTGTTCACCTCCTGCATCTCTGCTCGCAGTGAAAACTGATAATGGCCATCAGCCTGACGCTTAACCCCGCCCTGCGTCACCTGACCAAACAGGGCCACGGTGGTTAACTGCTGGCGGAACTGTCGGACTGCCGCGATATCCTGCGCCCGCCCCTCCAGTGTCAGACGGTTGTCGCGCTTCTCCAGCCGGGTCAGCCAGGCGGTGTCGGGCAGTAACGCGGGTAAATCGAGCCAGAACTGCTGCCAGGCGGCCAGTTGTGCAGCCTGCTGGCGATGCTTCGCCTGCTGTTTTTGCACGACCGCGAGCTGCTCCAGTAACTGCTTCTGCTGCGCTAACTGCTGTCCCTGGCTTTCCAGCGCCTGCTGCTGCGCCCTGCTCGCCTGCGCCACCTGCTGACGCATCTGATGGATCCGCCAGGTTTGCTGCATCACCACCAGTAACAGGGTGCCCATCGCCAGTGACAGCATGATCAGGCTCTGTCGCCGCTGCTGTTGCCGACGGCGCTGCCGCCAGGGCAGCAGATTAACCGCGACCATCACTCATCTCCGTCGCGCAGCGCCAGCCCGGCCGCCAGCGCAAAAGCGCCCGGATTCTCCGGCAAAGGCGGCTGCTTATAACGAAACAGATCAAAAGGGGAAAACGCGCTAACGTCTGCGGGCAACGGCGTCTGCTCTGCGGTACACCAGGCGACAGAGCGAGTCCCGGGAAAGGCCTGCTGTTGCAGTGCCTCCAGCGTGGCGGCTTCGCCTGTGTCAGCAGCGGTGCGCGCATCGCTCCAGAGCCAGCGGTTATCCTGCTGCAGAACCAGCACCGCATCGTCCTGCAGCGCCGCCTGGCGGGCTAACCGCTTCAGCGCCTCGGTGGTCAGTTCGAACACCTGCGGCTTTAAACCCGCCTGCAACAGGGGTGCCGCCCACTGGTCGATAATTTCCAGCCGCGCTGCCGTGACGCAGAGCTGGCCGCTCTGCGCATCCGGCCGGTAATCCAGCGCCAGCGCAGTGGGCTCCAGCGGAAAGAGACGGCGTGCGGCCGCCTGGACGTAGTGCCCCAGCGCGGGCTCATTCAGCGACTGCGCGGGAAGGGGAAGCTGGCGCTGCAGCACCAGCTGGGCTGGCAGTCCGACCCGCAGCGAATAACGGCGTGGCAACCGCTGACGCCAGGTCGTTAAGGCCGCCAGTAATTCAGGCGAAGATTGCAGCACGCCGTTTCTTAACGTATCTTGCGGCAGCCGCTGCTGCCACCAGTGGCGTAGCTGCCAGCCATCACGACGCGGCTGGAGGGCCAGGGCGCAAATCTGCCTATTCTGAATATCCAGCCCAATTTGCCAGGTATGAAAAGCCATACGCGCGATCTCCTTATCGTCCGGGAAAATGGACATATCAAAGCGTCTGGCTTGCCTTTATACTACCGCGCGGTTGTTTATAAACTGCTCAAACGACAACAGATGGGAAATTCCAGGTGAAGTTCGTAAAGTATTTATTGATCCTTGCAGTGTGTTGCATCCTGTTGGGAGCTGGCTCGATTTATGGTTTATACAAATACATAGAGCCACAGCTGCCCGACGTAAACACGCTGAAAGATGTGCGTCTGCAAACCCCTATGCAGGTTTACAGCGCCGATGGCGATCTGATCGCCCAGTATGGCGAAATGCGCCGTATTCCTTTGACTCTGCAGCAAGTGCCACCTGTGATGGTGAAAGCGTTTATTGCGACCGAAGATAGCCGTTTTTATGAGCACCATGGTGTTGATCCGGTGGGTATTTTCCGTGCGGCCAGCGTTGCGCTGGTCTCCGGTCACGCCTCGCAGGGTGCCAGTACTATCACTCAGCAGCTGGCCCGTAACTTCTTCCTGAGCCCGGAACGCACGCTGATGCGTAAAATAAAGGAAGCGTTCCTGGCGATCCGCATTGAGCAGTTGCTGAACAAAGATGAAATCCTTGAGCTCTACCTGAATAAGATCTACCTCGGCTACCGTGCTTATGGCGTCGGCGCAGCCTCACAGGTCTATTTTGGTAAGCCGGTTGACCAGTTATCGCTGAGTGAGATGGCGATGATTGCCGGTCTGCCGAAAGCCCCTTCCACCTTTAACCCGCTTTACTCACCGAGTCGTGCCCTGTCGCGTCGCAACGTGGTGCTGGCGCGTATGCTGGATCAGCATTACATCACGCAGCAGCAGTATGATGAGGCGCGTAATACGCCGCTGGTCGCGAAGTATCACGGCCCGGAAATCGCTTTCTCTGCCCCCTATCTCAGCGAGATGGTGCGTCAGGAGATGGTGAAGCGCTACGGTGAGAATGCCTACACCGACGGTTACAAGGTCTACACCACCGTAACCCGTCGTCTGCAGGAAGCCGCGCAGACCTCCGTTCGCAACAACGTCATGGCCTACGATATGCGTCATGGCTATCGCGGCCCGACCAGCGTGCTGTGGAAAGTGGGTGAACCGGCCTGGGATCAGACGAAGATTGAAAAAGCGCTGAAGACGCTGCCGGTCTACGGTCCGCTCAATCCGGCTGTCGTAACGGAAGCGCGCAGCGATGAAGCGACCGTGATGCTGAAAGATGGCAGCAATGTGTCGCTGGCATTAGCCGGTGTGCGCTGGGCGCGTCCTTATAAGTCTGACACCGTGCAGGGCCCGACGCCGAAAAGCGTGACGCAGGTATTGCAGGCAGGCCAGCAGATCTGGGTACGCAAAGTGGGTGATGAGTGGTGGCTGGGCCAGGTGCCTGATGTGAACTCGGCGCTGGTCTCGCTGGATCCGAATGATGGTGCGGTGCGCGCGCTGGTAGGCGGCTTTGCCTTTAACCAGAGCATGTTTAACCGTGCGACCCAGGCGCTGCGCCAGGTCGGCTCTAATATCAAGCCTTTCCTCTATACCGCCGCAATGGATCGCGGGCTGACGCTCGCCTCAATCCTTAACGATGTGCCGATTTCACGCTGGGATGCGGGTGCGGGTGCTGACTGGCGTCCCAAGAACTCCCCGCCAACTTACGATGGTCCGATTCGCCTGCGTCAGGGTTTAGGCCAGTCGAAAAACGTGGTGATGGTGCGTGCGATGCGTGCAATGGGCGTGGATTACGCCGCGGAGTATCTGCAGCGCTTTGGTTTCCCGGCGCAGAACATTGTTCATACTGAATCGCTGGCATTAGGTGCGGCCTCGTTTACCCCGTTACAGGTGGTGCGCGGCTACTCCGTGATGGCGAATGGCGGCTTCCTGGTCGATCCTTACTTCATCACCCGGATTGAGAACGAACAGGGCGGCCTCATATTTGAAGAGAAACCGAAGATCGCCTGCCCGCAGTGCAATCTGCCGGTGATCTACGGCGAGACTAAAAAAGCGCTGGCCCTGAATGAAGAGAGCGTCGAGAACGTTGCGGCCTCAAATAACAACCAGAATCAGGCGGTTCCTCAGCCTGAACTGGAGCAGGTTCCGGCACAGGCACAACAGGGTGATCAGCAATATGCGCCCCACGTGATCAACACGCCTCTCAGCTTCCTCATCAGGAGCGCGCTGAACAGTAATATCTTTGGCGAACCGGGCTGGATGGGAACCGGCTGGCGTGCCGGGCGTGACCTCAAGCGTAATGATATCGGCGGCAAAACCGGTACCACCAACAGCTCGAAAGATGCCTGGTTCTCAGGTTACGGCCCTGGCGTGGTGACCTCAGTCTGGATCGGCTTTGATGATGCGCGCCGCAATCTGGGCCGCAGCACGCTATCCGGTGCGATTCCCGATCAGATTTCGGGCTATGAAGGTGGCGCGAAGAGTGCGCAACCGGCATGGGATGAGTACATGAAGAGCGCGCTGGACGGTGTCCCGGTGCAGCCGTTAACACCGCCGGATGGCGTGGTCACGGTCACGATCGATCGCAGTACCGGCAAGCTGGCAAATGGCGGGGGTAACACCCGTCAGGAGTATTTCATCAATGGCACCCAGCCAACCGAATATTCGGTTCATGATGTGGGCACCACCATTATGGATAACGGCGAAAGTCACGAGCTGTTCTGATGTGATATCTGCAATATAAAATATTTGAGGCTGGTCACCTGAAGTGATCAGCCTTTTTTATCGGCCCGATTATCCTGATGACACAGGCGATGCTTTTCGTGACTGAGCGGCTCAGTCAACCGGAACGAGAAAAAAGAAAGGTAAAAGCCGGAGAGATTATCATCTGTTGCTGAGAAAAATGCCGATCACCCTGAGCGATCGGCATGAATTCAGTCTGATAATATAAAGCAATGTGTATGAATAGATTCAAAAAGAGAACCGAAAAAAGAATATAGTTATTATATCGCTATGATTAGTTTAGTCTTCCCTGGTGTCAGCAAATATAATTATTGGCATGTCAGCTGAACAACGATAGTCAGCTTAATATCAATTTCACTCAATAACAGGAGGGATATTAACTCTTGCGCATCACTTATCATCATGATAAGAATAGAAAGCCCGACAACCTCTATTTTGATTTACTCACCTATGGATACTTATATATGGAAATTAAAGTGGGCCATACGCAAGCCCCCAACACTGAAGAATATATTATTCAGCGACTCTGGCAGCATAATGGACGCTTTGCTGACATCAATATGAAAACACTGAATGTTATCCTGTATGACGACCAGAAAAATATCCAGGGTGGCCTGTTAGCCCATACCTGGTGTGGTACGCTGGATATTCATTATTTATGGATAGAGGATGCCTGGCGGCTACATGGTACCGGACGTCAACTGATGCAGGAAGCGGAAGAAGAAGCGCGCAACCGAGGCTGCCATATGTCCGTCGTTGACACGTTAAGTTTCCAGGCGCGGGGTTTTTACGAAAAACTGGGTTATCGCGTCTATGGCGAACAGGATGGATATGCTCAGCGCTACGCACGTTATTATCTGGCAAAAAGATTATAACCTGAATGCTTTCAGCGAGGCGCCATGGACAGCCCATACCGTAGTATTGATGAATTCATTTCTGCATTCGCCACCACCATGGATTTATTACCGACGCCCTGGGGTTTTAAGAATGCCGCATCGCAGCATCTTTATATGAATGAAGCTGCAAGAATGTATACTGCTACGCCAAAATGTTATTTATTGGAGGGAAAAAGAGACAGTGAGTTTCCCACGCGCTGGAGTGATTGCGCCGATAAGTTTTGCGAGCACGATCAGCTGGTAAAATTGAATAACAGCAGCGTGGCGGTGATAGAAACCCACTACTGGTATGGCAACAATTATCTCTCTCCTTTTATTAGCGAAAAATATCCTGTTTTCGACAATCGAAAACAGTGGCTGGGCTGCATCTGGAATGCACGCCCGGTTGATAACATTACGGCAATGAGCTTTATCGATCCCAAAAAAGCTTCTGTACTGACGACGCGGCTTGAGCATCCCCTTTTTACTCCCGCCGAGCTGGATGTCATCTTCCTGCTGCTACGGCGATTCAGTGCGAAAGAGATCGCCCGTATCTATAACCTCAGTGTAAAAACTATCGGGAACCGCATCACCACGCTTTATCAAAAAGCGGGTGTGCATTCGCTACAACAATTTGAGAGCTACTGCCGTGCGGAGTCACTGGAGAATTATCTGCCAGAGAGGTTTCTCAGCACAGGCGTGATTTTTATTTAAACCGGTAAGGAAACCATGTTTTGAGTAAATTTGATGATTATCCTCTGAGCCCTGTGCCTGCAAATAAACGGCTCTCACTGCTTAGCGTCGCTATTGTACATATGGGCATGCTGACCGCGCTGGATCAATTTATGCTTGGCGCGGTTCTGGGCAAAAGTATGACGCCGGGCGAGGCATTTACCGCCATCACTCTGGCCAGCCTGCTATTTGGCGTGCTGACCTTCGCGCTCGGCTATGCAGGAATGCGCGAGGGATTGCCAGGCAGTATGCTGGCTCGCTGGTGTGGTTTTGGTCGCCACGGCTCCGTGTTCATCGGTGTGCTGGTCGCGGTCAGCCTGCTGGGCTGGTTCGGCATTCAGAATGCCGTTTTCGCCCGATCGCTGAGCTATGCCCTGAACGGCAAACTCAGCTTTGCAGAGTCGGCAGCGCTTTCAGGAACCGTGCTGACGTTATTGGTTACCTTTGGCTTTAAGGCGCTGCGCTTTACTGCGCGCATTGCAGTGCCGCTCTTCATCGCGCTGGTCGGCTGGATTTTCTGGCACGCGTTCCACGGCCAGTCTGACCAGCACACACCGCCGGTTATCGCCAGCGAAGCCATTACCGTGAGCGCCGCTATTACCATGGTGATTGGCGGTGCAATCCTGGCCAGTCTGATGACTCCCGACCTGACACGTTTCTCACGTAACGGTAAAGATGTCTTCGCCATTACGCTGTTGACCATTCTGGCGGGAGAATATGGGATTAATGGTCTGGCGATTCTGATCGCCAGAGAACTGCAGACATCAGACATCATCGCGATTATTACGCAAACCACCAGCTCCCTGGGGTTGCTGGTTGTGGTCTTTTCGACCCTGCGCATTAACGACCTGAATCTCTATTCGTCAACGCTGGGCATTGCCAACGCGATTGAAGGCGTAACCGGCTATAAGCCGCGTTATCCTATGATTACACTGCTGCTCGGCCTGCTCGGCACACTCTGTTCAATTCTTGGGATTCTGGATCGTTTTGTCGATTTTCTGGAACTACTGGGCGTCATCTTCCCGCCGGTACTGGGCGTGATGATCATTGACTATTATGTACTGAAAACCGACCGCCAGACGCTGGCGCTGAGCCGTAACAGCAATGCCTTACCGGCAACCTCGCAACTTATCGGCTGGCCCGCGCTGATTGCCAGCATCGCAGGCGGTGCCACCGGTCTGCTGATAGAGCACGGCGTACCGGTGCTCAATTCGATTCTCGTCGCGTGCGTGATTTATCTGTTAACCGCACCACTGTTGAAGCGAACATCATCCATACAGGAAAAAGTTATCGCGGAATAACGCAAAAACGCGCCTGCTGGCAGGCGCGTTTCCTGGCTATTTCGTCACTTGTCAGTAACTCAGACGGCCCTGTTTCACCAGCCATTCGCGCGCCATAAACAGCGCACTGACATTACGCGCCTCGCGGAAATCGGGTTCATCCAGCAGCAAAAGCATATCGCTCAGCGGCCAGCGGTGGACAATCAGCGGCTCCGGCTCATCGCCTTCCAGCTTTTCGGCGTAGAGACCTTCCGCTACCACGATGTTCATTTTGCTGGAAAAGTAGGAGGGTGCCATGGTGAGCTTGCCCAGGGTGGTCAGCTGATCGGCACCAAAACCGACCTCTTCTTTCAGTTCGCGAACCGCCGCTTCATTCACAGTCTCACCTGAGTCGATCAGCCCTTTCGGGAAACCGAGTTCATAAGTCTCCAGTCCGACGGCGTACTCCTGAATCAGGATCAGATGGTCATCAATAATCGGCACAATCATCACCGCTTCACGCTCTGAGGGCTTCATCCGCTCATAAACGCGATGCGCACCATTGCTGAAAGCCAGATCGACCGATTCAATGGTGAATAACCGTGAACGTGCCACGGCGGTGATATTGAGGATGTCAGGTTTTTTTGGAATTTTCATATCAGCCTCAAATTATTCTGCGCCGGCTATCAGTAGCGAATTAGCATACCTAACCACAGGCAATTGTGCGACAGTCAGACAATCACGTTATCGTTGCACAGATTAAAGCGATTGAATAACAGCCTTTGGTTATCAGTTAAGACTAAATTTGCATTAGTCAATATGCTTCGATAAGTTTCAGATAATACCGATATTTAATCCAGTCTGTGCCGGTTACCATTCGGACAAGGCAGGGTTTAACAAATGCCAATCAGATATACGCTGGCACTATTTTATCGGGTGTCTGACTCCTCAGGGTTATATAATCTTCCGGAATGCCTCTTTTATCGTGAGCATAACCGGAAGCGAAAGTTTAAAGTGAAGGCAGCATTTTGGCTGAATTGAGCAGAGCATGAGCACAATCTTGATGATCCTGGCCATAGTGCTGACCTGTTCAATCCTGGCAGGCATTGGGTTCTGGTACGCTATGCGGCATCGTCCGCCGTTGGCGAAACCGCTGCCATTCATCAGTCCGCCCTGCCGTAAACTTTCTGCGCAGGAGCGTGAGGCTGTCGATAAGTATGTCGCCGCGCTGGAAAAACAGCTGCGCACCCCGGTGACTACCGATAAGCGGAGCGCGTCTGAACGTCTGACGCTGACGGCGCAGAGCAACAATGTCTATCCGGTTACCCGCGCGATTACCCGCTACGGCCTCTCCACGGACGATCCCCATAAATGGCGCTACTATCTGGATGAAGTTGAAGTTCATCTGCCGCCGCTGTGGGAGCAGTACATCACCGACGAAAACTACGTCGAGTTAATTCGCACCCAATCTATTCCGCTGGTGATCTCGCTGAACGGCCACTCGCTGGTGGATTACGCCGTGGATCAGCAATCGCTGCCGACGCTGATGCGTCCGGTGTCAACCAACGCCTCTATCCGCAAAGCAGAAACCGAAAACGTTGAACTGTTGCAGGTGCGCAAAGAGACCGCGGAAGAGTATCGCCTGTCGCGGCCAGACGGCACGCGTGAAGCGGTAATGATCTCCCTGGCCTTCTTGCTGTTCTTCTTCAGCCTGTTAGTGCCCACCACGCTGATGATCTGGCTGGTGCTGACCGGTACAGTCATGATTGGTGCCAGCCTGTGGCTGCTCTATCGCACTCCCGGTGAGCGCGGCCTGCGAGACATACACTGCCTGCGTGGTGCGCCAAAGCGTTGGGGCCTGTTCAGCGAGTCGAACCAGGAGCAGAGCAACATCACGCTCGGGATTATCGACCTCGCCTACCCGCCGCACTGGCAGCCCTATGTCGCGCACGATCTCGGTCAGGTCACCGATGTTGAGATCTACCTCAACCGTCAGGTGGTGCGTCAGGGTCGCTTCCTGTCGCTGCAGGATGAAGTCAAAAACTTCCCTATTCAGCGCTGGCGGAAAAACGTGGTGCTGGCCTGTGGTTCGCTGATGGTACTGATCATGCTGGTCACCTGGATCCCGCTCAGCATGCCAATCAAACTCAGTCTGGCCTGGGCCAGGGGCACCGACAGCCTGGAAGTCAGCAGTGTCGATAAACTTAGCAGCGTAGCACTGAACATTGGCGACAATCTCAAGGTGAGCGGGACCGGTATGTGTTCAGTGCCGGACAACTATCAGAGCAACCGCAGCTACGTCTATATGCCGTTCGACTGCTCGGCGGTCTACTGGAATAACGCTACGCCATTGCCGCAGCCGCAATCGGACATTATTGATAAAGCCGCGGCTCTGCTGGAGACCACCACAAAGCAGCTGCATCCGGAAACCAATACCGACCCTAAACTGAACCCGCAGCTGGCGTCCGCGATTCAGAAGTCCGGGATGATCCTGCTGGATGACTTTTCAGACCTGGTGATGAAAACGCAGGATCTCTGTAATCAGCCGCAGGACTGTATGCGCCTGAAAAATGCCCTGGTAAACCTGGGTAATGCCAAAGACTGGGAAGCGCTGATGCGTCGGGCAGATTCCGGCCAGTTAAACGGCATGAATGTGCTGCTGCGCCCGGTGAGTGCCGAAGCGCTGGAAAACCTGGTCAATACCGCCACCTCGACCTTCTTCTTCCGCGAAACCCGTCGTGCATCAGAAAACCTTAACAGCCCGCCGCCAGGGGGGTTCCTGATTGTCAGCGACGAAGGTCGCCAGCTGGTGAATCAACCGCAGCCCACCGTGTCACTGTTTGATCTCGACCCGCCTTCTCAGTGGCGCGAGCTGCAACGTATCTCCGCCATGCTGCTGCATACGCCTTTCAGCGCCAGCGGTATCATCACCGGCATTTCAACGGATGCCAACGGCACGCGTCATATCGTGCTGCACAATGAGCCGGATGCCATGGCGCAGTGGCGCTATCTCGGCACCGTCCTGCTGCTGCTGGTACTGCTCACCTGCGCTGTTATCAACGGGTTACTGGCGCTGCGCCGTATGCACCGTAATCGCCAGCGCATGATCGATATCCAGCAATACTACGAAAAGTGCTTCAACCATAACCTCGGCACTTTGCAGGGTGTGCGCTCGATATTCTGACCCCTGCCCTTCTGTGCTACCCTGTCGCCCGGTTTTTTTACAGGGTGAACCTGGATGCTCAACTGGTCTGAGATTGATACTGTACTGCTCGACATGGATGGCACACTGCTGGATTTGGCGTTTGATCGTCACTTCTGGCTCGAACATGTGCCTGAACAGCTCAGCCAGCAACACGGTATCAGCCGGGCGGAAGCCGAAGCGTTCATCGCAGAAAAGTATCAGGCCGTCGCCCATACGCTAAACTGGTATTGTCTGGATTACTGGGCAGAGGCGCTGGCGCTGGACATTCGTGCCATGACGCTGGCGATGCGCAGCCGTATCGCGCTGCGTGACGATACGCTACCTTTTTTGCAGGCGTTGCGCCACGCGGGCAAGTCCACCATCCTGTTGACCAACGCGCATCCTTACAATCTGGACGTCAAACTGGCGCAGACAGGTTTAGCGCCGCACCTTGATTTATTACTTTCCACCCATACCTTTGGGTATCCGAAAGAAGACCAACGTTTATGGCAGGCGGTACAACAGCACACGGGCTTTTCTGCGCCGCGCACGCTGTTTATCGATGATAGCGAAGTGATTCTGGATGCTGCAAAGCTATGGGGCATCGGCTGGTGCTTAGGCGTAAAGAACCCCGATTCGGGTCGTCCTGAGCAAATCTTTCAGCGTCACCGCGCCACCGGCGATTATCGGACGCTGATCTGAGTCAGGAGCAGCAATGAAAGAGAAAAGCAGCGAAGAGGTCCGCCTCGACAAGTGGCTGTGGGCCGCGCGCTTCTACAAAACCCGGGCGATTGCGCGGGAGATGATTGAAGGCGGCAAAGTGCATTACAACGGCCAGCGCAGCAAGCCTGGAAAATTGGTAGAGCTAAATGCGGAACTGACACTGCGTCAGGGCAATGATGAACGCACCGTGATTGTGGCGAACATCAGCGCTCAGCGCCGTCCCGCCAGCGAGGCCCAGCAGCTCTATCGCGAAACCGATGCCAGCATTGAGAAACGCGAAAAAATGGCGCAGGCGCGCAAAATGAATGCGCTGACTATGCCCCATCCCGATCGGCGACCTGACAAAAAAGAGCGTCGCGATTTGATGAAGTTTAAATTATCGGGCGATGAATAACGCCGTCTTCGCTGACGCACCATCGCCCCGTTCCAGTGAGAGAAAAAAATATGCCAGTCCCGGATCAACTGCACCGTTATCTGTTTGAAAATGCCGCCGTGCGCGGCGAACTGGTGAACGTCTCTGACACCTGGCGTGAAACCGTGAAGAACCACGACTATCCGGCACCGGTTAAAACGCTGCTGGGTGAGATGCTGGTCGCGACCAGCCTGCTGACCGCCACGCTGAAGTTTGATGGCGAAATCACCGTGCAGCTGCAGGGTGACGGACCGCTGTCGCTGGCCGTGATCAACGGTAACAACAACCAGGAGATGCGTGGCGTGGCGCGTATCAAGGGCGACATCCCGGACGACAGCACTCTGAAGAGCATGGTCGGCAATGGCTATCTGGTGATCACCATCTCCCCGGAGAAGGGTGAGCGTTATCAGGGTGTAGTCGGGCTGGAAGGTGAAACCCTGGCCGAGTGCCTGGAAGATTACTTTATGCGCTCAGAACAGCTGCCAACGCGTCTGTTTATCCGCACCAGCGAAAAAGGTGCTGCCGGTATTCTGCTGCAGGTGCTGCCCGCGCAGGATACGGAGAAAGAGGTCTTCGAACATCTGGCGACCCTGACCGAAACCATTAAAACGGAAGAGCTGATCGATCTGCCTGCGAACGAAGCGCTGTGGCGCCTCTATCATCAGGAAGAGGTCACCCTCTACGATCCGCAGCCGGTGATCTATAAATGCACCTGCTCGCGTGAACGCTGTGGCGAAGTGCTGACAACGCTGCCCCAGGAAGAAGTGGACGAGATCATCGCGGAAGATGGCAAAATCGACATGCACTGTGACTATTGCGGTTCAAACTATGTGTTTGATGCCGTCGATATCGCCGGTATCCGCAGCCACTCCCTTGAGAATAATGACCGTTTGCACTGATTAATCGGGCGGCTTCTGCCGCCCCTCCTCCTCTCCCTCGCCCTATCCCCATAATTTTCCAGACAAATTATCTTTTTTTACTTTCATAACATCTTTTAAACGTTCGAAACATGGCCTTAACGCGCCCTGAGTCGCATTTTTAGATCACTGCCCTTTTTCCCATAACGCAGAAGAGTAAACTGCGCGCGATCGTGCAAACGCCCGGAAGCCAGAGGCAGATGCCCTGAAAAGTCCGGTTCTCTATGCGGGCTGTCGTGACGAAGCGCAGTGGACTGTCAGTGATTCGCCGCACCTGATGCAACAGCCGGTTGGCACGATCCCAACCTATCTCTGCTTTGCAGAACAGACACCGATTTAAGGAGCAGTAAAATGCGCGTTAACGGCCTGACCTCGCAAGACCTTGCCGCTTTGGGCATCGTGGATACCACGGAAGTGGTTTACAACCCTGATTACGACACGCTATTTCAGGAAGAGACGCGCCCGGACCTCGAAGGTTTTGCTCGTGGCACCCTGACGCAGAGCGGCGCGATTGCAGTAGACACCGGGATTTTCACCGGGCGATCGCCTAAGGATAAGTACATTGTGCGTGATGACACCACGCGCGATACCCTGTGGTGGAACGACCAGGGTACCGGCAAAAACGACAATCAGCCTCTGTCGCAGGAAACCTGGAGCGCACTGAAAAGCTGCGTCACCCGCCAGCTTTCCGGGAAGCGTCTGTTTGTTGTGGATGCATTCTGCGGTGCCAATGCCGATTCACGTCTGAGCGTACGTTTCGTCACCGAAGTCGCCTGGCAGGCTCACTTCGTGAAGAACATGTTTATCCAGCCTGACGATGCTGAGCTGGCCGACTTCAAACCTGACTTTGTGGTGATGAACGGGGCTAAATGCACCAATCCTGACTGGCAGGCGCAGGGTCTGCACTCAGAGAACTTTGTCGCCTTCAATCTGACCGAACGCATGCAGCTGATTGGCGGAACCTGGTACGGCGGAGAGATGAAGAAAGGTCTGTTCGCCATCATGAACTACCTGCTGCCGCTGAAAGGCATTGCTTCAATGCACTGCTCAGCTAACGTCGGTAAAGCGGGTGATGTGGCAGTCTTCTTTGGACTCTCTGGTACCGGCAAAACCACACTCTCCACCGATCCTGACCGCCAGCTGATCGGCGATGATGAGCACGGCTGGGACGATGATGGCGTGTTTAACTTCGAAGGCGGCTGCTACGCTAAAACCATCAACCTTTCAGAGCAGGCTGAACCGGAGATCTACCGTGCCATTCGCCGCAATGCGCTGCTGGAAAACGTGGTGGTGCGTGAAGATGGCAGCATTGATTACGCCGACGGCAGCAAAACGGAGAACACCCGCGTCTCCTATCCGATCAATCACATCGACAATATCGTGCGGCCGGTCTCAAAAGCGGGCCACGCGAAGAAAGTGATTTTCCTGACCGCCGATGCGTTTGGCGTGCTGCCACCGGTTTCACGTCTGACGCCGGAGCAGACGCAGTATCATTTCCTGTCAGGGTTCACCGCCAAACTGGCCGGTACCGAGCGTGGCGTCACTGCGCCGACCCCCACCTTCTCCGCCTGTTTCGGCGCGGCATTCCTGACGCTGCATCCGACGCAATACGCTGAAGTGCTGGTGAAGCGGATGGAGGCATCCGGTGCGCAGGCTTACCTGGTGAATACCGGCTGGAACGGCAGCGGCAAACGCATTTCCCTGAAGAATACCCGCGCCATCATCAATGCGATCCTGGCGGGTGAACTGGATGATGCGCCGACGGAAACGCTGCCGATCTTTAATCTGCAAATGCCGGTTGCACTGGGCGAGCTGGATAGCGACATGCTCGATCCGCGTCGTAGCTGGGAGAGTGAAGAGAAGTGGACCGCTGCCGCCGAAGGTCTGGCACAGCGCTTTATTGATAACTTCGACAAGTACACGGATAACGCCGCAGGTGCTGCGCTGGTGAAAGCTGGCCCGCAACGCTAACAGTAACGGCGCGGCAGTGATTCTGCCGCGCCGCTTTTCTCAGCCCGAAACGCTGTTGCTGCCGGTGTTGTGGCTAAGCGCCATCGTTTCCACTAACGGCAACCAGGCACGAATACGTAATCCCCCGCGCTCACTCTCGCCAATCTCCAGCGAGCCCTGATGGGCATCGATAATACGCTGCACAATCGCCAGACCGAGACCGGTGCCGCTGGTGCTGCGGGCGCTATCGCCCCGCACAAACGGCTGGAACAGATGCGCCAGCTGATCCGGCTTGATGCCAGGACCATCATCTTCTACCTGGAACCAGGCGCGATGCAGTTCCCGTCCGCTGCTGACTTTAATCCAGCCATTGCCGTATCGCGCGGCGTTGACCACCAGGTTAGCAAGTGCCCGTTTAATCGACAGCGGGTTGATATCCAGCATTAACTCTTCCGGCATCACCGCATTTTCGATTTCACGTTCATAGCCACTCTCAGCCGCCACGACTTCGCCCAGCACGCTGTTAAGATCCGCGCGCTCGGTCTGCATCTCCTGACCGGTGCGCAGATAGTCGATGAACTGCTCAATGATGGCGTTGCACTCTTCGATATCTTTATTAATCGATTCGGCCAGATAACCATCCTGCTCGCTCATCATCTCGGTGGCGAGACGAATGCGGGTCAGCGGAGTTCGCAAATCGTGGCTGACGCCCGCCATTAACAGCGTGCGGTCATCCGCAAGCTGCTTCACCCCCGCTGCCATCTGGTTAAAGGCGCGGGTCACCGATCGCACTTCTGACGCGCCATACTCGCGCAGCGGCGGCGGAATAATCCCGCGCCCGACCTGCAGGGCGGCGTGCTCCAGATCCACCAGGGGTCGGTTCTGGATACGGATAAACAGCCAGGCTCCGCCTATCGCCAGCAGCATAATCGCCAGGGTGTAGCGGAACAGCGGAGAGAAGTCGCCCTGATGAATCTCAGTCAGCGGCACCCGTACCCAGATGTCGGGAGACAGCCAGGTTTTCAGCCAGACCACCGGCGAGTTTTTATTAACCTCAACCCGGACATCGGTCGGACCGCCAAGCTGCTGTCCCATCTGCTCGCTCAGGAATTCATAGTGCTGCGCCCAGCGCAATCCGCTCTCCTCTGCTGCTGCATTGGTGTAGAGCGAGATCCCCAGTTCGCGATAGATTTCCCGGCGAAACGCCGGAGGCACTTCCAGCTGCGTGCCATCCTCCAGCTGCAACCGGTCGGTCATCAGCATACGAACTTCGTAAGCGAGCACCTTATTGAACTGTTGCAGGCTGGGAAGAATGGCGAAGTTCAGCACCACCAGATAGGTCGTTACCAGGCTGACGAACAGCAGAGTAACGATCAGCAGCAGGGTGCGGGCAAACGAACTCCGTGGCGAGAAGCGCAGCCGCTTCATGCTTTACTGCCGTCCGGCACAAAGACGTAGCCCAGACCCCAGACAGTCTGAATATAACGTGGGTGTGCAGGATCCTCTTCCACCATGCGACGCAGGCGGGAGATCTGAACGTCAATCGAACGTTCCATGGCGCTGTATTCGCGGCCACGCGCCAGGTTCATCAGCTTGTCGCGAGACAGCGGCTCACGAGGATGGCTCACCAGTGCTTTCAGCACCGCAAACTCACCGCTGGTCAGTGGCATTGGCTCATCTTCACGAAACATCTCGCGGGTGCCGAGGTTAAGTTTGAATTTACCGAAGGCGATAATCGCCTCTTCCTGCGAAGGTGCGCCTGGCAGTTCATTAGCCTGACGACGCAGCACGGCGCGGATACGCGCCAGCAGCTCACGCGGGTTAAACGGTTTGGGAATATAGTCGTCAGCGCCGATCTCCAGCCCCACGATACGATCCACTTCTTCGCCCTTGGCGGTCACCATAATAATCGGCATCGGGTTGCTCTGACTGCGCAGACGACGGCAGATAGAGAGACCATCCTCACCTGGCAACATCAGGTCGAGCACCATCAGATGAAAGGATTCACGGGTTAACAGACGATCCATCTGCTCGGCATTAGCGACACTGCGCACCTGAAAGCCCTGCTCGGTCAGATAGCGTTCAAGCAGTGCACGCAGACGCATATCATCATCGACGACCAGAATTTTGTAGTTCTCTTGCATTTTCAACTCCCAAAGGCGCTATTGCCTGAGCCAACATTGTTAAAAAAAGATGCCTTATAGTGACAGTCATTATTGGTTTATATTCTAGCCAAAATTGTTACAAAGCATATTAAACAGGGGCTTATATTTGATTTAAGGCGATTTCGGGTCAGTTTTAACACTTTTACCCCTTCCCCGCCCCTGATACGGCAAATCTGAAAAAACGGCCTGGTTTCTCTCAATCGCTGGCGTCGGAAGTGTGCCAGTTTTTAATCAGTGAATTAATTCAGTGAGTTAGCAGGCAATTTGACTTAATGATCAGCCATCACTGTGGATAAGCTCCAGATAATCTACCTCAACAGCAACCAGACAGCATAATATTCCAGCAAAACCGTCTTACGCCCCACGCTCCTCTCGGATTAGTTTCAGCGGGGCCATCAGCAAGGCCAGTTGAAATTAAAGTCCTTTAAATCAATCAGTAAAGCCAACTTTTCCCCTTCTCCGTTTTAAACCAGACTGCTCAGGCAACATTCGATGTCTCAACGGGGAATACACACAATGAAAAAAACAATTTTACTGCTGAGCGCGCTGGCATTAAGCAGCGTCAGCCCAGGTTATGCTGCCACAGCAACTGGTGAAGCGGCCGGCGCAGCAGCGACAACGACAGCACAAGGTAACTCTAACGCCATCGGTGTTGGTGCAGTCGCAGCCCTGCTGGGCGTAGCGCTGGCCACCATGGGCGGCGGCGGCGGTGACGGTCACAGCACCGGTACATCGACCACCACGGCGACCCACGCCGGAAAATAAGTTCAAGCACCCTCTGTACCGACTTCAGATTACTGGCTTTATTTTGAACCACAGCACCAACCCTTTCGCCGCCGGGGAAAACAACATGGGTTTTTAGCCTTTAAAAACCCTTTCCCCGACTCTTTTTTGCCGCGCCCTCTTTGCCTTACACTGTCGCTCTTTGGATCTCTCTGGCCGGTATAGCATGAAAACCCGACTCATTACCCGCGAAGGCTTCGATAAGCTAAAGGCGGAACTCGACTATCTGTGGCGTGAAGAGCGACCGGAAGTGACAAAAAAAGTCACCTGGGCTGCCAGCCTTGGCGATCGCAGTGAAAATGCCGACTATCAGTACAACAAAAAACGGCTGCGCGAAATCGACCGCCGCGTACGCTATCTGACCAAAAGCATCGAGCAATTGCGTATCGTGGATTACTCCCCGCAGCAGGATGGCAAAGTGTTCTTTGGTGCCTGGGTGGAAATTGAAAACGATGAGGGCGACCTCAAACGCTTCCGCATCGTGGGCTACGATGAGATTTTTGGCCGCAAAGATTACATCTCTATCGACTCGCCGATGGCGCGGGCGCTGCTGAAAAAGGAGGTTGGCGATGCCGCTACCGTCGAGACGCCATTGGGTCCGGCGCTGTGGTATGTCAACGCGATTGACTACCCGCAATAACGATTCAGATTATCGCTGAAAGCCGCCCGCGTCTCTGGCAATTTTAACCATCAATCCGTATAACTGTCGGCTATTTCTCAACCCGGAAAGCAAGACAGTCCTGATGATGAAAGTTCTGAGCCAGATAATTGCCAGTGAGCTAAAGGCGCGACCAGAGCAGGTTGACGCCGCCGTTCGCCTGTTAGATGAAGGGAATACCGTGCCGTTTATCGCACGCTATCGTAAAGAGGTCACCGGCGGGCTGGATGATACCCAACTGCGCCAGCTGGAAACCCGTCTCAGCTATCTGCGTGAACTTGAAGAGCGACGCCAGTCGATTCTGAAGTCGATTGACGATCAGGGAAAACTCACTGACGATCTCGCCCGCGCCATCAACACCACCCTCAGCAAAACCGAGCTTGAAGACCTCTACCTGCCCTACAAACAGAAACGCCGCACGCGTGGACAGATTGCTATCGAAGCCGGTCTGGAACCGCTGGCGGACACGCTCTGGCAGGAGCCGTCTCACATCCCGGAGCAGCTTGCCGGGCAGTATGTTGATGCCGACAAAGGCGTCGCCGACGTCCGTGCCGCGCTGGATGGTGCCCGCTACATTCTGATGGAGCGTTTCGCCGAGGATGCCGCGCTGCTGGCGAAAGTACGTAACTACCTGTGGAAAAATGCCCATCTGGTGTCACGCGTGGTGGAAGGCAAAGAGGAAGCGGGCGCGAAGTTCCGTGACTACTTCGATCACCACGAAGCACTGAGCACCGTGCCGTCTCACCGTGCGCTGGCGATGCTGCGTGGTCGCAACGAAGGCGTACTGCAACTCTCGCTGAATGCCGATCCGCAGTTTGATGAAGCGCCACGTGAAAGCCACGGCGAAACGCTGATTGCTGAACACCTGAATCTGCGCCTTAACAGCGCACCAGCCGACAGCTGGCGTAAAGCAGTGGTGAGCTGGACGTGGCGTATCAAGGTGATGCTGCATCTGGAAACGGAGCTGATGGGCACGGTGCGCGAACGCGCAGAAGATGAAGCCATCAACGTCTTTGCCCGCAACCTGCACGATCTGCTGATGGCAGCTCCCGCCGGGATGCGCGCTACTATGGGACTGGATCCCGGCCTGCGCACCGGCGTCAAAGTGGCGGTGGTCGATGCCACCGGTAAAGTTGTGGCGACCGATACCGTTTATCCGCACACCGGCCAGACCGCCAAAGCCGCAGCGGCCGTCGCCGCACTCTGCATTAAGCATCAGGTTGAGCTGGTGGCGATTGGCAACGGAACCGCCTCACGTGAAACCGAGCGCTTCTTCCTGGATCTGCAGCAGCAGTTCCCGCAGGTCACGGCGCAGAAGGTGATTGTCAGTGAAGCCGGCGCCTCGGTCTATTCAGCCTCCGAACTGGCGGCGCTGGAGTTCCCGGATCTCGATGTCTCACTGCGTGGCGCGGTGTCGATTGCCCGTCGTCTGCAGGATCCGCTGGCTGAGCTGGTGAAAATCGACCCGAAATCGATCGGGGTCGGTCAGTATCAGCATGATGTCAGTCAGAGCCAGCTGGCGAAGAAACTCGACGCTGTAGTAGAGGATTGCGTGAACGCTGTCGGCGTTGACCTCAACACCGCCTCGGTGCCGCTGCTGACCCGCGTCGCGGGCCTGACGCGCATGATGGCGCAGAACATTGTCGGCTGGCGTGATGAGAATGGCCGCTTCCAGAACCGTCAGCAGTTGCTGAAAGTAAGCCGTCTTGGGCCAAAAGCCTTTGAGCAGTGTGCGGGCTTCCTGCGCATCAACCACGGCGATAACCCGCTGGATGCCTCGACCGTTCACCCGGAAGCCTACCCGGTTGTAGAACGTATTCTGGCCGCCACCGAGCAGGCTCTGAGCGATCTGATGGGTAATTCTGGCAGCCTGCGTAATCTCAGCCCCCGCGATTTCATTGATGAACGTTTTGGTCTGCCGACCGTCACCGACATCATGAAAGAGCTGGAGAAGCCGGGCCGCGATCCGCGTCCTGAGTTTAAGACTGCGCAGTTCGCGGAAGGCGTCGAAACACTGAACGATCTGACGCCGGGCATGATCCTTGAAGGTGCAGTCACCAACGTCACTAACTTCGGTGCGTTTGTGGATATCGGCGTCCATCAGGATGGCCTGGTGCATATCTCCTCGCTCTCTGATCGCTTTGTGGAAGATCCCCATCAGGTGGTGAAAGCGGGCGATATCGTCAAAGTGAAAGTGATGGAAGTCGATCTCCAGCGCAAACGTATTGCCCTGACCATGCGTCTTGATGAGCAGCCAGGCGAAGGCAATGCACGGGGTGGCGCGAAGAACGCCGCGCCGCGCGAAGAGAAACGTCCGGCTGCCGGTAAAGGCCGTCCGCGTCCGGTCAGCTCATCGGCGGGTAACAGTGCGATGGGTGATGCGCTGGCCGCCGCTTTAGGTAAAAAACGCTAAGCTTTTCAGGGGGCCAGATGTGGCCCCCTCTTCACGTCCTCCTCCCCGGTTGAAAATCTCCATCATCGCGCTACGCTAAAAAGACGCCTGTCATAAAAACAACACCTGCTGTGGCACCCAATTCACGATGGAAATGATCACCGATCTGATTGATAAGATTTATGCTGGCACATTTCCGGAGGCGACCTTTGCGCGCCTGCTGGCTGACATCGCCAAAGCCCGCGAGGCGATCAAGCTGCCGCGCAAGGCCCACTGGGATGAGCAGGATGTGGTGCTGATCACCTACGCCGATCAGTTTCGGGAAGCCGGTAAACCGACGCTTAGCACCTTTTCCCGGTTCTATCAGCAGCACCTGCAATCCACCTTTCCGCTGGTTCACCTGCTGCCCTTTTTCCCCTGGTCTTCCGACGACGGCTTTTCGGTGATTGATTACCATCAGGTCGATCCGCTGTGCGGAGACTGGCAGGATATTGCGCGTCTGCATCAGGAAACCCGGCTGATGTTCGACTTTGTCTGCAACCATATGTCGGCTAAGAGTGCCTGGTTCAGCCACTTCCTGGCGCAGGATCCCGGCTGGGACGATTTCTTTATCAGCATGCCGCCCGCTACCGATCTCAGCGCCGTGACACGCCCGCGCACCTCGCCGCTGCTGACGCCGTTTAAAATGGCGGATGGCGATACCCGCTTTATCTGGACCACCTTCAGCGCCGACCAGATTGACCTTAACTTTGCCAATCCTGAAGTGTTGCTGCGCATGGTCAACGTGCTGCTCGACTACCTGATACGCGGCGCTGATTATGTGCGCCTCGATGCGGTCGGCTATATGTGGAAAACGCCCGGCACGCGCTGTATTCATCTGGAAAAAACCCACCAGCTGGTGAAGCTATTTCGCGCCATTGCCGACCACGTTGCGCCGGGCACGGTGATTATCACCGAGACTAACGTGCCGCATCAGGACAACATCAGCTATCTGGGCAATGGGCATGATGAGGCGCAGATGGTCTATCAGTTTTCACTGCCGCCGCTGGTGCTGCATGCGATTCACACCGGATCGGCGCGTGCGCTGAGGCAGTGGGCCAGCTCACTGGATCTCAGCAGTAACGACACCACCTTCTTCAATTTCCTGGCGTCACACGATGGCATCGGACTTAATCCGGCGCGCGGCATTTTGTCTGAAGTGGAGATTGTGGCGCTGGTGCGCGACCTGGCGCTGGAAGGCGCGCTGGTCTCCTATAAAAACAATCCTGACGGCACCACCAGCCCCTATGAAATCAACGTCACTTTCCTGGATGCGCTGAACAGTGAAGACGACGACGACGCCACGCGGCTGAAACGCTTTTTGCTGGCCCATGCGATTCTGCTGGTCTTTCCTGGCGTGCCTGCCATCTATATCCAGAGCATTCTGGGCGGTCGTAACCATTACGATGGTGTACGGGCCGCCGGACACAACCGGGCAATTAACCGTCAGAAGTATGATTTGCAGCAGATTGAGGCGGCGCTGGCGGGCGGTGACTGGCTGAGGCAGCAGATTTATACCCGGCTCGGCCAGCTGATCCAGCTGCGTCGTCGCCAGCCTGCGTTTCATCCCGATAATCCGATGACGCTGTATGACAGCGAAAACGCCGTGCTGGTGCTCAGACGTCATCAGCCTGAAAGCGGTGACGGGCTGCTGTGCGTGTTTAATCTCAGTGGGCGGTCAGTGGAAACGCAATTACCGGTGGCGCATACGTTGCAGGATGTGGTGAGCGGAGAGAAAATTGATGGCACCCAGCCGGTTAAGCTGGATGCCTGGCAGTTCATGTGGCTACGTTAATTACTTGTAGACTTCAGCCGTTGCGCTGAATTTACCGTGTTCGCGACCGGCGATCACCAGGTAGTATTTACCGCCTTTTTCGTCAGCGAGCTGCGATAGCACTTTTTTAGCATCCATTGGCGAGGTGGTTTCCGCCGTGGTGTTAACAGTGCCGATCTTCTGCAGGTTCATTGTCTTAACTTCTTCTTTGGTGACTTCTTTCGCTGCCATCGCAGAAAATGAAATCGCGCCCATCATCATTGAAGCCACAACCCATTTAAAAACCTTCATTATGTTTACCCTCATTCATGATCCATTGTGAGATGTAAGCAGCCGCTAAACGCGTAAGGCAGTATGGAACGGCATAGTCATTTCCATGACTAATCACATAAAATTGCAACGGCCTCGCTCACAGAGAGAAGTATTGCTGCTGTCTGCGATTTTGCCAGTTCAAAGCGTCATTATCCCGGCAGATTACTGATAAAATTAGCAATATGCTGGTAAAAGCTCTCAGGATGGGAAATAAAAGGCGCATGTGCGGCTTTTTCGATAACCACTGAGGGCGAGGCTGGCAACATTTCATCAATCTCCGCAGCAATCCGGCGCGGCACCAGGCCATCTAACGCGCCATACAGTCGCAGGAACGGCAATGTAATCTGCGGTAACGCGTCGCGCAGATCGACCTGGCGCAGAATCTCCAGCCCGCCATCCAGCACTGCCACTTCCGGCATTGGCTGTGACAGCACCACCTCTTTCAGCTGACGCGCATCGGCGCGAGCCGTTTCGGTACCCAGCGTCTGTAGCGCCAGAAAGCGCTCCACCGTGCGCTGGAAATCGTTGCTGAGCATCTGCTGAAAGTTCTGCAGCGTCTCGGGTTTAATGCCGGGCCAGCTCTCTGTGGCGGTGAAACAGGGCGACGAGGCGACGGTGATCAGTGCACCCAGCTTTTCTGGCGCGGTCAGCGCAAGCTGCGTCGCCACCAGTCCACCCAGCGACCAGCCCACCACAATCGCCTGCGGTGGCAGCGCAGGCAGCAACTGTTCTGCCATCTGCTCCAGCGTCAGCGCACCAAAGTTCTGGCTGCGGCCATAGCCGGGCAGATCGACCAGATGCAGGCGATAGTGCGCGCTGAGTCGCGGAATAATGCTTTGCCAGACTTCGGCATTCAGTCCCCATCCGTGCAGCAGCACAAGATCGCGTTTTCCCTGTCCGCAGGTGTGCCAGTAGAGCGACGTCATCAGTTACTATCCCGAAAATTAATAAGGAGGTCGCTATGCTAGCAATGCCCGCCCTGTGTTGGCTATGCCGGATGCCGTTGCGGATAGCCCGTCATGGCATCTGCAGCTTATGTTTACGCAGATTACCGCCGTTACCGCTGCTCTGTCCGCGCTGCGGATTGCCGGCAGGTTCAGCAAAAGTCGCCTGTGGCCGCTGCCAGCTTAAACCGCCCGCCTGGCAGGCGCTGGTCTGCGTCAATGACTATTGCCCGCCGTTTAGTCAGTGGGTTAATCAGCTGAAATTTTCTCACATAACCGCACTCAGGGTGATGCTGGCGCGGCTGATTTTGCTAAGCTGGCTTAATGTTTACCGGCACGGTACGGTGGCGCGTCCCGATCTGCTGCTGCCGGTTCCGCTGCATCAGCGACGACGCTGGCAACGCGGCTTCAATCAGACGGTATTGCTGGCCGCACCGCTGGCGCACTGGCTGGGATGTGAGTGGCGTGAAGGGCTTTCCCGCAAGCGCGGGGGCGCACTGCAGCATAAGCTCAGCGCCCGCCAGCGCCGCAGCAACTTACGTGGTGCTTTCGGCCTTGAAATGGCGGTTAAAGGACGCCATATCGCCCTGCTGGATGACGTTATTACTACCGGCAGTACCGTAGATGAAATCAGTCGTCTGTTACTGGCGCAGGGTGCCGCCAGCGTGCAGGTCTGGTGCCTGTGCCGTACCTTGTAGAGCGTCATTGATGGGCGTATTATAACCAACTAAATTAGTCAACTATTGAGCAATCGACATGATCCGAATTACTGACTCTGCCCAGGAACATTTTTCTAAACTGCTATCCAAACAAGAAGATGGCACCCAGATTCGCGTATTCGTGATTAACCCGGGTACGCCAACAGCCGAGTGTGGCGTCTCTTACTGTCCGCCCGATGCCGTTGAAGCCACCGATACTGAATTGAAGTTCGAGAAGCTTTCAGCGTATGTTGATGAACTGAGTAAACCTTATCTGGAAGATGCGGAAATCGACTTCGTTACCGACAACCTCGGTTCGCAGCTGACGCTGAAAGCGCCAAACGCCAAGATGCGTAAAGTCTCTGATGATGCGCCAATGGTTGAGCGCGTTGAGTACCTGCTGCAGGCGCAGATCAACCCACAGCTGGCTGGCCACGGCGGTCGCGTGTCGCTGATGGAAATCACTGAAGATGGCTACGCCATTCTGCAGTTTGGCGGCGGCTGTAACGGCTGTTCGATGATCGACGTGACCCTGAAAGATGGTATTGAGAAAGAGCTGCTGGCTGCCTTCCCTGAACTGAAAGGCGTACGGGATATTACCGAGCATCAGCGCGGCGAACACTCGTTCTACTGATGATAAAGCGCGGCAGCCTGACTGCCGCGCTATTTTTACTGCACTTTCTGTCCTGACTGCCGTTGCTGGCTGACCACCTTCAGCAGTGCATTCACTTCCTTGTCCGCAAAGATCTCCTCCAGGGTTTTGCTCAGCTTGCGTCGCCAGTTAGGGTACTGATCTACCGTACCCGGCACGTTGACCGGCGTGGTCATGCCGAGCCAGTCCTCAGGCTGCAGGCCAAGCAGCGCACTATCGGTGTCTGCCAGGAAGCGATGGATCGCCCGGTTCAGCGCAGGCGTCATGATCAGCTTCTCCGCCTTCTTCTGGCTGCGTGCCGGTAAGGCACCCGCATGATGCAGCGCATCCAGCAGCGCCTGCTTCTGTGCGGTGCGCTGCTGATGCAACGCTTTCACTGCCTCGCCCGGATAGAGACCAAGCTTCTCCCCCAGTTCCAGATCGCCCTGCTCCCAGAAACCGGTCAGCGTCGGCAGATCATGGGTACTGGCGCTGGCGATTGACTGACGTGGATAGTCCTGCGGCGCGCGGTAGCGCTGATCTTTCTCCTGCTCAAACCACAGCACCTTCCATGAAAAGACGCCGCTTTTACGCAGCAGGCTGACAATCTCCTGAGGCACGGTGCCGAGGTCTTCGCCAATCACCATACAGCGCAGACGGTGGCTCTCCAGCGCCAGGATACCCAGCAGATCGTCAACCGGATAAGCCACATAAGCGCCTTTATCCGCCGTCTCTCCGGCAGGTACCCACCACAGACGCAGCAGCGACATTACATGGTCGATGCGCAACGCGCCGCAGTCGCGCATGTTGGCGCGCAGCATGTCGATAAACGGCTGATAGCCGCGCGCCTGCATCACATGCGGGTCCATTGGTGGTAAGCCCCAGTTTTGCCCCAGCGGACCGAGACGGTCAGGTGGCGCACCCACAGAAGCCTTGAGGCGATAAAGCTCCGGGTCATGCCAGGTTTCTGCACTGCCTTCCGCAACGCCTACCGCCAGGTCACGATAGAGACCGACGCTCATGCCCAGTGTCTGACTGTGCGTCCAGCAGGCCGAGAACTGCTGCTGCGCCAGCCATTGCAGCCATTGCCAGAAGGCGATCTCCTCTTCATGCTGCTCACACCAATGCTGCACCTCGGGCAACTGGCTGTTGCGCCACGCTTCCGGCCACGCAGGCCAGCCGCCCTGCTGGGTCTTATCCGCCTGCCGCTCCAGCTGGATGCCGTCGTAGGCAGCCTGATAACGCAGGCTGTCGCCGCCTTCATGCACAAAGGCCGTCCAGGATTGATGCTCTTCGCTCTGGCTGTCACGCGCCTGGAAGTGGGCCCAGGCGTGCCGCAGCGCAGCGAGCTTAAGCGCCATCACGGCATTGTAATCGACCAGCTCCGCCTCACGCGCTTTGGTCAGCGCCTTCTGGGTTTTGGCGCTTTTCCACCACTTCTGCGCCGCCGCGCTTTGTTGAAAATCGGCCACCTGACTGACGTCGATATAAATCACGTTCAGCCAGCGGCGTGATGATGGACTGTACGGACTGGCGAAACCGGCGCTGGCGGGATAAAGCGCATGCAGCGGATTCAGCCCGACGAAATCGCCGCCGCGCTTAGCCAGTTGCACCAGCAGCTGGTCGAGGTCGCCGAAGTCGCCAATGCCCCAGTTCTGTTCAGAGCGCACGGTGTAGAGCTGCACCAGCGCACCCCAGCGTTTCTCTCCCGCTTCCAGCGCCGGCGGCAGATAGCAGCGGCGCGGCGCGACGATAATCCGCGTCTGCCAACTCTTCTTGCCTTTGCTGAGCGTCAGCTGGTGATAACCCTGCGTTAGTGGGCCAGGCAGCGTAAAAGGCTCCCCGGCGGTCAGCTCACCGCTGAGCTGCTTGCCCTTTTCGGTCTGCAGCTGCCAGCGGTAGACACCGCTGCCCTGTGGCGTCAATAGCCGCTTGCCATTGCCGCTGAACACCGCGACCGGCGGCAGCGGTGATTTTTTGGCGTCCTGCGGATCGTCCATCACTGCCAGCAGCGCGCGTATAGTCTCATCGCTGATCGCCTCTTTCTCGCCGTTGACGTTGATGTAATCCAGTGAAATTCCCGCGGCACGGGCGGCCTGATCGAGTGAATTTTGCTTCATTGCTGCTCCTTAGCGCGGTGCCTGCCAGATACGTTGCTGATAGTCACGAATGGAACGGTCCGAACTGAACATGCCGGTTCGGGCCGTATTGAGGATGGCGGCGCGAGTCCAGCCTTCCGGGTCACGCCACAGGGCTTCTACCCGTTGCTGTGCCTCGATATAGGCCTGGAAATCGGCCAGTACCAGCCAGGGATCGCCATGTTTAGTCAGGCTCTCCAGCATCAGGTCAAACGCATGTTTATCCCCGTTGCTGAATTTGCCCTTCTCCAGCGATTTCAGTAAATCGTCCAGCGGCTTGTTCTGCTTACGCACCTTTTTCGGGTTGTAGCCTTTCGCCTTGAGCGCCTTCACCTCATCCACGGTGTGCCCGAAGATAAAGATATTCTCCTCGCCCACCTGTTCGGCAATCTCGACATTGGCACCATCCAGCGTGCCGATGGTCAGCGCGCCGTTCAGCGCCAGCTTCATGTTGCCGGTACCGGAGGCTTCATAACCGGCTGTAGAGATCTGCTCGGAGAGATCGGCCGCCGGGATCATCAGTTCAGCCACGGTGATGCGGTAGTCGGGGATGAACACCACTTTGAGTCGGTCACCGACCCGTGGATCGTTGTTCACCACCTCCGCGACCTTGTTGATAGCGTAGATAATGTTTTTGGCCAGGTAGTAACCCGGCGCGGCTTTGGCCCCAAACAGGAACACCCGTGGCGTGAAGGTGACATCCGCTGGGTTATCGCAGAGCTTCTGATAGCAGTAGAGGATATGCAGCAGGCTGAGGTGCTGGCGCTTGTACTCATGCAGACGCTTGATCTGCACATCGAACAGCGCGGCCGGGTTCACGACGATGCCGGTGTGGCGGGCGATATACTCCGTGAGCTGCACTTTGTTCTGCTGTTTGATGCTGCGATAGCGTTGGCGAAACGCCTGATCGTCGGCGTAACTTTCAAGACCGCTCAGCACATCAAGATTATTGGCCCACTCGGTTTTCAGCGTCTCATCAATCAGTCCGGACAGCGCCGGATTACACTGCTTCAGCCAGCGACGCGGTGTTATACCGTTGGTGACGTTGTGGAATTTTTGCGGCCAGAGTTGGTGATATTCGGGGAAGAGATCGCTGACCACCAGGCTGGAGTGCAGTGCCGCAACACCGTTGACCGCGAACCCGCTCACGACGCAGAGATTCGCCATCCGCACCTGACCGTCCGCGACGACCGCCAGCTTGTGCCACATCGCTTTGTCATCTGGCCAGTGCTGCTTCACCTGCTTTTTCAGACGCTGATTGATCTCTTTGATGATCAGCATATGGCGCGGCAGCAGACTGCGCATCAGCTTCTCATCCCAGCGCTCCAGCGCCTCCGGCATCAGCGTGTGGTTGGTGTAAGCGAACAAGCGGCTGGTGATCTGCCACGCCTCATCCCAGCTCAGCTGATGCTCATCCAGCAGCACACGCAGCATCTCCGGGATGGCGATGGTGGGATGCGTATCGTTGAGTTGAATCACTTCAAAGTCAGGCAGGCTGTGAATGCTGCGTCCCGCCAGATGGTGACGACGCAGGATATCCGCCACCGCACAGGCGCACTGGAAATATTGCTGCATCAGGCGCAGCCGCTTGCCGGCCTGATGGTTGTCATTGGGATAGAGCACTTTGGTCAGTTTTGCCGCTTCAATGCCCGGCTGCTCCGCCTGCAGAAAGTGGCCGTCGTTAAAGGCGGTGAGATCAAACGGATGCGCACTCACTGCCTGCCACAGGCGCAGCGGCAGCGTCACGCCGTTGCGGTAGCCGGTCACCGGCAAATCCCAGGCCTCGCCGCGCAGCGTAAAATCGGGAAGCCAGCGTACACCGCCGTTTTCCAGCTTTTCTACCCGACCGCCCATCGCGACCTCAACATCCAGCGCCGCGTTGTGGCGGAACCAGGGATAGCGTTCGCGCTGCCAGTCATCGGGCGCTTCAATCTGCTTACCCTCATCGAAAGACTGGCGGAACAGACCGTACTGATAATTCAGTCCGTGGCCGGTGGCGGACTGCCCCACCGTTGCCATCGAATCCATGTAGCAGGCGGCGAGTCGCCCCAGGCCGCCGTTGCCGAGTGCCGGATCGACTTCCTGCTCCAGCAGCTCCGTTAAATCGAGCTGCTGCTCAGCCAGCGCCGCTTTGACCTCGTCATACCAGCCGAGATTCAGCAGATTGTTACCGGTCAGACGACCAATCAGAAACTCCATCGACAGGTAATTAACGTGACGCTGCTGCTTAGCCGGACGCGGTGCCGGTTGGGTGTCCAGCAGTTCTGCCAGTGCCGCGCTGACCGCCTGCCACGCCTGGTGCGAGGTCATCTGTTGGGCGGAGTGGAGACTCAACTGTTGCCACTGGCGGGTCAGTGCGGCGTTAAAACGGGCTTTATTAAATTTTTGCTGCGGCATATCACTCCCTTCTGTTACACAATGAGGTGAAGCAAAAATAGAAAGCGCACGGGCTGGCAACCGGGTGCCAGCAACCGTTAAGTTAAGACGTGAGTGGGGGAAAAAGCGACAACAATCAAAGAAAAACGCCAGCCGGGAGGCTGGCGTCGCAGGAATCAACAGAGTTCGAGGTGAACCTCATGCTGCTCAATCACCTTCATTACGCTGGCAGGCGGCGTTTTGTCAGTGTAGAGATAGTCCAGCAGACTCATGTTACCGAGGTTGACCATAGCGTTACGGCCGAACTTCGAGTGATCCACCACCAGCATCACGCAGCGTGAATTTTCAATGATGGCACGCTTGGTGCGGACTTCATGATAGTCGAACTCCAGCAGCGATCCATCCATGTCGATGCCGCTGATCCCCAGAATGCCGTAATCAAGCCGGAACTGGGATATAAAGTCGAGTGTCGCTTCTCCCATCACCGCACCATCGCGGGTCCGCACTTCACCACCCGCGATAATCACCCGGAAATCAGGCTTGCTCATCAACAGCATCGCGACGTTGAGGTTGTTTGTCACCACGCGTAAGTCGCTGTGGTTGAGCAGTGCATGCGCCACCGCTTCCGGCGTGGTGCCGATGTCGATAAACAACGTGGCCCCATCCGGGATCTGGCTGGCAACGCGCTGCGCAATCCGCGCTTTTTCCGCTGACCACATCATTTTACGATCGTGCCAGGCGGTATTCTCAGAGCTGGAAGGAAGCGCCGCGCCGCCGTGGTGGCGCTGAATTTTGTTCTGATCGGCCAGATCGTTGAGATCGCGACGAATGGTTTGCGGGCTGACCTCAAAATGATCCACCAGCTCCTCAGTACTGACATATCCCTGACGACGGACTAAATCGATAATCGCGTCATGACGTTGCGTCTGCTTCACGTTCCTCTCCTGTTAACCCGCTAAATCTGTCTAACGACGCGTGACGTTACGCGTATCTACCAGCGCCATCGCCAGTCCGACCACCAGACCGGCGACGTGCGCCGCGTTGGCAATAGCCAGACCAAAGACGCCGAACCAGCCGATCACCAGCCAGACCACCGCAAAACCGATCAATCCCCGTTCAAGATAGACGCCGCTGTCGGGATCGCGCTCACCGCGCAGCCAGCAGTAACCCATCAGGGCATAGACCACCCCCGACAGACCACCAAACCAGATGCCGCTGAACTTCGCCTGCAGCCAGCCGCTCAACAGCGCCGAGATCAGCATAATCACGAACAGTTTGCCGCTGCCAAGACGCTTCTCAACCACGCCGCCCAGATACCACCACCACATCAGATTAAACAGGATGTGCAGCAGTGAGAAGTGCAGCAGCGCATGGCTGAACCAGCGCCAGACCTGAAGATGCTGGTCAGTATCCGGCCAGGAAAGCCACGCCATCACGGCCTGATCGCCCATGACCTGCATCAGAATAAAGACCGCGATGCAGAGCACCATCAGGATCATGGTCAGCGGACCGGCACGCTCACGGATGTTCGCCCAGATATTGCTGCGCTCATAGCGCAGACCGCTGTCGGTCTTGCCGCTGTGCCAGCTGGCAGCCTGATAGCGCGGATGGTTAGGGTCGTGTAAAAACTGCTGAAGTTCGTTTTCGACCACTGAAATCTTGCTCTCATCATCCAGCATGATGACGTAGTGATTTTCATGCTCGATACGCAGCGTGATGCCCTGCGTCGCCATGTAGTCAACAAACGCCTGCGCCATGCGCGGCTGATTAAATTGGGTAATGCGCATCAGTAACTCTCCATGTGACGAGCAGCAATCTATTCACTGCCGAGGGCAACCTGCTGAGGGAAGGCGGCACGCCAGGCATCAAAGCCGCCATCGATGCTGTAGGCTGCGCTGAAGCCCTGTCCCAGCAGATATTGTGCCGCGCTTTTGCTGCTGTTGCCGTGATAGCACATCACCAGCACCGGCAGGCTGTGATCGGCACCACTAACAAAATCGCTGAGGTTGGTGTTGGTCAGATGCAGCGCGCCCGCCGCATGGCCCAGGGCATAACTTTGCGGATCGCGGATATCTACCAGCAGCGCACCCTGCGCCAGACGCGACTGCGCCTGCTGCACATCAATACATTCGAACGTTTCCATGGGATCTCTCATAACAGCGTCACAATAGCGCGTAGTGTAACCCGAGAATCCACGCCGATAACCTGACAATCGTTACGGCTATCCGTTTTTTTGGTGGGCAGAATGTTAGCTATATCACGCAAAAATGTTTTTACCTGGTTAAAAGCTGGCGTCAATGTTGGTTTGCGATTATGATTATGCTCGAAAACGAACATTAGTGAACTATTCCGAACATCGGAGGAGATGACGTGGAAACCAAAGACCTGATCGTGATCGGCGGCGGCATCAACGGTGCCGGCATTGCAGCAGACGCTGCAGGACGCGGACTGTCGGTGTTAATGCTGGAGGCGCGGGATCTGGCTTGCGCGACCTCCTCTGCCAGTTCAAAACTTATTCACGGCGGCTTGCGCTACCTTGAACATTACGAATTCCGTCTGGTCAGTGAAGCACTGGCCGAACGTGAAGTGCTGCTGAAAATGGCCCCGCATCTGGCGTTCCCGATGCGTTTCCGTCTGCCGCACCGTCCGCATCTGCGTCCGGCGTGGATGATCCGCACCGGCCTGTTTATGTATGACCACCTCGGCAAGCGTACCAGCCTGCCAGGCAGCAAAAGTCTGCGTTTCGGCGCGGATTCGGCCCTGAAGCCGGAAATCACGCGCGGATTCGAATATTCAGACTGCTGGGTCGATGATGCACGTATGGTAGTACTGAATGCGCAGGAAGTGGTGAAGCGTGGCGGCGAAGTGCGTACCCGCACCCGCGTGACCCGCGCCTGGCGTGAAGGCGGCCTGTGGAAGGTCGAAGCGGAAGATGTCGACAGCGGTAAAACCTTTACCTGGCAGGCGAAAGGCCTGGTCAATGCTGCCGGCCCGTGGGTCAAACAGCTGTTCGACGACAGCCTGAAGCTGAAATCGCCTTACGGTATTCGCCTGATCAAGGGCAGCCACATCGTGGTACCACGCGTTCATACCGAAAAGCAGGCTTACATCCTGCAGAACGAAGATAACCGCATCGTGTTTGTCATCCCGTGGATGGATGAGTTCTCTATCATCGGTACCACCGACGTCGAGTACAAAGGCGATCCGAAAAACGTCAATATTGATGACAGCGAGACCGACTATCTGCTGAAAGTGTTCAACGGACACTTTAAAAAGCAGCTGACCGCTGACGATATCGTCTGGTCCTATTCCGGTGTCCGTCCGCTGTGTGATGACGAATCCGATTCGCCGCAGGCGATCACGCGTGATTACACCCTGGATGTGCGCGACGATAATGGTCAGGCTCCGCTGCTGTCGGTGTTTGGCGGCAAGCTGACCACCTACCGTAAGCTGGCAGAACATGCGCTGGAGAAACTGGCGAAGTACTACCCGAACGCAGGCCCGGCATGGACGAAGAACTGCGTGTTGCCAGGCGGAAATATCTCCGGCACCCGTGAAGATTACGCGGCCAGCCTGCGTCGTCGCTATCCGTTTATCAGTGAAAATATGGCGTGCCACTTCTCGCGCACCTACGGCAGCAGCACTGAAACCCTGCTCGCTGGCGCGAAAAGCCTGGACGATCTGGGTGAGAACTTCGGTCACGAGTTTTACGAAGCAGAATTACGCTACCTGGTGCAGCATGAGTGGGTTCGTGAGCTGGATGATGCTATCTGGCGTCGTACCAAGCAGGGCATGTGGCTGACCAAAGAGCAGCAGGCGCGAGTCACCGAGTGGCTGGCAGCGAAAGCTAAACCCGCCCTGTCGCTGGCATCATAAACTGTCCTAAGTAGAGAATCAGAAAGCAGGCTTCGGCCTGCTTTTTTTATCTCTGCGATAGCGGGTCGCTGCATCCGGCACGCTGATCCGACAGGTTGCTCCTTTCAGCGTGTAGCAGAGTTTATTTTTGTACGACGTACTTTTTATTAAAAATGCCAGGCTCACACCATTCTTTATACAGAAATCCGTTTATGCGATCACATTTTTGGTCAGTGCCTAAACTCAACTCTTTCTGCTTCGCATATCAAAACGTTCACATCCTATTGTTACTGTAAATCTAACGTTCAGGCTTTTTGCTTAATTGAACGACGTCATCAGAAAGCACAAACTTTCCTCAGTAAAAACGAAACAACCGTTATTTTAATCAGGAGGTTGAAATGAACACAGGCCAAACGCCTGCCCGGGAATGGAACACGCGCCGCAGTGAAAAAGCGCGTCGTCTGGCATCCTTCCCTGTTGATGGCAAAGTCATTCCTACTGAAAGAGCTGTAGAAGCATTTGAAAAACTGATTGCACCGGGCGACCGGGTGGTACTGGAAGGGAATAACCAGAAGCAGGCGGACTTTTTATCCCGCACCCTGGCGGCAGTGAATCCATCAAAGATTCACGACCTGCATATGATTATGCCCAGCGTCGGCCGCAGTGAGCATCTGGATATTTTTGAAAAAGGCATCGCCCGAAAACTCGACTTCTCTTTCTCCGGTCCGCAGAGCCTGCGCATGTCTCAGCTGTTGCAGGACGGTCAGCTGGAAATCGGCGCGATCCACACCTATATCGAACTCTATTCCCGCCTCTATGTCGATCTGAGTCCAAACGTCGCGCTGATTGCCGGTTATAAAGCTGACCGCAAAGGCAACCTTTACACCGGCCCGAGTACTGAAGATACGCCTGCCCTGGTGGAAGCCGCCGCGTTCCGTGATGGTATCGTGATTGCCCAGGTGAATGAACTGGTCGATGACGAGACCGACCTGCCCCGCGTCGATATTCCCGGCTCCTGGATCGATTACATCGTCGTAGCCGATAAACCTTTCTTTATCGAACCGCTGTTTACCCGCGATCCGCGCCTGATTAAGCAGGAACATATCCTGATGGCGATGATGGCGATTAAAGGCATTTACGCCGAACATCAGGTGCAGTCACTTAACCACGGTATCGGTTTTAACACCGCCGCGATCGAACTGCTGCTGCCCACCTACGGCGAACAACTCGGCCTGAAAGGCAAAATCTGTAAGCACTGGACCCTTAACCCGCATCCGACGCTGATCCCGGCGATTGAAAGCGGCTGGGTTGAGAGCGTGCACTGCTTCGGTGGCGAGCTGGGCATGGAAGAGTACATTCGCGCCCGTCCCGATATCTTCTTCACCGGCAGCGACGGCTCTATGCGCTCTAACCGCGCCTTCTGTCAGCTGGCAGGTCAGTATGCGGTGGATATGTTTATCGGCGCCACCCTGCAGGTCGATGGCCTGGCAAACTCCTCAACCGTGACCCGCGGTCGCCTTTCCGGTTTCGGCGGTGCGCCTAACATGGGCCACGATCCGCACGGCCGACGTCATGCCACGCCTGCATGGCTGAATATGATCACCGAACCGGATCCGATGCAGCGCGGTAAAAAACTGGTGGTTCAGATGGTGGAAACCTTCCAGGCCGGTGCCAAACCGACCTTTGTTGAAACACTTGATGCGGTTGAAGTGGCGAAATCGACCGGTATGCCGCTGGCACCCGTGATGATCTATGGCGATGACGTCACCCACGTGCTGACCGAAGAGGGTATTGCCTATCTCTATCGCGCGGAAAGCCTTGAAGAGCGCCGTGCAATGGTCGCTGCGGTAGCCGGCATCACCGATATCGGCCTTGGTGTCGATGCGGCGCGCGTGGCAGCCCTGCGTAAAAGCGGCAAAGTGGTCTATCCGGAAGATATGGGCATTCGTCGTTCAGATGCGACACGCTCGCTGCTCGCCGCCAGCAGTGTCTCTGACCTGGTGGAATGGTCGGGTGGTCTTTATAACCCACCAGCAAAATTCCGGAGCTGGTAAATGAAACTTCTGTCGCAGACTCAAACCGAGGCGCAGGCCAGCCAACTGGCGACGATTGCGCGCGATTGTCTGACCGATGAAGCACGGCTCAGCCCCAAGCCGGGTCTGGTAGACAGTCGGGGAAACGGCGCGCATCAGGACCTGTCACTGGCGCTGATGGAGCGTTCCGCTCACAGCCTTGTGCCGACCTTTGTGGCGCTGGCCCGTCACAGCTGGCTGCGCCCTGCTGATATTGCCCTGCGTGAAACGGTGGGTCGGCTGGGCCGTGATGGTGAACAGCAGATGATGGCGGCAACCGGCGGCGTCAACACCCATCGGGGTGCGATCTGGGCACTGGGACTGCTGGTCAGTGCTGCAGCCATGCACGGTGGCGCGGCCAGTGCCGACCAGCTAACCCGCACCGCAGCCGCGCTTGCCAGCCTGCCCGACCGCGCAGCACCAAAACTGTTCAGCAAAGGGTTAAAAGCGACGCACCGCTATCGGGTGCCCGGCGCACGCGAAGAGGCGCAACAGGCGTTTCCTCACGTGATGAAGCTGGGGCTGCCACAACTGCTGGCAAGTCGTGCAACAGGTGCCAGTGAAAGCGAAGCCCGCCTTGATGCGCTGATGGCGATCATGACCTCGCTCAGCGATACCTGCGTGCTGTCACGTGCCGGTATGACCGGATTGAAAACGATGCAGCAGGGAGCACGCGCCGTGCTGCTATCTGGCGGCTGTCGCACAGCAGGCGGCCAGAAGGCGCTGGCGCAGCTCGATCAGCGCATGCTGTCGCTCAACGCTTCGCCTGGCGGGGCCGCCGATTTGCTGGCCGCGACGCTGTTTATCGATCGGGTCTGTTCACCTGAACATTCTTATTTCTAGAGGCCATTATGGAACACATCACATTATCTTTCCCTGCTAACCGCGCACTCAGCGGTAAAGCGCTGGCAGGCGTCGTTGGTTCCGGTGATATGGAAGTGCTGTACACCGCAACTGAAGGACAAACGCTTAGTATTGATATCACCACGTCACTGGATAACAGCGACGCCCGATGGAAGGCGCTGTTTGACCGCCTGAATTTAACCAACGGCCTGCCTGCCGGAAAGCTGATTATTCACGATTTCGGGGCGACACCTGGCGTGGCGCGTATCCGCATCGAACAGGTTTTTGAGGAGGTAAGCCATGCGTAATGATGCCAGTTTTATTGAATTACGCGCCCGTGAGCGCGCCCGTGCACTGCTGGACGACGGCAGCTATCGCGAACTGCTGGATCCTTTCGAAGGCATCATGTCGCCATGGCTGGCTCCTCAGGGCGTGGTGCCGCAGTCAGATGACGGCATGGTGGTAGCACGCGGCACGCTGAACGGTCAGTCTGCGGTCGTTATCGCCATTGAAGGCACCTTCCAGGGTGGCAGCATGGGCGAAGTCTCCGGTGCGAAAATGGCGGCGGCGCTGGAACTGGCAGCCGAAGACAACCGCAACGGAATACCCACTCAGGCGGTGCTTTGCCTGGAAACCGGCGGCGTGCGTTTACAGGAAGCCAATCTGGGGCTGGCGGCGATTGCCGATATTCATGCCGCGATTGTCGACCTGCGCCGCTATACCCCGGTTATCGGCATTGTTGCCGGTACCGTCGGCTGCTTTGGCGGGATGTCCATCGCCGCTGCGCTTTGCAGCTATCTGATTGTGACGCGTGAAGCACGCCTGGGGCTGAATGGTCCGCAGGTGATTGAGCAGGAAGCGGGCATTGAAGAGTATGACTCGCGTGATCGCCCGTTCATCTGGAGCATGACCGGCGGTGAGATCCGCTACGCCAGCGGCCTGGTCGATGCGCTGGTCGGTGATGGCGTCAATGCGGTTAAGAGTGCGATGAATGACTTCATCGCCAAAGGCGTTCCGGCGCAGCACCGCAGCGATAAATATGCCGATTTCCTGCCACGTCTGACACAGTTCGACACCCGTCAGCAGGCGGATACGGCGCAGATTAAACAGCTTTTCGCCCGGGAGGATAAATAATGACCCAGACAAACAGCCGCGGTGCAATCTGGCTGGAAAAACTTGCACCTGATGCGCAGCGCCTCAGCGGCCTGTGCGCCTCTGTCCAGGTGGCGGACGGCCAGCTCAATGGTGAAAGCGTGCGCTTTATCGCCGTGGTGCCCGATGCACAAAACCACTATCCGCGTGCCGCGCGGGGCGAAGTCGGTCTGCTGGAAGGCTGGACGCTGGCGAAAGTGGTGAATGAAACGCTGGAAGAGGACAAGAACAGCGACGTGAAACGCCCGATTGTGGCAGTGATCGACGTACCGAGTCAGGCCTATGGCCGTCGCGAAGAGGCGTTTGGTATTCATCAGGCGCTGGCCGGGGCTGCAGGCGCTTATGCTAAAGCACGCCTTGCGGGTCATCCGGTGATTGGACTGATTGTTGGCAAAGCGATGTCTGGTGCCTTCCTGGCGCACGGTTATCAGGCCAACCGCCTGATTGCGCTCAACGATCAGGGTGTGCTGGTGCACGCGATGGGTAAAGAGTCTGCCGCGCGTATCACGCTGCGTTCCGTGGAGGCGCTGGAGAAACTGGCCGCGACCATTCCCCCCATGGCCTATGACGTGAATAACTTCGCCACGCTGGGTCTGCTCTCCGATCTGCTGAACGTGGCCAATCCCGATACGCCCTCTGACGCCGATGTGGCAATGGTAGAGATCGCCCTGCAGAAAGCCATTAGCGATGCGCGTCAGGATCCCACCCTGAAAAATCGCCTTGGCGCATCCAATCGTCACAGCTCCACCCTGGTTCGCGAGCGTATGCGCGCAACCTGGTAATTAAATAAAAAAATAAACCTGCCGAAACCGGTCTGACGGGGCGCATCGCTAAGTGCGCCCCGGGGCAGTGGCCGTGTTCAGAATTATAAACATCGCTGTTAACAGAAAATTCTTTCTTAAATACAGGTGATTTATGATTTATATAATTGTTCATGCCCTTGCTCCGATTTTTGTCATCATGCTTTTGGGTTTCTGGGCCGGTAAGGCCGGAATGGTCAACAACAAAGACGTCTCTTTGCTGAATATTTTCGTCATGGATTTTGCGCTGCCCGCCGCACTGTTCAGTGCCACTGTGCAAACACCCTGGCCGGGCATCGTGGCGCAATGGCCGCTGATTGTTGTGATTACCGGCGCAATGTGGATTACCTATGGGGCGGTCTATTTCACGGCCACAAAAGTTTTCAAAAAGTCACCGCAGGATGCGGCTGTGCTGACACTGACTGTGGCGCTGCCAAATTACGCCGCGCTGGGCCTGCCCATTCTGGCCAGCGTGCTGGGTGAAAATGGTGCCACGTCGCTCTCGGTAGCGGTCTCCATCGCCTGTGGTTCAGTGCTGCTTACACCGCTTTGCCTGCTGATTCTGGAACGTGAAAAAGCGTTTGCCGACGGCACCGAACACGGTTCAACCCTGACAATGCTGCCGATTCTGATGTGGCGTTCAGTGAAAAAACCGATCGTACTGGGACCGTTGATTGGCGTGGTGTTATCAGCGCTGGGCGTTAAAATGCCTGATCTGGTGCTGGCCGCAATCAAACCGCTGGGTCTGGCTGCCACCGCCGCTGCACTCTTCCTGACCGGTGTCATCCTGTCGGCACGCAAACTGAAACTTAACGCGGTGGTGGGCGTCGGCACGGTGACTAAACTGCTGATTCAGCCCTTTATCGCCTGGGGTCTGGTACTGGCGCTGGGACTGAACGGTTCTGTTGCGATCACCGCTATCCTGATGATCGCGTTGTCGGCCGGTTTCTTTGGCGTGGTGTTCGGCAACCGCTTTGGCGTGCAGTCACCCGATGCTGAAGCCGTGCTGCTGTTAAGCTCGATTCTTTGTATTTTATCTTTACCGTTGTTCATTACGCTGACATCAGGAATGTAATATGAGTGCGCCGCGCCCCCACGATCTGCTCTGGCTGCGAAACAGCAGCGCGTTAGCGACGATCAAAGAAAGCTGGGTCAGCCCGTTCTGGCATCCCGGGCTGCCCGTGGTGGTGCGGCGCGATCACCGTGAATCCGGCCTGATCCCGATTGGCGTGCGCGGTGAGCATCGCGAGCAGCGTGCCGCCGGCTGGATCACACCAGCCGATATTATCCGGGTGGTGACGCCAGAAAGTCTGGCGGAACGCACGCTGCTGCTGGAGTCGCCCTTTACGGCTTATGCGCCGGTTAGCGCGGCGATAGCGCTTAGCGAGACCGTCTGGCCGTGGTGCTGGGGCATTACCGGCAGCACCGGTTTTGCGCTGGCGACGCAGCGACCCACGCTGCATGCCACCAGCGATCTGGATTTAATCATCCGTGCCCCGCAGCCGCTGCCCCGTGATGCGCTGCAACGGTGGCAAACAGAGACCGACGCGCTGAGCTGCCGGGTGGATACCCAGGTGGAAACACCGTCTGGCGCGTTTGCCCTGAACGAATGGTTGCGCGAGGGACGCGTGCTGTTAAAAACCGACACCGGACCGATACTGACCGCTTCACCCTGGAGCAGGGAGAATCCATGAAAATACTCTTTACCTTTCCTGGCCAGGGCACCCAGCGTGCCGGAATGCTGCAGCATCTGCCTGATGGTGATGCGATATTAAGCCGCGTGCGTTCGGTGCTGGGCGACGAAACTGACCAGCTCGATAACGTTGAAGCGCTGCGCCACACACGTGCCGTGCAGCTCTGCCTGCTGATTTCCGGTGTCGCCTGGGCGCGCGAGTTGATCCGCCGTGGAGTGAAACCAGATATCGTCAGCGGTCTGTCGATTGGCGCGTTTCCTGCTGCGGTGATCGCCGGCGCGCTCGATTTCAGCGACGCTCTGCGGCTGGTTGCACTGCGCGGCGATCTGATGGAGCAGGCGTATCCACAGGGATATGGCCTGACCGCGATCACTGGCTTAACGCTGAGCCAGCTGGAGAAATTGCTGCCCCGCAGCAACACCTACATCGCGAATCTAAATGCGGAAACGCAGATTGTGATTGCTGGTCGTGATGAGGATATGGCGGTAGTTGCGCAGAGGGCGCTGGATGCTGGTGCCAGTAAAGCGATTAAACTCGCGGTGAGCGTGCCGTCACACTGCGCGCTGCTGGATAAGCCCGCCGCCGAACTGGCTCGCGCCTTTGAGTCCGTCATCCTTTCCCGTCCCGATTGCGCTTATCTCAGCGGTTCAAGTGCACGGGTGATTTGGGAGCCGGAGAAGATTGCCGACGATCTGGCCTTTAATATGGCGCGCACGGTGCAGTGGAATGATGCGATTGTTTCCGCTAATCAGCGCGATGCCCGACTGGCGATTGAAATGCCGCCTGGCAATGTGCTGACTGGTCTGACGCTGCAGGCGAACTGGCAGGGCGAAGCGATCTGTCTGGAGCGCAACAGCGTCGAGGTTGCGCTGCATCTGGCTAAACGGCTGAGTCAGTAAGGCTGCGGGCATACATCCGCCCTTCTGCCGCCAGCGCCAGCAGGTCATTATCCCGTTCCCGGCGATGTGAATAGACAATCGAGATCTGCTGACGCATCTGATAAGGCTCCGCGAGCGTCAGCAACTGGATGTTGTTTTCATAGACTTTCTTCATGCGTCCCGGAATCAGTGCCAGGCCAACGCCCGCCTGCACCAGACTAATCATTGAGAAGATGTCATTCACCTGGGTTACGATGCGGGGTTCAAATCCGGCAATCTGAAATGCCTCTTGCGAACCGGCATAGGTGGCAAACCCCTCCGCCAGTGAAACAAAATCGCGATCGGCATAATCACACAGATCCACCGGACCGGTTTCGTTCTGCGTTTCCCCGGCAGGTGCGGCCAGAAAGATACTGTCTTCAAACAGCGGAATCACATCGAAATGCGCGTCACTGAGTTCGCCATCATCAGTGGCGATCAGAATCGCATCCAGCGCGTCATCTTCCAGCATATTCAGCAGCATCTGATTCGAACCCATGGTGAGATCAAGCTCCAGCGTGGGACGGCGCAGCTTCATGCCCATGATCAGCCGGGGAATGGTCTCAAGCGTCAGCGAATAGAGCGTGCCAAGCCGCAGGCGGCCTCCGCCGATGCCCGCTACCTTGCGCGCCTCTTCAATACCTTTGCCCATCAGGGTGGTCACGTCGCGGCAATAGTCCAGCAGCGTCCAGGCGGCAGGCAGCGGCACCAGATTGCGGCCCTTGTGGATAAACAGCGGGCAGTCGATGCCCTCTTCCAGCGTGTGCAGTGCGCGATGCACGCTGACGCTGCTCAGTTCCAGCGCTTCCGCCGTGCGGGCGATATTCCCTTTGCTCATAAACATCATGAAGACGCTGAGCTTACGGAAGGTAATTTCCTGGTTGATGTTGTCACTCATGGGCTGCGGTTGCCTGTAGGGTCGTTTTGCTTTCAGGCATAGTAGCGATTCTCAGCCAGGGTGTAATGATCTGGTTCGCACAACGGGCACTTACGGGCGCTGAGACGATAAGAGGCTGAATTTTCTGGAGGTGTGCGGGCTGGGGAGAGAGCAAAATAACGGAGAGTGCGGCCGATCCGTCGGCCGCAGTAGAAAGTCAGAACCGCTTACTGCACGTGCCTTACAGTCTTACCGGCGAGATATTCCAGATCTCATCGGCGTACTCCTGAATGGTACGGTCCGACGAGAAGTAGCCCATTCCGGCGATGTTTTTCGCCGCGCGGCGCTGCCACTCATCCGGTTTACGGTAGAGCGCATCCACCTTATCCTGGGTATCCACATAGCTGCGATAATCCGCCAGTAACTGGTAGTGATCGCCGAAGTTAACCAGTGAATCAAACAGATTGCGGTAGCGGCCCGGATCCTGCGGACTGAACAGACCTGAAGCAATCTGGGTCAGCACCTGATGCAGCTCTTCATCCCCTTCGTAATAGTCACGCGGGTTATAGCCCCCTTTACGCAGGGCTTCGACCTGCGGTGTGGTATTACCGAAGATAAAGATGTTCTCTTCACCGACGTGATCCAGCATCTCAACGTTAGCGCCATCCAGCGTACCGATAGTCAGCGCACCGTTCAGTGCAAACTTCATGTTACTGGTGCCGGACGCTTCCGTCCCTGCGGTCGAGATCTGCTCAGAGAGATCGGCCGCCGGGATAATGATCTGCGCCAGGCTCACACTGTAGTTCGGGATGAAGACCACTTTCAGTTTGTTCTTCACCTGTGGATCGTTGTTGATCACATTCGCGACATCGTTGATCAGATGAATAATGTGCTTGGCAACGTAATAGGCGGATGCCGCTTTACCAGCAAAGATATTGACGCGTGGCACCCAATCCGCCTGCGGATCGGCCTTGATACGGTTGTATCGGGTGATCACATGCAGCACGTTGAGCAGCTGGCGTTTGTACTCGTGAATACGCTTGATCTGCACATCAAACAACGCGTTCGGATCGAGCACCACGTCCAGATTCTTCGCCACCCAGTCGGCCAGCCGACGTTTGTTCTGATGCTTGGCGACCGCCACTTTTTCGATAAACGCCGGATAATCGATCTGCGCTTTCAGCTCTCCCAGCTGGCTGAGATCGGTGCGCCAGTTGCGGCCGATCTCCTCATCCAGCACCTCTGACAGCGCCGGGTTCGCCAGCGCCAGCCAGCGACGTGGCGTAACACCGTTGGTTTTATTGCAGAAACGGCCCGGGAACAGACGGGAGAAGTCGGCAAACAGCGACTGCACCATTAAATTAGAGTGCAGCTCAGACACGCCATTCACTTTATGGCTGACGACGACTGCCAGCCAGCCCATACGGATCCGGCGACCATCGTTCTCATCGATGATCGAAATGCGCGACAGCAGATCCAGGTCATCAGGGTAGTGATCCTGAATCGTCTTAAGGAAGAAGTCGTTAATTTCAAAAATAATGCTGAGATGACGCGGCAGGATCTTGCCGATCATATCGACCGGCCAGGTCTCCAGCGCTTCGGTCATCAGCGTATGGTTGGTATAGGAGAAGACCTGACAGCAGACGTCGAAGGCACTGTCCCAGCTAAATTTATGATCGTCGATCAGCAGGCGCATCAGTTCAGGGATCGCCAGCACCGGATGGGTATCGTTGAGGTGAATGGCGATTTTGTCCGCCAGGTTGTCCCAGGTTTGATGCATCCGCCAGTGGCGATTCAGGATGTCCTGCACCGTCGCGGAGACCAGGAAATATTCCTGACGCAGACGCAGCTCACGGCCTGAATACGTGGAGTCATCCGGATAGAGCACGCGCGACACGTTTTCGGAGTGGTTTTTATCTTCAACCGCCGCAAAGTAATCACCCTGGTTGAACTTACCGAGGTTGATTTCGTTGCTGGCCTGGGCACCCCACAGTCGCAGGGTGTTGGTCGCGTCGGTGTCGAAGCCCGGGATGATCTGGTCATAAGCCATCGCCAGAATCTCTTCAGTCTCCAGCCAGCGCACTTTCGCGCCTTCGTGCTGAACGCGACCGCCAAAACGAACTTTGTAACGGGTATTGAAACGCTGGAATTCCCACGGATTACCATACTCAAGCCAGTAATCCGGAGACTCTTTCTGCTCACCTTCCACGATGTTCTGTTTGAACATGCCGTAATCATACCGGATGCCGTAGCCCCGTCCCGGCATGCCCATCGTCGCCAGCGAATCGAGGAAACAGGCCGCAAGTCGACCGAGACCGCCGTTGCCCAGCCCTGGATCGTTCTCCTCTTCCATCAGCTCGGCCAGATCCAGCCCCATCTCATCCAGCGCCTGGTTGAGATCGTCATAAATCCCCATCGCCAGCAGCGCATTTCCCAGCGTGCGGCCCATCAGGAACTCCATCGACAGGTAATAGACCTGGCGAACATCCTGAGAGAGCTGGGCACGGCTCGAGCGCAGCCAGCGCTCCACCATCCGGTCGCGCACCGCCAGCAGCGAGGCGTTGAGCCACTCGTGCTTATTGGCGATAGAAGGATCTTTGCCGATGGTAAACATCAGTTTGTAGGCAATCGAATGCTTTAAGGCATCAACCGTCAACGTTGGTGAAGCGTAAGTGAAAGGTGCATTCATATCCAGTTTTCCCAATCCGTTACATCAAACGTTGGTAGAGATCACGGTAGGCTGTTGCTGCCACCTGCCAGCTAAAGTCCATTGCCATCGCCTGGCGCTGAACATAGCGCCATAGCGAAGGACGAGACCATAATACAAACGCGCGCCGGATGGCCCGCAACAGCGACCAGGCATTGGCATCTTCGAAACTGAATCCACTGGCGATACCGTCAGCCAGATTCTCTAACGAGCTGTCATTCACGGTATCGGCCAGTCCGCCCGTACGGCGCACTAACGGCAACGTACCATACTTCAGGCCATAAAGTTGTGTCAGACCACAGGGCTCAAAGCGACTCGGCACCACGATCACATCCGCGCCACCGACAATGCGGTGTGAGAATGCCTCGTGATAGCCAATCTGCACGCCCACGCTGCCCGGATGCTCTGCCGCCGCCGCCAGGAATCCCTGCTGCAGTTCGGCATCTCCCTGCCCCAGCAGCACCAGCTGTCCGCCCTGCGCCAGCAAGCCAGGCAGCGCCTCCAGCACCAGGTCCAGCCCTTTCTGTTTGGTCAGACGGCTGATGACGCAGAACACCGGCGCTTTATCATCCACCTTCAGCCCCATCGCCACCTGCAGCTGACGTTTGTTCTCCGCTTTCGCTTCCAGCGTGTCGCGGTTATAGCGCGCGCTCAGCAGCAAATCGTGCGCGGGATCCCAGATAGAGGGATCCACGCCGTTGAGAATCCCGCTGAGACGGCCTTCACGCATCCGCTGTGCCAGCAAAGTTTCCATGCCGTAAGCATATTCGGCAGAAGTAATTTCATGGGCGTAAGTCGGGCTGACCGCCGTGATATGGTCGGCGTAAAAAAGTCCCGCTTTCAGGAAGGAGATCTGACCGAAGAACTCCAGCCCATGCATGTTAAAGAACGACCACGGCAGGCCAATCTCTTCCAGATGGTGCGCCATGAACAGCCCCTGATACGCCAGGTTGTGCACGGTAAACACCGATTTGGCCGGACGGCCACGCGCTTCCAGATAGGCGCAGGTCAAACCCGCGTGCCAGTCATGCGCATGCACGATATCGGGACGCCACATGGAATCCATACCGCATGCCAGTTCACAGCCGACCCAGCCCAGCAGCGCAAAGCGCAGATAGTTGTCGACATACGCAAACTGCGACTCATCATGGTAGGGACTACCGGGACGATCGTAGAGGTCGGGAGCATCAATTAAATAGATGCCCACACCGTTAAATTCACCATATAACAGACGTATATGACCGGCAAATGTCTCTCGCTCTGTCACTACCTGGAGATCAGGTATGCCTTTGCGCAATGCGGGAAAAGCGGGCAGTAGTACCCGCGTATCCGTGCCGCCCGCAATTTGTGCCTGAGGTAATGCCCCGACTACATCAGCCAGTCCGCCCGTTTTTAGCAGCGGGAAAAGTTCCGAACAGACATGTAAAACCTGCATCCTCGACCTCATTAAGTTATCCGACACGCTCCGCGTGCCGATTGCGTAAGTTTCGCTTATCGCTTACAGCCCCGCTTTGACCAGTCTGGCCAGCATGGCGCGGGTTACCAGTACGATGCCTTCATCCGAACGGTGAAACCGGCGACTGTCTTCATCCGGGTTTTCGCCAATAACCATGCCTTCCGGTAACTCGCAGGCGCGATCAATGACGCAGCGACGCAGCCGACACGATCGGCCCACTACCACATCAGGCAGCAGTACAGTTGAATCTATATTGCAAAACGAGTTAACGCGAACGCGCGGAAACAGCACCGAGTTGACCACGACTGAACCGGAGATGATGCAGCCGCCCGACACCAGTGAGTTCATGGTCATCCCGTGACTGCCGGAACGGTCCTGAACAAATTTGGCTGGCGGCAGCGGCTCCATGTGGGTACGAATCGGCCAGGTGACGTCATACATATCCAGCTCCGGCATCACCGATGCCAGATCGAGATTAGCGCGCCAGTATGCTTCCAGCGTCCCGACGTCGCGCCAGTAAGGCGGCGCGTTGTCGTCGTTCTGCACGCAGGAGAGCGCAAAGGAGTGCGCATAGCCTTCGCCGCTTGCCACGATTTTCGGCAGGATATCTTTGCCGAAGTCATGGTTAGAGCCTGGCGTCTGCAAATCCTCTTCCAGCAGCTCATAGAGATAGTCTGCGTTGAAAACGTAGATCCCCATGCTGGCGAGCGCCTGGGTGTCATCACCCGGCATGGTAGGTGGTTTCGCGGGTTTCTCCACGAAGTCGATCACCATGTTCTCTTCGTCCACCGCCATCACGCCAAACGCAGTGGCTTCATGCACCGGCACCGGTAAACAGGCGATGGTACATTTCGCCTCGTTGACCACGTGATCCAGCAACATGCGTGAATAATCCATCTTATAAATGTGGTCCCCGGCAAGGATCACGATGTACTGCGCCTGATAGCGGCGAATCACATCAAGGTTTTGCGTCACGGCATCGGCCGTCCCGCGATACCACTGTTCGGTCGAAAATCGCTGCTGCGCTGGCAGCAAATCGACAAACTCATTCATCTCTTCATTGAAGATCGACCATCCACGCTGGATATGCTGAGTCAGGGTATGGGACTGATACTGGGTAATCACGCCAATCCGTCGGATACCGGAGTTGACGCAGTTGGAGAGGGCAAAGTCGATAATGCGGAACTTGCCGCCGAAATGCACCGCTGGTTTGGCACGTTTGGCCGTTAAATCGACCAGGCGTGTACCGCGTCCGCCGGCGAGGATCAGAGCAACCGTCTGTGTAGGAAGCTGGCGGGCCAGCATCAGGTGATCTGTTCTATCTAACTTAACCATGTCTGACTCCTTATGATTGCTTTTGGAACACGCACACACCGTGTGCGGGACCATGCCAGACAGTTAGCAGGATGGGGTTGTCGTCCCCGGCGAAAGGAGGAAGGGCACGCCATTCTCCGTCTGGTAACACGATGTCATTCACCGTATCCGTGGCGTTTATTGTTATTAACCAGCGGCCGGACAGCAGGATCTGCAATCTGTGCATCCCCTGTGCCCATTCATCGTGTTGCAGTGGCTGGCCACCAGCATTGAGCCACTGCACATTGCCGTCACCGTCCTGCCACCAGCGATCTGCGGTCAGCGCCGGAATGCGCTGGCGCAGAGCAATCAGTGCTGCGGTGAATCCGACTAATCCCTTCTCATCCGCCTGCCAGTCAAGCCAGCTCAGGGCGTTGTCCTGACAATAGGCGTTGTTGTTGCCGCGCTGCGTGTGGCCGCGCTCATCGCCAGCCAGCAGCATCGGCGTGCCCTGTGACAGCAGCAGCGTGGTCAGCAGTGCCCGCACGCTGCGACGGCGCCGTTCAATCACGTCAAAGCTGACGTTCAGCCCTTCTTTGCCGTGATTGTGGCTGTAGTTATTGCCGTGGCCATCACGGTTATCTTCTCCGTTCGCTTCGTTGTGTTTGCGTTCGAAGCTCACCACATCCCATAGCGTAAAGCCGTCATGGGCGGTGATCAGGTTAACCGTGGCGTGTGGCGGCCGATCATCATGCTGGTAGAGTTCGCTGGAGGCGGCGAAACGGCGGACGAAGTCGCCATTGCTTACGTCGCCGTGCAGCCAGTAACGACGTGCGGTGTCGCGAAACTTATCATTCCATTCGGCAAACGGCGGCGGAAAACGGCCAACCTGATAGCCGTCAGGGCCGATATCCCAGGGTTCAGCGATCAGCTTAACCTGAGAGAGTAGCGGACAAGCGCGTATCGCTTCGAAAAAAGGTGCATTACGCTGGTAGTCGGGCGTGCGGCCCAGTACCGGGGCGAGGTCAAAGCGGAAGCCGTCGACGTGGCAGACCCGCACCCAGTAGCGCAGCGCCTCTAAGGCCCACGCCATCACCTGCGGATGGTGAATATTCAGCGTGTTGCCGCAACCGGTCCAGTTCTGATAATCGCCCTGCTCATCCAGCCAGTAGTAGCTGGCGTTGTCGATGCCGCACATAGAGATCGTCGGGCCAGTCTCATCCAGTTCGGCGGTGTGGTTGAACACCACATCCAGCACCACTTCAATACCCGCAGCATGCAGGTTTTTGACCGCCTGCTGGAACTCCTGCAATGGCGTCACGCCAGGCTGACCAGAGGCGTAACGGGGATCCACCGCCCAGAGCGCAAAAGGGTTGTAGCCCCAGTAGTTACTCAGGCCGAGCTGCAACAGTCGCGGTTCGCTGGCGAAATGGGCCACCGGCAGCAGCTCAAGGGTGGTAATCCCCAGATTGCGCAGGTAATTCACCATAACAGGATGGCCCAACGCCGCGTAACTCCCGCGCAGCGTTTCCGGAATTTCCGGATGCTGCTGCGTCAGGCCGCGCACGTGGGCTTCATAAATCACCGTGTTGCCCCACGGAATGCGCGGTGCGACATCGCCCTGCCAGTCAAAATCTTCCGCGACTACCAGAGACTTCGGCGCAATCGCCGCGTTGTCATGCGGGTCAGGCTGCGCTTCGCCGCCATGAAACAGCGGATCATCAGGCACATCGCCTTCAACCGCGCGGGCGCAGGGATCAACCAGCAGCTTCGCCGGATTAAAGCGGTGTCCCTGCTGCGGCGCCCAGGGACCATGCACCCGGTAGCCGTAGCGCTGTCCCGGCTTTAACACCGGAACATAACCATGCCAGATATCCCCACTGCGGCCAGGCAAGTCAAGACGCTGTTCTGCGCCCTGCTCATCAAACAGGCAGAGCTCTACGCGCTCTGCATGCTGAGAAAACAGGGTGAAGTTAACGCCTTTGCCATCGTAACTGGCACCAAGCGGTTCGGGATCGCCGGCAGTGATTGTCATTCAGCCTCCCGCACCAGCCATACTGTTGCCAGCGGCGGCAGATTAAGACTCAGCGACTGCGGTCGTCCGTGGCTCTCCTGCTGATCGGTATGCACCCGATTGTTGCGTACGTCGCTGCCGTGATACTCATGCTGGTCGGTGTTCAGCACTTCACGCCAGTAGCCCGGCTGATTAACGCCAAAGCGATAGCCCGGACGCGGCACCGGAGTAAAATTACTGACCACGATCACTTCGTTGCCTTCACGGTCACGGCGCACAAAGGCGAACACGGAGTGCTCCGCATCATTTACCACCAGCCACTCAAAGCCGGCCGGATCGAAGTCGAGCTGATGCAGCGGCGTGTAGTACTGATAGGTGTGGTTGAGATCGCGCACCAGACGGTGAACGCCGTTGTGCCAGTTGTCTCCCCCTTCCAGCAGATGCCAGTCGAGGCTGACGTCGTGGTTCCACTCGCGACCCTGGGCGAATTCGTTGCCCATAAACAGCAGTTTCTTGCCCGGGAAGCCCCACATCCAGCCGTAGTAGGCACGCAGATTGGCGAACTTCTGCCAGGCGTCGCCCGGCATACGATCGAGGATTGAGCGCTTACCGTGCACCACTTCGTCATGCGAAAGCGGCAGCACAAAGTTTTCGGTGTAGTTGTACATCATGCCGAAGCTCATCAGATCGTGATGGTGCTTGCGGTAGATAGGGTCGACCTTCATATAGTCGAGGGTGTCGTGCATCCAGCCCAGATTCCATTTGAACCAGAAGCCCAGCCCGCCGCCTTCCGTCGGACGCGTCACGCCGGGATAATCCGTAGACTCTTCAGCCATTGTCACCGAACCGGACGCCACGGTGCCGAGCGTGCGGTTGGTATGACGCAGGAACTCAATCGCTTCGAGGTTTTCACGGCCACCGTACTGATTCGGCACCCACTCCCCTTCGCTGCGGCTGTAGTCCCGGTAGATCATTGACGCCACCGCATCCACGCGCAGGCCATCAATGCCAAAGCGCTCCGTCCAGTAGAGCGCGTTGCCCGAGAGGTAATTGCTCACTTCCCGGCGACCAAAGTTGTAGATCAGGGTATTCCAGTCCTGATGGAAGCCTTCACGCGGGTCGCTGTGCTCATAGAGTTCAGTACCGTCATACTTCGCAAGACCGAAATCGTCGCTGGGGAAGTGGCCCGGCACCCAGTCGAGCAGGACGTTAAGGCCCGCTTCATGGGCTGCGTCAATGAAGGCGCGAAACTCGTCACGGGTACCGAAACGGCGGGTCGGCGCATACATGCCCAGCGGCTGATAGCCCCAACTGCCATCAAACGGATGTTCGTTGATTGGCAGCAGTTCGATATGAGTAAAGCCCATCTCTTTGACGTAAGGCACCAGCTGTTCAGCCAGCTCTTTATAGCTCAGCCAGAAGTTGTTGTCGGTGTGACGACGCCAGGAGCCCAGGTGGACTTCATAGATCGAGATAGGTGCGTCGAAGGCGTTGGCGGCCTTGCGCTCCTCTTTCATCTCAACCGGCTCCGGCAGACCACAGATCATCGATGCCGTTTGCGGACGCATCTGCGCCTCAAAGGCGTAAGGGTCCGCTTTGATGCGCAGTTCGCCATTGGCGTCGATCATTTCATATTTATAGAGCTGGCCGTTGACCGCACCTGGCACAAACAGCTCCCAGATGCCCAGCTCCTGTCGCAGACGCATCGGATGACGGCGGCCATCCCAGAAGTTGAAATCGCCTACCACTGACACGCGACGGGCATTAGGTGCCCAGACGCAGAAGCGGGTGCCGAAGACGCCATCAATGACGTCGCCATGCGCGCCCAGCGTTTCGTAAGGGCGCAGGTGAGTGCCTTCCGCCAGCAGCCACAGATCCATCTCCTGCAGCAGCGGGCCAAAGCGATAGGCATCGTCTATCAGGTTTTGCTGGCCATGCCAGTTCACCGCCAGTTGATAGCGGAACGGGTTTTTTCGGCGTGGAATGACGCCACTGAAGAAGCCGCGTGCATCTTCGCACACCAGCTGGGCCAGTTTGCGCCCGGTGGAGGTTTCAATGACCCACACTTCAAGCGCTTCGGGGAGCAATGCCCTGACTTCAAGGCCTTGCTGAGTTCGGTGCATCCCTAGTAGCGAAAAAGGGTCAGCATAATTGCCCGCAAAAAGGGCATTGATCGCATCGCGATCGGGAAGCTCTGACATGACTTTCTTCCTGTGATAATTGGCAGCCGAAATGAACGCAACATAGCCTGTCGCGATTCACCTGCGCTGCTCTTCATTGAGCCATACGTACAACGACAAAGAAGTCAGGCCATTCCGTGGGAAAAGTGTTTTTGCCGTGTACCACAACCATTTAATCCGGAAAGCACAAGAGTTACCTGTGGCACATCATGGTTAAATCATAGCTTGGTCACGGGAGTTGCCATGGACTTAAGCAAAATATTCTTCATTAATCGGTAAAAAAGGGAAGCTGATCACTTAGTAAGCGAAACGGCAGATTGTTTCGTGTACTATTCAGGCAGAACAGGCTGGATCAGTTTGTGGTGAAGTGGCTGACAATACAGGCGGTCTCGCATAAAGGGACGATGCCAGTGAGGGAGTGACAAATAGCGATAAGCTTCTTTGTTATAGCATTCGGCTACCGCCTGGATGGTCCCTGCTGAGAAACGGTCATTACAGAAAATAATGTACGAGCTCCCCCTGCCTGGAATCTGCAAAAATTAGGGGGCAAGGGCTGTACAATGCTTAGACTCTGATCGTTCACCATGTATTTCCCCAGTGAAGACCACAATGGACGATAACATAAGAAATGTGTACTTATAGCCCCACCACAGTTTCCCTGTACTCTTTTTCAAACGCAAAACCGGATGGACAACTACAGCGCCAAAGATATGTGCTGCGGCGATTTATCAGAATCACAGTTAAAAAAGCATTTTCATTTGCTGGATGTCTCCGCCAGAGCTAGCGCCTGAACGATCACCTTTGGCAGAGTGGCAGTTAAACAGAATGACTTACAGACTCTATAACTTTTATTTTTCTAAATTATCCTTATTTAGTATGTGGCTTTTGAAAGACCAACTTCATTTAATTCTTTGTTCACCCAGAGGTAGAAGCTGGATGCCGCCGAACTATTTTTTTCCCAGCGTTCGCTATCATTTTCTTTTCCTGCAACGTGATAACCGAGCTTTGTGAGATAAAGCTTCAGGGCTGATGGATCAGAAATCTTACGAAAAATAATTGTACTCTGTTCCGCTGCTGAACCATTGCGAGCCTGGTACTTAAAAAAATAATCGTTACTAATTCGGGGAGCTTTTTTAATATCAGTATTTGTAATGAGTTGATATAAAAAGAAGTCGCTCTGATTATACCCATCCCTCCCTTCAGCATTAGACTGGATACTACAGGTGGTTAGCTCAATGACCAGGAGCATAACTATCAGAACACCTGCTATCCTGTATATTTTTTTCCTCATGGTAAACGGACGCCCCTATATTCATTCAGAACAGAAGCGTTATCGATGATGCGAACAATATCAGAATTGAAATCGGTAAAGGGCTTTATAGTAGTCATAAAATCGGGAAGATTAGCTTTAAAAGGGATCAGAGGAATGTTTTTTATTGCCGGATCTGGAAATAGAAGAGGTTTGAATCCTTTGTTCTTGTAATCACCAATCGGGCCATAATGATCCCAGCGCCTTAAAGCAGCCTCTTTGCTGACTGGCTGGACCATAGTTATATAATTCATAGGGCGAACTACGCCATAAAAGCCTAGAAGATCGGACACGAGGTCTTCGCCACTAAATCCACTATCTGTATACCAACTAAACCATGACTGAGCCTGCCAGTTTTCAAATAAGACAGCAGTACGCATAAGCATGGCAAGGAGAATGCTATGTATCTCATGTAGTGAGCGGCCACGCTTGATGTTCCAGCGAATATAACGGCCTGTACCGAACTTACCGGTCCGCATAAGCTGTTCATACTGCACCAGGTAATAAGGTTTACGGCTCACCTCTCCGCGACTGAATTTAGCTAATGCTTTGGTACTGTCTCCGCCCAGCGCATGACCAAGGTCTATCCAGCCAGCCAGTTCTGTATACATTAATCCGGTCACCCCTTTTCTATACTCGCTGGGGTCGATAATTTCGCTTCGCTTGCTCATTTCAATTCCTTGTGTTTTACGAATTACAATCCTTTATAAAAATAACTTGTGATTTCATTGCTAATGTTCATCAGCCTACCGAACATTCAAAATGGACATGGAAAACAGTAAAGTATTTTTACCGTGAAATTCTTCAGATGCAAGCGAAAACTTACGACTTCTTGCCGTAAACTTTTTTTCAACAGGGCGTATTGCTACGATATGACAGGAAGGAATTCACCTTGTGTATCTGCTAAGTGAAAGCGCGGATTAAAATCGGCCA